>DATEMN010000191.1:0-4930 GCA_035275565.1 Pseudonocardiaceae bacterium | reverse complement strand
TGGCGACGCGCTGGGCGCCGCCGCGGTTTCACCCCCGACTCCGCTGGTGCTGTCCAGCGGTGACCTCAGTGGTGCGCTGGAGCACGCGCTGGGCGCCCGCGACTACGGCCCGCTGTCCCAGCCAGAAGCGCTACAGCGCTGCCTGGCCGCCAACAATGTGCCCGTTGCAGACAAGCCACTGGGTGCCCGCGAAGTCACCCTCGACGGCCGACCCGGCGTGCTCCTCGTGCTACCCACCCCCCAGATAGGCCAGTTCCGCCTGCTCGTGGTGGACCCACACTGCGTAGCACTCCCCTGACATTGGCCGCCCTTCAAGAGCTACCAACCCGCCCCGGCGCCGTCGCAAACGGCTACCAACCCATCGGGGCACACCGACGATCTGCTAGGTCGGAAGTCCGTCAGTGGCGTGACGCTATCGACGTCTGCCGCGCTCATCGACCGTCCCGTGGATTTTGATGCGCTGCGTTATCACCGTGCCGGCCGGGTTCAACTCGCTGCGAGGTGTGTCGCGGTCGACCAGTGACCGCCGGGCCGGCTCATCGGCTGCTCTCCCCCTCCCAGCAAACGATCTTTGACCGCCTACGGCGACTGATCCACTGTCACGGAATCACTCATCCAGTAGCGGCTCGCCACGCGAGACCTGACGTTGGTAGCCGTTAAGAGCACCAACTACCCGGGTTGGCGGTACTTGGAGAGCGGCCAACTGGGGCGGGAACATCGATCCGTAGGATCGTGTTGTGTCCAACGTGCGCGAACAGATCAGGGACGTCATCATCATCGGTTCGGGCCCAGCTGGCTACACAGCCGCGATCTACACCGGGCGGGCGCAGCTGGAGCCACTGGTCTTCGAGGGAAGCCAGTACGGCGGCGCCCTGATGACCACCACCGAGGTGGAGAACTACCCGGGGTTCCGTGACGGGATCATGGGCCCGGATCTGATGGAGCAGTTCCGCGCCCAGGCCGAGCGCTTCGGTGCTGAGCTGCAGGCCAGAGACATCACATCGGTCGACCTGACCGGTGACGTCAAGCGGGTCGAGGTCGATGGGACTACCCATCTCGCCCGGTCGGTCATCCTCGCGATGGGCGCGCAACCACGCTACCTGAATGTGCCCGGCGAGCAGGAGCTGCTCGGCCGGGGGGTCAGCTCGTGTGCGACCTGCGACGGCTTCTTCTTCCGTGACCAGGACATCGCCGTCATCGGCGGTGGGGACTCGGCGATGGAGGAAGCCACCTTCCTCACCCGGTTCGCGCGGTCGGTGACCGTGGTGCACCGGCGCGACGAGTTCCGCGCCTCCAAGATCATGCTTGAGCGCGCCCGGAACAACGAGAAGATCCACTGGCGTACCGGGGTGACCGTCGACCACGTGCTGGGCGAACGTGGCGTCACCGGCCTGGCGCTCTCCGACGGTTCGACGCTGGAGGCGACCGGGATGTTCGTGGCGATCGGCCACGACCCACGCAGCGAGCTGGTCCGCGACCAGGTGGACACCGACGCAGCGGGTTACGTGGTGGTCAACGCACCGAGCACGGCCACCAGCGTGGACGGTGTCTTCGCCGCGGGGGACCTGGTGGACCACACCTACCGGCAGGCGGTCACCGCCGCGGGCACCGGCTGCGCGGCCGCGATCGACGCCGAGCGCTGGCTCGCCGAGCACGCCGAGGCTCCGAGCGCCCAGCGGGCCGCCGAGTTCGTCGGTGGCGGCTACGGTACGCAGTTCTGATCACCCCAGATCCCCAGACTCCCGACAGGAGATGTCATGGCAAGCACGTCGACCGTGACCGTGACCGTGACCGATAAGTCGTTCGCCGACGACGTGCTCGGTAGCGACAAGCCGGTACTGGTGGATTTCTGGGCGACCTGGTGCGGTCCGTGCAAAATGGTGGCGCCGGTGCTCGAGGAGATCGCCTCGGAACACGTCGAGAAGATCACCATCGCCAAGATGGACATTGACGCCAACCCCAGCACCCCTCGGGACTACCAGATCATGTCGATCCCGACCATGATCTTGTTCGCCAACGGCAAACCGGTCAAGCAGATTATCGGTGCCAAGCCCAAGGATGCGCTGCTGCAAGATCTGGCCGACTACATCTGACCAGCGAAGACCCGACCCGCGCCGGCACCTACCTCGACAAGCAACCGAGGCCCCCGGAGGCACGTCTTACAACATGGGCCAGGGAGCAGGATCGGCCGGCCCCACGAACCGGCTTTTCGTGACGCGGGGCACAATGAGGGGTAAGTCCCCGCGCTCGATGCTCTCCAGGAGCTACGGCGCCTGATCTGAAGTGAGGGGTGCATGCAGCTGCTGCGCCGCGGCGACGTTGGACCGGCGGTAGCGGAGGTGACAGCGATGCTGACCTCGCAGGGGCTGCTTCCCGCGACGTCGAGTTCCTCGAACCCAGCCGTCTTCGACGTCGCCATGGAACACGCCGTTCGGACCTTCCAGCAAGCCCGCGGGTTGATCACCGATGGTGTCGTGGGACTCGCCACCCACCAGGCACTGTGCGACGCGCGTCTGGAGCTGGGATGCCGCACACTCAGCTGTATCATCACCTGCCCGATGCGCGGGGATGACGTGTTCACGCTGCAGGAACGGTTACTCGAGCTGGGCTATGACGCCGGCCGCGCTGACGGAAGCTTCGGCCTCCAGACCGAGATGGCGCTGCGCAGCTTCCAACGCGACTACGGCCTGCTGGTAGACGGGACGTGCGGGCCCGGCACAGTGCGAGCGCTGCGCCAGCTGCAGCCCAAGGTTCGCGGTGGCAGACCGGTCTTGCTCCGCGAGCAGGAACAGGTCCGTCGAGCGGGGCCTGCGCTGCGCGGCAAACGGATCGTCATCGACCCCTGCCACGGCGGATCCGACCAGGGCATTGTGGTGGACGGTACCGCTGAGGCGGACCTGATGTGGGATCTGGCCTGCCGGCTGGTCGGCCGGATGGCCGCCACCGGGATGGAGCCGCTGCTATCCCGCGGATCCGACGATAGCCCCACCGAGGCCGAGCGGGCCGCGTTCGCCAACACCGCACGCGCCGATCTGGTGCTGTCCCTGCACACCGACGGGCACCCCACAGCACTAGCGCACGGCCTGGCGACGTTCCACTTCGGGACTGGCAACGGCACCACCTCTACGGTCGGCGAGGCTCTGGCCGCGTTCATTCAGCGCGAGCTGACCGCCCGCACCGGGATGCTTGACTGCGGAACTCACCCCAAGACCTGGGAACTGCTGCGGATGACCCGGATGCCCGCGGTCCGCATCGAGCTCGGCTACCTGACCAACCCCGAGGACTGCCGGAAACTCCTGGATCCGGCGTTTCGCGACGTGGTCGCCGAGGGGGTGCTGGTCGCTGTGAAGCGGCTCTACCTGCTGGGCAAAAACGATCAGCCCACCGGCACCTTCACCTTCGCCGATCTGCTGCGCCACGAACTAGCCCACGCGGAGTAACGGCCGCGCCCCGGCATCGTCCCCGCGACCGCGATTCGGCTCCGAATGGCGGTAGGCGGGTCGACCGCCTCAGGCTGGGCGCAGGCTGGGCTCGGCGGTGTGGATCGTCACCGACGTCAGCAGCCGCTCCAACGCCGCCTCGACGTCTTCCTTCCAGGTCAGCGCGGTGCGCAGTTCCAGGCGGAGCCGGGGCCAGCGCGGGTGCGCGTGCACCGTCTTGAACCCGACCTGTGCTAAGAACTCGGCCGGGATCACGCAGCTGGAGTCCTCCGCGGGCTGGGCGTTACCGAATGCCTCGATGGCCTTCACGCCGCGCCGGGTGAGATCCTTGGCGACCGCCTGCACCAGCATCCGGCCCAGCCCGCCACCACCGAACTCTGGAAGCACTTTCAGCGCGGTGAGCAACACGGCATCCGCACTGACCGGCGAGGTGGGAAACGCCGCGGCCCGCGGCACCGCGGCCGGTGGGGCGTACAGCGCGTAACCGGCCGGCACGTCCCCGCACATCACGATCCGCCCGCAGGAGCCCCATTCCAGCAACACGCTGGAGACCCAGGCCTCCTTCTCCAACTCGGTCTGGCCGAATTCCTCGGCTTGCTCCCGGATGTGCGGCGCGAGCTCCCAGAACACGCAACGTCGGCACCTCTTGGGCAGCAGATCAAGATTGTCCAGAGTGACCCCGACCACTCGACGCGACACCGGGCCTCCTGAACAGACGTGCTACCAAGCGCTCACCAGCGCCCCGGGCAGCATATGCCGATGACTATCCGGAGTGAAGGCGGCCGGGCGACCTGTGGCGGGCTTTACACTGCCAGGTGACCCGACCCGCAGCGAAGGCACCGCCGTGATCTCGAGAGCGATCCCCGAACAGCCAGACCAGCCGACCACTCAACGCGACCTCGATCCGCACCTGCACCGTTACGCGCAACGCACCGCAGGCATGACCGCATCCGAGATCCGCGCACTGTTCGCGGTGGCCAGCCGCCCCGAGGTGGTCTCCCTAGCTGGCGGCATGCCCTACCTGCCCGCGCTCCCGTTGCACTCGTTGGCCGGTGAGCTCGCCCACCTGGTGGCCACCGAAGGGATGACGGCGCTGCAGTACGGCTCGGCGCAGGGCACCGCGGAGCTACGCGAGCAGATCTGCGAGGTGATGGCCCTGGAGGGGATCCGGGCGCACGCCGACGACGTCACGGTGACCGTCGGCTCGCAGATGGCCCTGGACATGGTCACCCGGATCTTCTGCGATCCGGGGGACGTGGTGCTCGCCGAGGCACCGTCCTACGTCGGGGCACTGACCACCTTCGCTTCCTACCAGGCCCAGGTGGTGCAGGTGCCGATGGACGACGAGGGGTTGATACCCGCCGAGTTGGACGCGGCCCTGCGGTCGCTGCGCGCCCGGGGGCGCGTCCCCAAGTTCCTGTACACCATCCCGAATTTTCACAATCCGGCCGGCGTGACAATGGCCGTGCCGCGCCGCGCCGAGGTACGCG
>DATEMN010000190.1:0-7507 GCA_035275565.1 Pseudonocardiaceae bacterium | reverse complement strand
CCACATCGAACTGCCGCGTCGCGGTGGGCAGGGCGTCGAGGTCTGCCTCGGTGATCGTGGACTTTCCGGCGGCGTCGGCGCCCTGCCGGACATCATCGCTGCTGCCCATCAGCACAGTCCCTCAACCTGACTAGGGGAGATGGCGAATGCAGGTTGCATGAGGTAAGCCTAAGCTTTGTTTCTGTGGAGCGCGCTACTCCAACTGAGCGGCTGCTGTGCGGCCGAATGGCGCATGGACGGGGCAGCGGCATTATTGATGGGCAGGTCGCGATTGATGGGCAGGTCGCGGCAGGGTGGCCCGAGGTCGCCCTCCCGCACCCGGTATGCCACACTGCGTTCGTGACCAGCCACAGTGTGATCATTATCGCTGAGCGCGTCGGGTAACGGCACCATCGCCCGACGCGCAGACCTCTCGCATCCGCGGGGGGTCTTTTTTGTTGCCCGATCCTCACAGGGAGCACTTGCCGATGTCCCGAACCGCCCCCGCCGGCACCCCGCTTGGCGATGTTTTCCACCTCTACGACACCACTCTGCGCGACGGCGCCCAGCGGGAGGGCATCTCCTACTCGGTGGCCGACAAGCTCGCCGTCGCCCGGCTGCTGGACGCGCTGGGGGTGGGCTTCATTGAGGGCGGCTGGCCCGGTGCACTGCCCAAGGACACCGAGTTCTTCGTCCGGGCTAGGGCCGGCGAGCTGGAGCTGAACCACGCCGTGCTGGTGGCCTTTGGCTCCACCCGGCGAGCGGGTCTGGCCGTCGATGCCGATCCGCAGGTGCAGGCGCTGCTCGACTCCCAGGCCCCGGTGATCACTCTGGTGGCCAAGTCCGACCGGCGGCACGTGGAGCGGGCGCTGCGGGTAGACGTCGCGCAAGCCTGCGCGATGGTCCGAGACACCGTCGCCCTGCTCGTTGCCGAGGGCCGGCGGGTGTTCCTCGACGCCGAACATTTCTTCGACGGGTACGCCTTCGATGCGGACTGCGCGCTGCAGGTGCTCGAGGCCGGTGTTACCGCCGGCGCCGACGTCGCGGTGCTGTGCGACACCAACGGCGGACAGCTGCCGCTACAGCTCGCGGAGACCGTCGCCGAGGTGGTGGCCCGCACGGGTTTCCGGGTCGGGATCCACTGCCAGGACGACACCGCCTGCGCGGTGGCGAACACGGTCGCCGCAGTGCAGGCCGGGGCTTCCCATGTGCAGTGCACCGCCAACGGCTACGGCGAGCGGACCGGCAATGCGGATCTGTTCGCCGTCATCGGCAACCTCGCCACCAAACTGGGGATGGCGGTCCTCCCGGAGTCCGGAATGGCCGAGCTGACCCGGACCTCGCATGCGCTGGCCGAGATCGCCAACCTCGCTCCCGACACCCACCAGGCCTACGTCGGGATGTCGGCCTTCGCCCACAAGGCGGGGCTGCACGCGAGTGCGATCAAAGTGGATCCGGAGCTGTACAACCACCTAAACCCCGCGGTGGTCGGCAACTCGCAGCGGGTGCTGGTGACCGAGATGGCCGGCCGGGCCAGCGTCGTGCTCAAGGGGGCCGAGCTGGGGCTGGACCTGACCGGACGCTCGGCCGAAGTCGGCGTGGTCACCGCGCGGGTCAAGGAACTCGAGTCTCAGGGCTGGTCTTTCGAGGCCGCCGACGCTTCCTTCGAGCTGTTGGTGCGCCACGAGGTTGACGAGGTGCCGCCCGCCCCGCCGTTCGCGCTGGAGTCCTATCGGGTGGTGGTGGACCATCAGGCCGACGGCGAGGTAGTCGCCCAGGCGACGGTGAAGGTGCACGTGGCCGGGGAACGGGTGATCGCCACCGCGGAGGGTAACGGGCCGGTCAATGCGCTGGATGCCGCATTGCGCCAGGCTTTGGACGTCCACGTACCGTGGTTGAAGACCGTGGAATTGTCCGACTACAAGGTGCGCATCCTGCCGGGGACGCACGGCACCGATGCGGTGACCCGGGTCTTGGTGGACACCAGCGACGGTACCGCGACGTGGACAACCGTCGGCGTCCACGGCAATGTGGTCGAAGCATCCTGGCTAGCCCTGCTGGACGCGATGACCTACGCAGCGCTGCGCGCCTAGGTAGCCCTTCAAGAACTACCAACCCCGGTCAGGGACGTCATTAACGACTACCAACCTGTTTGCCGCCAGTGCTTGTCGACGCTGGCGTTAACCGTGCTGGCAACTCACGTGTCTTCGGGGTTGGGCACTCAGGGTTGGTAGCTGTTTACAGCGCTTGTGACCGGGGTTGGTAGTTCTTGGAGGGCTACCTACTGGCGGTGGTGAGGGCGGTGGCTAGGGGGTGCGCGGTCAGCTCGCGTTGCCACCGGCGGGCCCCACCGGCGATGAGTTCCCGCTCCACCGCCTCGGCGTCCAACGGTCCGGCGGTATCCAGCGACGCAGGGGGCTCCCAGCACAGCCGGCGGACCAAATCGGGCTGCAGCAGGTTCTGCACCGGCAGCCGGTGGTGCTCGGCGATCTCAGTCAGCACCGCACGCGCTGCGACGAGCCGGACCGCTGCGGCCGGGTCCCGGTCCGGCCAGCGATTCACCGGGGGTGGGCTGCCGCCCTGGGCCCGCACCGAGGGTAGCTCACCGTCCGGCAACGCCTTCGCGGTCTGTAACGCGGTCAGCCAGGTCTTGACCTGCCGACGCTGCGCACGACCGCCGAACACCGGGCGAGACAGCAGCGCGGCCTCGTCCGGCGGATCGGCGAGTGCCGCGTCGATGATCGCGGAATCGGGCAGCACTCGGCCTGGGGCGATGTCGCGTTGCCGGGCCAGCTGCTCGCGGGCTAGCCACAGCTCACGCACCGTGGCCAGGTCGCGCGGTCGGTGCACGCGGTGCATTCCCGAGGTCCGGCGCCACGGATCGACCCGTGGCGTGGGCGGACCGGCGGTCCGCACCGCCTCGAACTCCTCGGCGGCCCAGTCCGACTTGCCCTGGGCATCTAGTTCGGCGGCGATTGCAGCCCGCAGTGGCAGCAGCAGTTCGACATCGAGTGCGGCGTAGGTCAGCCACTCCGCGGGTAGCGGCCGGCGGGACCAATCGGCGGCGCCGTGCCCCTTTTGCAGCTGATAACCGAGCAGTTCCTCGACCAGCGCCGCTAGGCCGACCCGCTCGAGTCCGGCCAGCCGGGCGGCCAGTTCGGTGTCGAACACCGCCTCGGGGTGCAGCCCCAGTTCGGTCAGACACGGCAGGTCCTGGGACGCGGCGTGCAGTACCCATTCCAGCGGGTTGAGCACCTCGGCGAGCCCGGAGAAGTCGTCGAGACCGATCGGGTCGATAAGGACCGTGCCCGCGCCCGCTCGCCGGAGCTGGATCAGATAGGCGCGCTGCCAGTAGCGATAGCCCGAGGCGCGTTCGGTGTCCACGGCTACTGGGCCGGTGCCGCTACCGAGCATGGCAACTGCGGCGCCCAGCGCCGTCGCGGAAGCGGCGACCGGCGGCACCCCGGCGGCCGGCGCCAGCAACGGAACCGGGGTGGTCTCGGTCAGCGGATGACCCCTGCACGCATCGCCAAGGCGACCATCTGCGCCCGGTCACCAGTGCCGAGTTTGCGCCCGATCCGGGATAGGTGGCTCTTCACGGTGAGCGCGGACAGGTTCAGCGCCTCGCCGATCTCCTTGTTGGACTGGCCGTCGGCGACCAGTTGAAGTACTTCGACCTCCCTCGCGGACAGCTCGCGGGGGGTGTTGTCGGTACCGGGCACCCGAGTGCCGGATGCCAGCATCGGTGCCACCGTCGGGTCTGCGTACACCCCGCCGTCGAGTACTCGGCGCACCCCGTCGGTGACCACCGAAGGGGACGCTGACTTGAGTAGATATGCCTGCGCACCGGTCTGGAACGCGGTGCGGACGGCGTGCGGGTCGTCCGACGAAGCGAGGACGACGATGCGTGGCCAGCCTTGATTACGTAGCTCGCCGATCAGATCCAGGCCGCTACCGTCGGGCAGGGACAGATCGAGTATCGCGAGATCGCACGGGCCCGAGGCGAGGGCTCGAGTCCTCGCCTCGGCCACCGAGGCAGCCTCATGCACAGTGACGGCGCCCATCGTTACCAAGCGTGAAGCGATCGCTTCACGCAGTAACGGATGGTCGTCGACCACCAGCACAGTGAACAGTTCGTCCCGCGGGTGCGGGACCAATGACGCCGGCAAGGCGCCGGATGGTGCGGACCTGACGGTCGCGCCATATCCGACAACAGCCACGTCGCTACCTCCCTGGAGTCGGTCGTGCCCCCGACCGCACACCGGGACCCCGCCCGAGCAACCGCGCCGCCGCTCGACCAGAGATGGTGTCGTACGGGGGAGACTAGCCGCCCGAGCGGCCTAACGGGGAGCCACGAACGAACGTTCTTGCTGATCTGCTCCCAAAGCCGCGATCGACGGTCACCCGATCAGGCGAGACTGCCAGGGACAGGTAACGCCAGAGCCGCGTTAGACGACGGAGAGTGTTTACCTAAAATTCGGTCAGGTCTTCACGAGAGCCGAGGAGCCGAAGCCTTGATCAGTCAAGGCTCGTGCCGAGGGCCACTACTCCGACCGGTGGGAGCCCGGCGGCTGCTGTCATCAGTTCACAGAACGCTCGGCCATGCGCTGCGAGACCGTCGCCTGTCGGGGTCCACGACGCTCGCAGCTCGATATCATCCGCCCGCTCGGGTCCGGTGATGGTGCCGAACCGGGTCGATGAGGTCTGGGTGACCGTGCCACCGAGAGCGGTGTGCTCGGCGCCGAAGCTGCTTAGCGCGTCGGTGAGCCAGGACCAGCCGACGGCCGGGAGCAACGGATCACCGGCGAGCTCGGCGTCCAACTCGGCGCGGACGAAGCCGACCAGCCGCAGAGTGCCCTCCCATGCCTCTTGGCCGTCCGGGTCGTGCAGGAGCACAAGCCGACCGGTCGCTGAAGCGTGGTCGGCGCCGGGAAGATCAAGGCCCCAGGCATAGGCCCATGGCGCCAGCCGCTGCGGCGCTGGGATCGCCTCGAACCGCAGCTCAGGGCGCGGCCGCACGGCGTTCAGCGAGACCACTGCCCTGCGGAAGATCTCCGGGGCGTCCGCCAGATCGGGCACACCAGGAACTGTAGGAGGACCGTCGCCAGCCGTCTTGCCGAAACGCCGCTGTGCAGGGTGTGGTGTCACCGGGGGAACTGGGGGAGGGGTCACGATGCTTGCGCACCGCGGTCGGCTCCATGGGCCGTCGCGAGCAGTCCGAACAACCACCAGGTCTCGATTCCGAGACCGCAGTCCACGCAGACGGCGACCGGTTCGGGATCGCCGGCCAGCGCGATGACCTCAACTGTGCGTTCGGCCTCACACGCTGGGCACCAGGCCACTTCGATACTGACCTGCCGATCTTGGGCATCGCGCCGTGACACGCAGACCTCCGCCGGGACTGTGAGGTTTTTCCGGGGGGCTTCCTCCCCGAGCACACCGTCGCACGAGTGGGCCGGTCGATCAGCGCGCCACGCCGGGCCGGGTCTGAAGTTCGAGCCGACCTCCCCGGGTCCCGCCATGCTCGAGCACATGCGACGATGGTCGTTGACATGACCAGGACCACTGGACCGGCCACTGCCCGCCGGTCTCTTCCCGACGCGTCACTGCTGTCCGCCGCTCGGGGTGTGCGTCCGGACCGGTTGCCGGTGTGGTTCATGAGACAAGCTGGACGGTCGCTGCCCGAGTACCGCGAAGTGCGGGCCGGTTTGCCGATGTTGCAGGCATGCATGACTCCTGAGCTGGCCTGCGAGATCACGCTGCAGCCCGTGCGGCGGCACGGGGTGGACGCCGCGATCCTGTTCAGCGACATCGTGGTGCCGCTGCACGCTGCCGGCGTCGGGCTCGACATCGTGCCCGGCACTGGGCCGGTGGTAGAGAGCCCGGTACGCAGCGCTGCCGATGTCACGGCGTTGCCTACCCTGGACCCTGAGGCAGTCGAGCCGGTCGCCGTCGCGGTGCGGTTGTTGGTCGCCGAGCTGGGCCAGGTCCCGTTGATCGGTTTCGCCGGCGCCCCGTTCACGCTGGCCTCGTACCTCGTTGAGGGTGGGCCCAGCCGCCACCACGAGCGCACCAAGGCGCTTATGCACTCGCAACCCGAGGTCTGGCACGCGTTGCTGGATCGGCTCGCCGAGCTCACCCTCACCTTCCTTCGGGTGCAGGCAGCTGCCGGGGTGGACGCGGTGCAGCTGTTCGACTCCTGGGCTGGGGCGCTGTCGCAGCGGGAGTACCGGCAGTTCGTGTTCCCGCACTCAGCGCGGGTGTTCGCCGGTCTGGCCGCTACCGGCCTGTCACGGATCCACTTCGGGGTGGGCACCGGGGAGCTGCTCGGCGCGATGACCCAAGCCGGCGCGGACGTCGTCGGGGTGGATTGGCGGATCCCCCTCGACGTGGCCGCGCAGCGAGTCCGCACCGTCCGCCCACACGGCCCGATCGTGCTCCAGGGCAACCTCGACCCGGCGGTGCTGTTGGCCGGGTGGCCGGCCGTTGAGCGAGAGACGCGCCGGGTGATCGCTGAGGGGCGCGCGGCCGACGCGCATGTGCTCAACCTCGGCCACGGTGTGCTGCCGGAAACCGATCCGGACATGCTAACGCGCATCGTGGAGCTGGCGCACTCGCTGTGAGCCACCCGCGGGTCGCCGTGGTTGGCGGCGGGATCTCCGGGCTGACCGCGGCGTACCGGTTGCGCACGCTGCTCGGTCCGGCCGCCGAGATTGTGCTCGTGGAGGGTTCGCGGCGGCTTGGCGGGGCGCTGCGCACCGTGGAGGTCGCTGACCTGCCGTTGGACGTGGGTGCGGAGGCGTTCCTGATCCGCCGGCCGGAGGCGATCGGGCTGATCGAGGAGCTGGGGTTGGGCAGGCAGCTGACTCACCCCACCTCGGCGGTCCCCACGGTGCGGGCCGGTGGTCGCACCGTGGCCCTGCCTACCCGCACCGTGCTGGGCCTGCCCGGGGCCGCTGCCGACGTCGCTGGTCTGCTGTCCGCACAGGGCACGGCCAGGGTGGCCGTGGAACCCACGGTGCCACTGTGGTGGGAGCCTGGGGGCGATGCTGCGGTCGGGATCCTGCTGCGGGAGCGGGCCGGTGACGAGTTGGTCGACCGGCTGGTCGACCCGTTGCTGGGAGGGGTGTACGCGGGACGCGCTGATGCACTGGGGCTACGCGCCACTCTGCCGGCGGTGGCCACCGCGCTGGACCGTGGTGCGGGGTCGCTGCTCACCGCGGCTGCTGCGGTGCTGCCCCCCGTCGGGGGCCGGTCTCCCGTGTTCGGCACCCTGCTCAGTGGGCTTGGCGCTTTGGTGGATGCGCTGGTGGCCGCTTCGGGGGTACATCCGTGGCTCGGGCGGCCGGTGCGTGGCCTGGCCCGCTCACCCGATGGCTGGCGGCTGGAGCTGGGCAGTTCGAGCCGTCCAGAGCCGCTGGATGTCGGCGCCGTGGTGCTTGCCGTCCCGGCTCCCGCCTTACGGCGGCTGCTGGCTGGCCCGTTGCCCGCGGCCTCGGCCGCCATGGGCCGGGTCGAGGTCGCCTCC
>DATEMN010000189.1:0-24366 GCA_035275565.1 Pseudonocardiaceae bacterium | reverse complement strand
GGTCGGGTGCGCCGTTACTCCGACCAGAGATGCTCGGCGAGAACCATGCTCGACCGCGATCAGCGCGTAGATCCGGGTGAGGAACACGGTGTCTACGTGCACGAAGTCCACGGTCAGGACACCCTTGGCTTGGGTGAGGAGGAACTGTCTCCAGGTCGAACCGGACCGGCGAGGTGCTGGGTCGATGCCGGCGTCGTGGAGGATCTGCCACACGGTGGAGGCGGCGATGCGATGGCCGAGCCGGACCAGTTCGCCCTGCACGCGCCGATGGCCCCAGGTGGGGTTCTCTGTTGCCATGCGCATCACGAGTTTCTTGATCGCCGGTGCGGTCGGGTGACGTCCGGGTCGACGGCGTGCGGTGTAGTCCCATTTTCGCGAGACGAGCCTGCGGTGCCAGGCCAGGATGGTGGCGGGAGTGACCGGAAAGACCTCGGCCCAGCGGCGGCGCGGCAGCAGCCGGGACAAGGCGGCCAGCCACGCCCGGTCGGCGGGGGTATAGCGCACCCGGGCAATCTGGCGGCGCAAGATGGCGTTCTCGTGCCGTAAGACCAGCAGTTCGGCATCTTTGCCCAGGTCTCGCCGCACCAGCACCATGGTCAGACCGAGCAGACGACGCACCAACCGGTACAAGATCGACAACAGCAGCATCCGACGATCATCCACGACCGACCAGCGCACGAAGAGCGCAGGTCAGGCACTGCATCGCGTTACCGAGCCCCACAAGGTCTGAACGGCGCGCGATGTGTTTATTGCGCAGTTCGTCCATCATCCTCGCGAGTTCAGCCTCCGATGGCTGAGGGAAGTCGCCTGGCCCAAGATCGAAGGAGCGGTTGTCCCAGTTGCGTGAGAGCCAGTCTTCCAACGCACGCGTGACTTTAGGATCTAGCAGCCCTGTGGATTCCATAAGGCCCGCAAGGGAGACGTGTAGGTCCGATGAAAGCGACTTAATTGCTTCGAGAGCAACTTGCGCACCGAGCTCAACGATCGAGTCGAGCGTAAATCCGCGTGCCCGTTGAGGGGCGGAATTTGGATCAATCTCCGGTGGCAATACTTGCACAAGAAGCCCGCGTGCCCCACCCCATCGGGGGTTGGTGCGGGTATGCGCGAGTTCGCCGAGCGCCAGATTCAATGATTGAAGTCGACTCCAGCCTGCGGCATCCAGCCAATCACGCGGTGTTGTCTTCATGCGACTTTGCAGCTTGGTCGCTTTACGTTCGTTGCGAAACCATGTTCGAAGTCGCGCCAACGATTCAAGCGCGATCCGTAAAATTCCCATAGCTCTGTCATCGTCTTCAAGCCATAGCCAGAATGCCGATCGCAGAGCCGAGGACGCTACTGCGGCAGCAGCTTGCGCATTCTCGCAATCCGTCCGCCATAAGCCGATGAGGGCGAGCACTTCGGCCACAATGACAAGCCGATTCTCTCGTCCAATTAAATAACCGGCGTCGATGGGCTTGCCAGTTTGCTGCGCTTCTTGCTCGAACGCGAGCAATGCGCACTTAGCAGCCTGACCTCGCCGGCTAAGAAAGAAAAAGTTGCTAATCTCGTCATCCCGATATAGTCGACCGGCGGGTCGTTCACCGCGATGAATACGGCCAATTTCTTCATGGCATTCACTGAGGCGTGCGACAACGCCTGGCAAAAGTCCGGTTACCAAGTTGAGGGGCCAAAGACTCCAGCCTGGGAAAGGGCTTGAGCCGGCAGGGCTACTTAGTTGCGACACGTGTAGAAACTGCGCTACGCGTAGAGCTTCGCAATTAATCCCAATCAATGTAGTCGCAATGCACGTCCTTAACCGCTCGATACAAAGTTCTACGGCGTCGAGAATCTGGTTTCCCATAGTCAAGGCGTCCGATTGACTGTGCAGCTGTAACAAATCGCAGGCTTCGACACGCGCGGCCTCCGCCCCATGGCCGAGACCGTGAAGTGCGTTAGAGAGCTCGTTATAGAGCTTGCCGGGCTCGATCTCGTCACCAGACAGCGATCGTCTCGTTCCAGTCGTCGACCGACGGTCTTCTGGACTGATTACTAGGCTGTCTTGTTCTATGCAAGCCCAAAGTCGTGTGTAATAAGCAGACGTCGATTCACCAGGATACCTATCGATGGACGATGAGTTGGCGAGGTTGATGGACCAGCGCTCCAGCTGCGATCGAACGAT
This sequence comes from Pseudonocardiaceae bacterium, assembly GCA_035275565.1. Taxonomy (GTDB): domain Bacteria; phylum Actinomycetota; class Actinomycetes; order Mycobacteriales; family Pseudonocardiaceae. The sequence continues at coordinate 22,208 of DATEMN010000189.1, read as the reverse complement.
CTGCGCCGACCCGATTAGCTGTCCTGCGGAAAGCAGGCGTATCGTTGATATGAGACTATCTGCGCCCCAAGCAAGGTGGTTTACCCAGCCGCCACCGTAGTCAGCTGGCCATCTATCGAGATTTACTCCGAGGTCTCGCAGGCCCAAATCGAGTCCGCAAAGTTGATTCACAACCAATCGAGCACGTCGGCGGAGTTCTGGGTGGATCAAGCCCACCCGTTCCATGCGCTGATTATGACGGGAGACAATCGCAGATTTCAGCGATTCATGGCCACGTCGGCCGACGGCCACATAGTCTGCAAGCTCAGAGCTTACCGATCGACCAAATTGCTCGTGCCGGGCTGCAATCTTCAATGACCGAGGCGTTACTTTGTAACCAGCCTGACGCACGAAGCTGCGACGTAGGTCTTTGCGGCGACTAGCTCTCCCCATCGATCACTCCGTGCCTGGGCTCGACATAACGGGGCAGAATTATACCCTTCACCACCGACAGTAGCCAACCATTTACGCCGCGCAGCTACTCATCACCGACCTCGATGGCCACCGTATCCTCGGCGTACGCACCAATACCGCGCCGGACGGACCCGGACGGTCGGTGCGCCCGGAATGCGTTCCCGTTCGCGCTTCCACCTAGTCTTTTCTCGGTCTAGTTCGCGCTTCCAGCGCTTGTCGTCGCTTCTGGCTGCGATCCATTGCCCTCCCCAAGCGCCGCCGACGGTGCCCAGCACCGCGAGCATTCCGAGCATGATCGTCACTCCACAGTGGAGCTGATCCACTACTCATGTGCGTAACAGTAGCGGCGAGCATCAAAATTCGCGAGCACGCGCAGGAACAGTGGTGCGACGCGAGGCTTGCATCTTGGGGTTCGACTGAAGGGTAAAAACGGGTCGGTGATCTGATGTGCCGCATCACCACCACCCACCTGGCCACGCCCACCGATCAACTTTCCGACCGTGATCGACCGCGAAGGGCACCCCGCCGGACCCGCGAACCCTGGCCGCGATCAAGAAGTCCCTTGCTACCACTTCTCGGTGTGACGCCCGTTTCGCTAGGTTTCGAGTCGTGATGTTAGTTACTCGTGAACTGGCTTCGCACCCTCTCGATGGTCTCTTTTAGACGTTCTCGATACCAGGTAATTGTTGGCGAGTTGACCTTTTCGATTAGCGTTTCCGGTGAAACGCCGCACTCCATTAACATGCATATCCGCACGACTGCATAGACGGACTCTGTCAAGAAAGTCAGATCACCTCCGTCAAACATCCGCGAGTTATTGCCAAGGTGAGTTAGCTCGTTGCGTACCTGAGATACCGTGTACGCCCATCGCTCTTTTTCGCCGATTAGCGGACGGGTAGCAGCTCCGGAACCTGCCGCGAGCCGTTCCAACCTTTTCCTGAGCGTCGGCTCATTTCTGACTTTTCCTCGAAGCCAACGGCGATGCTCTTCGGGCGTGTTTTCTAGGTAAACGCTCAAGAGCCGCTCGAACATCCCTTCATCCATGTACGGGGCGTCTTGCATGGTTCGATGAAATGCCTCAGCGGCGAACGTGACGTTGAGGAAACTATTTTCAACAAACATCTCGTTGGCGTGCTTGATACTCATGAATGAGTCTAACGCTCGCTGAAATCCTTGTGATGTATCAAGCCATCGCGCGATAGTCGCTATGCCGCCCAGCTCTTCAAAATTAAGCAGCATCCGGTGTCGAGGGTGCGGCTTGCGTTCGTGTGGCTCAACATATCGGCGGAGTGGTAAAGCGAAAAACTCGATCGATTGCTCGTGACGAGAGTCCTCACCAGAGAGCGCCATATCAGATCGCTTCAAGATCAGGTCATCTATCGCTGCTGGCGCATCGATGCATAGCATCATAAGATTCTGAACGCGACTGACATCCCTATAGATGATGCCGAACGCTTGCATCTGATTGTACTCGATCCTAATTACTGGCCACTGTTGAAATGCGACACCATGGATTGAATCCCCCCTAGATTTCCAGGAAAAATCAAGTGTTACTCGACCCTGAGAGAACGGGCGAGACTCCTCCGGCAGGGGCGTGAAGCTCATCCTATATAGGAATTGATGATGCCGATATCCTCTTTCTTCTGTTATGCCGCTGCGACCCACCCAACTATCCAAATCCACCAATACTATTGTTGCCGATTGAAATGTCAGCTCATCTAGATCAAAGTGATGACCAACAAACATCCGAATCGCGTAGTACTTGCTTTCGTCAATACCGGAGCTGCGGGTCTTTGTTCCGAGCATGGAGCATCGGTCCAAAGTCACCTTATCGTTGCCTAGCCAACCAATGATCCGACATTTTTGTTCAGCGCCATTATCTGGTTCGTTGTCGAATCTACCGACAAGCGAAAGGGTGATACCGTCACCTTTTGGATCGAATTGTAGGCGTCCGGACAGCGCCTTCTCTTCGTGCCCAGGAAGCCAAAACACACCAAGTTTGTCAAGCGCCCTCATCATTCCTCCAGCCGGCGACTACAGCGACATAAATGATCTTCCCGGCTTCGCCGGGCCAAGCAAGCTAAGGATGATGGAGACGAAGAGCACAGAGATTTCGCGGTTCTTGATCGCCTGCACGACCTGAACGATTCCGGAGAATGCGGCGACCAAGGTGAATGCCGGGAGCGCCAACGCCCATGCGCCCTGAAGCGCCGCCCGGAGCCTCTGGAGTGTTGACGATGATCCATCCACACTTTTGCTCCCCTGCGCGGCGGTCGAGGTGATGACAAGCAAGTCGGTGTCGGTCGGTGTCACGTCTCGGGTGGCTCCTCGTCCCGCCTGAGCGTTGGCGCAGCAGATGCTAACTCCGCCAGACGCGGATCAAACGTCACCGCTAACCGTCATCAACCGCATGACCGCCGCCCAAGCCTCAGTATCGACCACCATGCCCCCACCACCGAGCTACCCCACGTCCTCGGCGTCACCTTCGTACCGCTGCCCAAGGTTGCCACCGCGCCAGAACACCGCACCACACGGTTGGACCTGTGACGTGCCTTACCAAACTAGCTGCTGGCATGCTGTCCCATGACAACTGATCCTGATGACAAATTGATGACAAACGATCAAGAGGTCAGATTCCCAGGCTGGGAATCTGACCTCTGACCTGCGACAATACTGTCGGGACGACAGGATTCGAACCTGCGACCCCTTGACCCCCAGTCAAGTGCGCTACCAAGCTGCGCCACGTCCCGGCCACGCCCTCTCGGGCGCTCAGACAGCCTAGCGCAGCCCAAATACGGCTACCGGAGTGCCACCGCGCTGTTGAGCAACCGATGCAGGCCCTCCGCAGTTGGCATACCCTCCAGCCGCTGGCCGTCGAACAGGAACGTGGGCACGACCGTGATCTGCAGCTCGCGGGCTCGGCGCAGCGCCCGCCGGTGCGCCTCGGCGTAGCGCCCGGAGTCCAGCGCAGCGCTGAAGTCGTCGGCGTCGAATCCGAGTTCCGCAGCAACGTCGGTCAGGACCTCCGGCCGCCCGATATCGCGCTGCTCCACGAAGAACGCCCGGAATATCCGCTCGGCGTACCGCTGCCCTACGCCATGATACCCGGCGTAGGCGAAACCCTCGAAGGCCAGCCTGCTGTAGGGCTGCGGCGATACCCGGGACAGCACGATCGGGACGCCCATCCGCTCGGCCATCGGGTAGACCACTCGCTGCCACGTCGACTGCAGGTAGTCGCCCTCGGGCCACAACGTCGGCGTGGGTTCCGGTCGCAGCTCGAAGGGCTGCCAGGAGATTTGCACGTCACTACCCTCGACGGCGTCCGCAAGCGGTTGCTCAGCGAGGTAGCAGAACGGGCAGACGAAGTCGGAGAACACCTCGATCGTGGCGGGCACACTGCACCTTTCGTTCGTATCGTGGTCGTGCCTTCACCATGCCCGGTGTCCCGCCCACCGAACCATGGTCGTGACCGATATCTCTTCGGGCAGAGCCTGGGATCACCTGCAACGCCCCTCAACAGCCACCCGAGGCGCGATGATCACCGAGCCCCGGATCTGCGTTCCCGGACTCGGACGGAGATGCGTATCGGGGTGCCGATGAAGCCGAAGGTCTCTCGTAGCCGCCGTTCCAGGAAACGCCGGTACCCGGCCTCGAGGAACGCGGTGGTGAACAGCACGAAAGTGGGCGGCCGGGTGCCGGCCTGGGTGGCGAAGAGCACCTTGGGCGCCCGACCGCCGCGCACCGGTGGTGGCGTCGCCGCGATCAGCTCCGATAACCACGCGTTGAGCTGACCGGTGGGTACCCGACGATCCCAGGAGTCCAGGGCGGTGCGCAGAAACGGCGCGAGTTTGCCCACCGACCGCCCGGTGTGCGCCGAGATGTTCACCCGCTCCGCCCAGCGCACCCGGACCAGATCCCGGTCCAGCTCCCGGGTCAGTTCGGCGCGTCGATCAGCATCGACCAGGTCCCACTTGTTAAACGCCAGCACCAGCGCTCGCCCGGACTCCTCTACCGCGGTAATCACCCGCTGGTCCTGCTCGGTGATCGGCTCGCTGGCGTCGACGAGCACCACGGCCACCTCGGCCATCTCGATCGCCGCCCGGGTGCGCAGCGAGGCGAAGTACTCAGTACCACTGGCCGTTCGCACCCGCTTGCGCAGTCCAGCGGTGTCCACGAACCGCCACACCTCGCCGTCGAGCTCCACCAACGAATCGACCGGGTCCACTGTGGTGCCGGCGACCTCGTGCACCACCGAACGCTGCTCCCCTACCAACCGGTTGAGCAAGCTCGACTTGCCCACGTTGGGCTTACCGACCAGCGCGACCCGACGCGGTCCCACGGCCCGGCCCGCGACGTCCCGCGGCGAGGCGGGTAACGCCGCCAGCACCGCGTCGAGCAGATCACCGGTGCCACGACCGTGCAACCCGCTCACCGGGTGCGGTTCGCCCAACCCCAACGACCACAGGGCGGCAGTATCGGCGACCAATCGGTCGTCATCCACCTTGGTGGCGGCCAGCACAACGGGGGTGGACGAGCGCAGCAGCACCCGGGCCACCGCCTCCTCCGCCGCGGTGGCTCCCACCGTGGCGTCAACCACCAGCAGCACCGCATCGGCGGTGCGCATCGCGAGCTCGGCCTGCCCGGCCACAGCGGCCTGCAGGCCGCGCGCGTCGGGCTGCCACCCGCCGGTGTCCACGACGGTGAACCGGCGCCCGTTCCACAGCGCGTCGTAGGCCACCCGGTCTCTGGTCACTCCGGGCACGTCCTGCACCACCGCCTCGCGACGGCCCAGGATCCGGTTGACCAGCGTCGACTTGCCCACGTTGGGGCGACCCACCACCGCAAGCACGGGCTGCTCGAGCGCCACCTCCGGCTCGGGATCCGAACCCGCTACGACGTCATCGAATGCCGCCCATTCGGCCTCGTTGGACCAGATCCCCTCGTCAGGCACAGAACTGCTCATCACGCTCCTTTGGGCCGCATCGCGCGCGGCAGGCCGAGGCCGCGAACATCTCCTGCTTGATCAGGAACGAACTACGCCGTCCCAGCAGCCCGTACAACAGTGGGCCGTCGACGATCGCGCTATAGTTGGCCACCACCACGACAGGTCCGCTGGTCGGGATCCGATCCCGACGGTGCACGCGCAGCCGGTACCCGACGAAAAAGCACCAGGTCCCGATCCAGCGTGTGAGACCCTGCAACCACAGCCAGGTGCCGTCCGGTGTCACTGCCGGCCCCGAACCACCGTGACGAGCAGCCCGCGCTCGATCACCAACTCCCGCAGGGTGCCCAGCACAGCGGCAACGTCCAGCGCGGTGGTATCCAGCTCGACGGCGTCCTCGGCAGCGCACAGCGGCGACACCGCCCGGCTGGAGTCGAACCGGTCGCGGCGCTCAACGTCGCGCTGGACCGCCATCACGTCCTCGACGCCGTCCTGGGCTGCCCGGCGCGCGGCCCGCTGCGCCGCGTCCGCGGTGAGAAAGACCTTCAGCGGGGCGTCGGGCACCACCACAGTCCCGATATCGCGCCCCTCCACAACGATCCCGCCGCCGTCAGTGATCACGTCCCGGATGATCTGGCGCTGCCAGGCGACAAGCAGGTGACGCACCTCGGGCACCGCGGAGACCGGACTGACCGCGGTGGTCACCGCCGGGCCACGGATCTCCACCGTGACATCCGCACCGTCCAGCAGTACCCGAGGATGATCCGGGTCAGTGCCCACCTCGACGTGCCGCCGCGACGTGACCTCATACACGGCATCCGGCTGGCAGGGATCGACACCAGCTCGCAACACGCCCAACGCGGCGGCTCGGTACATCGCACCGGTATCTAGGTACCGGGCACCCAGCGACGCCGCCAGCCGGCGGGCCACAGTGGACTTCCCGCTACCGGCAGGCCCGTCCACCACCACCACGCCCCGCAATCCGTCGCCCTGCTGCACCTGACTGACCTCCCGGCTCGCTGACGGGACCATTGTGCCCGCCACAGCCAGCGAGCTACCGGCCGACCGCGCGGTTGAGGGCACCCACCTCGGGACGGGACAGCACCCGGACCGTCCCGGGACGCTGCTCCCCGAGGCGGACGTCGGCGATCGCGGTACGCACCAGGCGCTGCACCGGATGCCCGACCTCAGCGAGCAGCCGGCGCACGATGTGCTTGCGCCCTTCGTGCAGCACCACCTCGACCAATGCCTTGCCCGGCAGCGACTGCACGACCCGAAATCCGTCCACCGCCACCGACCCGTCGTCGAACTCCACGCCGGCCCGCAAGATCCTGCCCACGGCCCGGGACACCGGACCGGGCACCTCAGCCAGGTAGGTCTTGAGCACCCGGTAAGAGGGATGCATCAGCCGGTGGGCCAGCTCGCCGTCGTTGGTGAGCAGCAGCAGACCTTCGGTGTCCGCATCGAGGCGACCGACGTGGAACAGGCGCTGTGCCCGGTCGGCCACGTAGTCACCCACGCAGGGCCGTCCGCGGTCGTCGGACATCGTCGAGTGCACTCCGCGGGGCTTGTTCAACGCCAGGTGTTCCACGTCGGAGCGCAGTTCCAGCCGCAGACCATCGACATGTATGGCAGCGCGCTCGGGGTCGACCCGCACCCCCATCTCGCGCACCACGACCCCGTCCACCTGGACCCGACCCCGGGCGATCATCTCCTCGGCGGCACGCCGGGAGGCCACCCCGGCCTGGGCGAGCACCTTGTGCAGCCGGGGCAACGCAGCCATCGTCTCAGCGGGGGACATCATCGATAGTGTCGATGTCGGGCAGCAGCGGGGCGATCGGAGGTAGGTCGTCCAACGAGGACAGCCCGAGCCGCTCCAGGAACAGCTCCGTCGTGCGGTACAGCGTGCCATGGGTCTCCGGGTCAGTCCCGACCTCCGTCACCAGACCGCGGGCCAACAAGGTGCGCACCACCCCGTCGACGTTCACTCCGCGGATCGCGGCGACCCGCGAGCGGGTGATCGGCTGGCGGTAGGCCACCACGGCCAGGGTCTCCAAAGCGGCCCGGGTGAGTCTGGCCCGCTGCCCATCCAGCAACAGCCGTTCCACAAACGGTGCATGCACATCACGGGTGTACAACCGCCATCCCTGCGCCACCTGGCGCAGGTCGATACCGCGGCCGGCATCGGCGTAGCCGTCCCGTAACCGATGCAACGCGTCGACCACCCGGCTCAGCGGCTGATCCAGCGCACCGGCCAGCACGTCCGCACCCACCGGGGAGTCCACCACCAGCAACAATGCTTCCAGAGCGGCGTCGAACTCACCATCACTGGTCAGCCCCGGCAGTCCACCGCTCTCTGCGGACCCCCCAGTTCCAGCGACGACGACGGGCGCGGATTCGCTCACCGGTAGTCCCCGTCCTCGTCAGAATCCAGCGCGGTGGGCTGCTCGGAGTCACCCGTCCACCGAACATGCAGATCACCCAACGGATCGATCTGGTCGAAAACCACCACCGCGGCACGGTACAGCTCCAGCAAAGCCAGGAAGCGCGCGACCACCTCCCTGGTGTGCGTGCAGTCGGCGACCAGGCTGCGGAAGCTCGCTTGGCCGTCGCGGGCAAGCCGGGTACGCAGCAGGGCGGCATGCTCGTGCACCGACACCCGGGGGGTGTGCAGATGCTCCAACGACACCGTAGGCGGCAGCTTGGGCCGAAACACCGCGGCCGCGGTCTCGGCGAACCGGGCGGCATCGACGCCGAGCAGCACCTCGGGCAGCAGATCGGCGAACCGTTCCTCGATCGCCACCGACCGCGGGTAACGGCGCAACGCTCCGGACTCCAACTCGGCGAACAGCGTCGCGACCTGCTTGTAGGCCCGGTACTGCAGCAGCCGCGCGAACAGCAGGTCCCGCGCCTCCAACAGGGCGAGATCCGCTTCATCCTCGACGTCGGCCGACGGCAGCAATCGCGCCGCCTTGAGGTCCAGCAGGGTCGCTGCAACCACCAGGAACTCGGTGGTCTCGTCCAGGTCGAAGGACTCGCCCAGCATGCGCAGGTGCACGATGAACTCGTCAGTCACCTGGTGCAACGCAACTTCGGTCACGTCCATCTGCTGCTGCGAGATGAGCTGCAGCAGCAGATCGAACGGACCCTCGAAGTTGTCCAGCCGCACGGTGAAGCGGCCGGATTCAGCAGAAGTAGCCAGCGGCACCACCGTCGTCATCGCGCGATCACCTCGCGCGCCAGCCTGCGATACGCGTTCGCGCCAGCGGATTTCGGCGCCCACTGCGTGATCGGCTCGCCGGCGACGGTGGTCTCCGGAAACCGCACCGTGCGGTTGATCACAGCATCGAACACGGTGTCACCGAAAGCCTCCACCACGCGGGTCATCACCTCACGGGCGTGCAGCGTACGCGGATCAAACATTGTAGCGAGGATCCCGGTGATCGCCAGCTTGGGATTGAGCCGCTCACGCACCTTGTCGATGGTGTCGATGAGCAGCGCCACCCCGCGCAGGCTGAAGAACTCGCACTCCAGCGGGATCACCACACCGTCCGCGCAGGCCAGCGCGTTGATGGTGAGCAGACCCAGCGACGGCTGGCAGTCGACCAGGATGAAGTCGTAATGCGGGAGCAGCGGCCGCAGGGTTCGGCCCAATGTCTGTTCCCGGCCCACCTCGGTGACCAGTTGCACTTCCGCGGCGGACAGGTCGATGTTGCTGGGTAACAGGTCCATGCCGGGCACTGACGTGGACCGGACGACCTCCTCCACCGGCACACCCTGCTCCATGATCAGGTTGTAGATGGTGCGGTCCAGTTGGTGCGAGGCCACCCCGAGCCCGACCGACAGCGCCCCCTGCGGGTCGAAATCGACCAGCAGCACCCGGCGGCCGTACTCGGTGAGTGCGGCCCCCAGATTGATCGTTGAGGTGGTCTTGCCGACGCCGCCCTTCTGGTTGCAGATCGCCATCACACGGGCCGGGCCGTGCCGATCCAGCGGGGGTGGCTGCGGCACCGCGCGGCGCCGGCGCCCGACAGGGTCAATCCCGTCCTCAGCGGCCCCCTCATCACCCGAGATCGGCCGCTCCGGCACAGCCAGTGGCTGCTGCGCGGACGCCCAGCTCGACATGGAACCCCTTCCCCGCGCGGTGCGGATCCCCAGGAAGCCTATTCCGCGGCGAAAATCACCTTCGATGCGCCTCGCTGTGGACCCCGTGAGTGGCGATGCGAGTGATCCCTCGCATCGCCACTCACGGGGCGTCAGCCACGCGCCCGCGGGTGGGCGGTCGCGTAGACCTCACGCAGGGTGTCCACCGTCACGAGGGTGTAGACCTGGGTCGTGGTCACCGACGCATGACCGAGCAGTTCCTGCACCACCCGCACATCCGCGCCGCCCTCCAGCAGATGCGTGGCGAAGGAGTGCCGCAGGGTGTGCGGTGATACCGCAGCTGTGATCCCAGTCGCAGCCGCGGCCTCCTGCAGCACCGCCCAGGCACTCTGCCGGGACAGCCGGGCACCACGAGCGTTGAGGAAAACCGCGGGAACGCCCCGCCCCCGCGCGGCGAACGCGGGACGGCCGCGAACCAAGTAGGCATCCAGCGCGGCCAGCGCCGGTCGCCCTACCGGCACCAGCCGCTGCTTACCACCCTTGCCGCAGAGCAGCACGGTGCGCGCCGGGGCGTCGATGTCATCGCGATCGAGCCCGACCGTCTCGGAAATCCGCGCGCCAGTGGAGTACAGCATTTCCAGCAGCGCCCGGTCGCGCAGCGCACGGGGCCCGCCGTCGGCGGGAAACGCCTCCAGCAACCGCAGCACATCGTGCACGCCCAGCGCCTTGGGCAATCGTTTCGGCGGGCTCGGTGGGTGCACCTCGGCCGCGACGTCCGTCAACACCAGGCCCTCCCGAAAGGCAAACCGATGCAGCCCGCGAGCCGCGACCAGCGCCCGGGCCGCCGACGATGAGGCCAACGGCCGGTGCCCACCAGTGCCGTCGCGCAACACCGCAAGGAACTCGATCACCTGCTGCTCGCGCACCTCAGCGAGCCCGATGACCCCGATCGACGCCAGGTAGGCGCCGTAGCGGCGCAGGTCGCGGGCATAGGAGTCTAGCGTGTTGGCCGAAGTACCCCGCTCCACCGCAAGGTGATCCAGGTAAGCACCGATCACCGCCAGTAGCGGGGGCGAACCCGAGCTCATCCGAGTGCCTCGGTGAGGGGTACGTGGTCGCGGTGGTGGGTGCTGGCAACCTCGGCGAGTACGACGGAGCCCGCCAGCACGTTGACGCCCTGGGCCAGCGCCGGGTCGTCGCGCACCGCCTGGCGCAGCCCCTTGTCGGCCAGCGCGCAGACGTACGGCAGCGTGACGTTGGTCAGCGCATATGTGGAGGTGTGCGGTACCACACCGGGCATGTTCGTCACGCAGTAGAAGACCGAGTCGTGCACGGTGAAAGTGGGGGCGGTGTGCGTGGTAGGTCGGGAGTCAACGAAGCAACCACCCTGGTCGATCGCGATGTCCACCAGCACCGATCCCGGGCGCATCCGGCCGACCAGGTCATGACTGACCAGAGTGGGTGTCTTGGCGCCGGGTACCAACACCGCACCGATCACCAGATCCGCCCACAGGCACGCCTTCTCCACCTCGTAGGTGTTGGACGCGATGGTCTGCAAGTGGCCCCGATAGACGAAATCGATCTCTCGTAACCGGTTGACGTTGGTATCCAGCACCACCACCTCGGCCTGCATCCCCAGCGCGATGGTAGCGGCATTGCGGCCCGCCACCCCGGCCCCGAGCACCACCACCTTGCCGGCCGGCACTCCGGAGACCCCGCCGAGCAGGACCCCGCGCCCACCCTGCATACGTTCCAGGCAGTGCGCCCCCACCTGAGGAGCCATCCGCCCAGCAACCTCGCTCATCGGAGCCAGCAGTGGGAGCGAGCCGTCGGGCAGTTGCACAGTCTCATAGGCGATGGCATCGATCCCGGCGTCGATCAGCGCAGACGTGCATTGCGCCGACGCCGCCAAGTGCAGGTACGTGAACAGGATCTGGCCCTTGCGCATCCGGTGGTACTCGTCAGGCACCGGTTCCTTCACCTTGAGCACCAGCTGCGCCTGCGTCCACACCTCATCGGCCAGCGGCACGATCCGGGCGCCCGCGGCCAGGTATGCCTCGTCGGGGAATGCGCAGCCAGCGCCGGCGCCACGTTCGACGAGCAGCTCATGCCCGCGGCGGGTCAGCTCGAGCACCCCAGCAGGCGTCATCGCGACTCGGTGCTCGTGGATCTTCAGCTCCCGCGGGACACCGATCCTCACCGCGACGGGCCTCCCTGGCCGCGGCGATCAGCGAACCGAGTTGGGCGGTCCGGCCACGGGGCGCCGACCGGTCGCAAGACAGCGGTATCGGCGAGCGCTGGGCTGGTGAGGACTGGGCCGTTGAGCACGGCGTACGCGGCGAGCAGCCCAGCGACCGTCGGCGCGTTGACGATCTCACCGGCCAGCACCTGGCACACCGCCTCAGCCAGCGGCAACCGGACCACGTCCAGGTCGGCCTCCTCATCGTCGTCGCTCCCGGCGGGTCGGCCGACCTCAGTGAGCCCGCGAGCCAAGAACACCCGCACTGCCTCGTCGCTGAACCCGGGCGACGTCACCAGATCAACGAGCACCGACCAGTCCTGCGCGGTGTAGCCGACCTCCTCCACCAACTCGCGGCGAGCGGTGGCCACCGGGTCCTCCCCCGGCGCGTCGAGCAACCCAGCGGGCAGCTCCCGGATCCGGCGGCCCACTGGATGCCGGTACTGGTCGATCATCACCACCGAGGCGTCATCATGCAGCGGCAGGATCACCACCGAACCGGGGTGCTCGACGACCTCGCGCCCGGCGGCCCGTCCACCCGGCATCACCACCTGATCCAGCCGCAGCGCGAGGACCCGACCGACGTACCGGGTGTCGCTGCTCGACACCGCGAACTCGTGCGGCACTGTCACCGCGACCCGCCTGGCATCTCGACCGGCAACCGGTCTGCGGCTCGATAGTTCAGCGCCGCCGCGACGAACGCGACGAACAGCGGATGCGGGCGGGTGGGCCGGCTGGTGAGCTCAGGGTGGGCCTGAGTGCCGACAAAGAACGGGTGGATGCCGGTAGTCAGCTCGACGAACTCGACCAGATGGCCGTCGGGAGATGTCCCGCTGATCACCAGACCCACGTCGGCGAGCTTGTCCCGGTAGGCGTTGTTCACCTCATAGCGGTGCCGATGCCGCTCGGCGACCTCAGTGCTGCCGTACGCCGTGGCCACCACGGAGCCCGGCACCAGCAACGCCGGGTAAGCACCCAGCCGCATCGTCCCGCCCATATCCCGCCGGCCGGCGACGACGTCAGTCTGATCGGGCATGGTGGTGATCACTGCATGGGGGCTGGCCTCGTCGAACTCGGTGGAGCCGGCACCGTCGAGCCCGGCCAGGTTCCGGGCGACCTCGATCACCATGCATTGCAAGCCCAGGCACAAGCCTAAGGCGGGGATCCCACGGAGGCGAGCATAGTGGATGGCCCCGATCTTGCCTTCGATCCCGCGGATCCCGAACCCACCGGGTACCAGCACGCCGTCCACTCCGGCCAACGCAGCCGCCGCGGCTGCTGGGTTCTCGCAGGTGTCTGAGGGCACCCAGCGGATCTCCACCTTGGCCCGGTGCGCGAACCCCCCGGCGCGCAGCGCCTCCGTCACCGACAGGTAGGCGTCGGGTAGGTCGACGTACTTGCCCACCAGGGCGATCCGCACCACCTCCGTCGGGGTGTGTACCCGGTCCAGCAGATCCCCCCACTCGGTCCAGTCCACGTCCCGGAAGGGCAACCCGAGCCGGCGTACCACGTAGGCGTCGAGGCCCTCGGAGTGCAACACCTTGGGGATGTCGTAGATGGACGGTGCGTCCGGCGCCGCGACCACCCCGTCGATGTCCACATCGGACATCAGAGCGATCTTGCGCTTCAGCCCGTCCGGAATGTTCCGGTCGGCGCGGCAGACCAACGCGTCGGGCTGGATACCGATGTTGCGCAAGGTGGCCACGGAGTGCTGGGTCGGCTTGGTCTTCAGCTCCCCGGACGGGGCGAGATAGGGCACCAACGAGACATGCAGGAAAAAACAATTGTCCCGGCCGACGTCGTGCCGCACCTGGCGGGCGGCCTCGAGGAACGGCAACGACTCGATGTCACCCACCGTGCCACCGATCTCGGTGATCACTACATCCGGTGGGCGGCCGTCGTCCCCCGGCTCGGACATGGCCATGATCCGAGACTTGATCTCGTCGGTGATGTGCGGGATCACCTGCACGGTGTCGCCGAGGTATCCCCCCCGCCGCTCCTTGGCGATCACCGCTGAATAGACCTGACCGGTAGTGACGTTGGCGTGCCGGCTGAGGTTTCGGTCCAGGAAACGCTCGTAGTGTCCAATGTCGAGGTCAGTCTCGGTGCCGTCCTCGGTGACGAATACCTCACCGTGCTGGAACGGGTTCATCGTCCCGGGATCGACGTTGAGATAAGGATCGAGCTTCTGCATGGTGACCCGCAGTCTGCGGGCAGTCAGGAGCTGACCGAGGCTGGACGCGGTAAGCCCCTTGCCCAGCGAGGAGGCGACGCCTCCAGTGACGAACAGGTACCTGGTGGTGTGGGCATGCTGCACCAAGACCGTCTCCCGTGGTCCGGACCGGCCCTCTGATAGGTGACCGGTTGCGCTGTAGCTGGCGGCCTAGCTCCGACCACTTGGCGGAAGGCCACCGACCACGGAGCCTCACGGTAACACTGCACCTCACGTAACCCTAGAAACGGCAGCACCCGGAAGTCATTTCACCGCATCGATCAGCCCTGGATCGTGGGAACCACGGCCTGCGCATTGCCGCCGGTACCGTACCGTCCGGCTCGACCCTCCGCCTGCTCAGCCAGCGCGAGGACCGTCACCACCCGCCCGGCTGCGGTGCTGACGTCATCGACGGTGGACAGCACCGAGGTAGCCGCAGTGTCCGCGCGCACTACCCCGATCGGACCGTTGGCCTCGGCCGATCCTGGCCTGCCGGCGAGCACAGCGCCCGCGCCGGAGCGGTCCAGTTGGGTGGCGAAACGGGCCAGGATGCCAGCCCGGTCGCCGCTGCCGTCGCCGCGAGCCGCGCCTCCGCTAAGCACCACCACGAGCTGAGCTGGCCGGATCTGCGGGCCGACCCGGACGAAACCACCGTCCCCGAGCCCGGCGATGACCGCCGTGGTTTCAGCCGCAGTGGCCTGGGTTTTCCCGCTCTGCGGGTTGGTCAGCAACAGCGAGCCAAGCAGCCCACCGGCCAACGTCCCCGCGTCTGGCGCGGTGGGCAGCCGTAGCCCGGCCGGGAGCAGGCGGGTGGAGAGTTCACTGAGCTGATCCGAGCGGGACGGGTCGGTGAACGCCTCAGTGAGCTGCAGTTCACCGGTGACGGCGGCGCCAGCGTTGGCCAGCAGCGTGGTCACAGCATCCCGGTCGGCCGGATCGGCGTCCGCGGTGGTGACCACCACGACGGTGCGACCACGCAAGGTGCCAGCGACCGCACGGGGGGCGACCGCCGCGCCGAAGACGTTCGCATCAGCCAATCGTGCACGCAGCCCGTTGCCTTGCGCCTGTAGATCGCTCACCTGACGGCCCAACTCGTCACGGTTGGAGCTGAGCCCGGATAGCAACCGGTCGCTGATCGCGGTGGATCCGAGCACGACACCGAGGGCCAGGGCGAGGAAAACAGCAGCGATGGAGATCACATGGTACCGCAGTGAGATCACGGTCTATCCCCTTTCCTTGACCCAGGAGACGACGTCATTCCAGGTATCGCTGACCAGGACGCCGTAAGCGCCACCGATGTTGGAGACCAGCAGCGCCGCAGCCACCGCGACGAAGGCGGCGAGCACGATGAGCAGCACCGCCCCTATCGACACCCGGCTGCGGTACAGGGCAGCGACGGCATGACCGTCGATGAGCTTGCTGCCCAATCTCAGCCGGGTGAGGAAGGTGGACGGGTTGGACCCGGCCCGCCCCCGATCGAGGAACTCATGCAGAGTGGCCTGGAACCCCACGGTGATCACGAGCGCCGCGCCGTGCGCCTCGGCCAGCAACAACGCCAGATCCTCTGGGTTGCTCATCGAGGGAAAGGTCACCGCACCGATGCCGAGGTCCTGGATCCGCTCGAGTCCCGGAGCGAAGCCATCGGGATGGGCGGGTACCACGACCTCATCGGCCGATTTGAGTGTGTCGGTATTGACCTGGCGCGGGTCACCGACGATGAGATGCGGCTGATGCCCGGCAGCGTGCAGTGCGTCGGCGCCCGCCTCGACGCCGATCAACACCGGGTGATACTCGTGGATGAAATGTTTGAGCGCGGCCAAGTCCGCGGTGTGGTTGTAGCCTGCGGCCACCACCAACACCTCCCGGTCGTGGATCGAGACCCCGACATCGGGTACGCCGACCCGGTCGATAATCAGCGCCCGCTCATGCCTGAGGAACTCAATGGTGTTTGCGGAGAACGCCTCGAGCTGGGTGGACAGCCCGGACCTGGCCTCAATCATCAGGTCGGCGATCGAGTCGGCAGTGTGCTCGACGCCGCAGGCGAACTCGGTGCCCCCGACGTACACCCGGCCCTCGTGCAGCCGCAACCGGCTGCCGTCCTTGATTCGCATCGCCTCCGGACCGACCCCGTCGAGTAGCACGACGCCCGCTGCCACGAGGATCTCGGGACCCAGATTCGGGAACCGGCCGGAGATCGACGGGGCGGCGTTGACCACTCCGGCGACACCAGCAGCGATCAGCGCATCGGCGGTTCTCCGGTCGAGGTCGACCTGGTCGAGCACCGCGATGTCGCCGGGGGCGACGCGACGCACCAGCGCCTCGGTGCGGCGGTCCACTCTGGCCAACCCGATCACGCCGGGCAGCTCACGGCCGGGTCGGTGGAGCAGACCAGAGATATTCATGCTGACGATGGTGGCAAAATCCGTGTCGCTGATCGTGGAGGCGCGCCGCAACTAACGCTCGTGAGTGGTATTAGACGCTACAACGCTGTTACGCACTCACAAGCTTGTCCGCGGCGGCGGCGGCCAGCAGCTCCTCGGCGTGGGCGCGCCCGGTGTCGGTGTCGTCCAGCCCGGCCAGCATCCTGGCCAGCTCGCTGACCCGGGCCATCCGGTCAAGCTCGCGAATCCCACTGCGGGTCAGGCCCGTAGCGGGAGTCGCCTTGTCCACCACTACGTGTCGGTCGGCATAGGCGGCGACCTGGGGCAGGTGAGTGACGACCACGACCTGGTGGCTGCGGGCCAGCCGGGCCAGGCGCCGCCCGATCTCGACCGCCGCCCGCCCGCCGACCCCGGCGTCGACCTCGTCGAAGACCATCGTCGGTACCGGGTCGGCATCGGCGAGCACGACCTCCAACGCCAGCATCACCCGGGACAGCTCTCCCCCGGAGGCACCCTTGTGCACCGGCAACGGTCCCGCGCCGGGGTGCGGTGCCAGGCATAGCTCCACCTCGTCGGTGCCATCCGGTCCAGCCCGCAGCCGCGTCCCGGCAACAGTGAGTCCAGCTGCGTCTCCCTCCGCGGCCACCGCCGGGCAGACCGCCACGGACAGCTGAGCCTGACCCATCGCCAGTGCGGCGAGTTCGGCGGTCACCGCGGCCCCGAGGTCGCGGGCCGCGGCGGTCCTCGCCGCGGTGAGTGCCCTGGCGTGCCGGGCCAGCTCATCGGCCAGCTCGTCGCGCCGGACCACCAACGTCGCCATGGTCGCTTCGGAGGTGTCCAGACCAGCCAGCCGCTGGCGGGCGTCGACCGCCCAGGCCAGCACACCGTCGACGTCGGCAGCGTACTTGCGGGTAAGCCGCTTGAGTTCGGCTTGCCGGACCAGTACCTGCTCCAGGCGGGTCGGGTCGGCGTCCAGTACCTCGAGATATCCACCGAGCTCTGCGCCGACGTCACCGAGCAGCGCCGATGCCTCCTCCAAGCGGGCGGCCAACGCCTGCAGCGCAGGGTCCGCCACCGTCCGCAACCGGTGACGGGCCTGCCCGACCAGACCGATCGCGCCCGGCTGATCGGGATCGGGGTCCGACCCACCGCTGATCGCGGACTGCGCGCTGGCGGCAACGTCTCGCAGCTGATCGGCGTCGGCGAGCCGGCGAGCCTCGACCAGCAGGGCACCATCCTCGCCGGGCTGCGGATCGAGGGCGGCAATCTCGGCGAGACCGTGACCGAGCAGGTCAGCTTCCCTGGCCAGCTCCCGAGAATGATCACTCCGCGTAGTGAGCTCGGCGCAGCAGCACAGCCATTCCTGCCGAACGCGGCGGTAGGCGTCCAACGGCCCGGCCACCGCCTCGCCGGCGAAGCGGTCCAACACCGCCCGCTGCTCACCAGGCCGCAGCAGCCGCAGTTGGTCGTTTTGACCGTGCACCGCCAGCATGCCGTCAGCCAGATCGGCCAGCACTCCCGCCGGGACTGAGCGACCACCCAGATGTGCCCGGGAGCGGCCGTCCACGGTGAGGGTGCGGCTGGCGATCAGGCTGCCGTCCTCGTCAGTCCGAGCACCCACCTCGCTCGCCAGATCCGCTGCCGGGCTGCCTTTGGGGAGCCGGAAACGGCCCTCCACGATGGCACGGTCGGCGCCGCGTCGGACCCGGGAGGCGTCGGCTCGCCCACCGGCGAGCAAGTGCAGTCCAGTGACCACCATCGTCTTGCCCGCGCCGGTCTCACCGGTCACCACGGTCAGGCCGGGGTGCAGGTCCAGGGTGGCCTCGTCGATCACACCGAGGCCCTCGATGCGCATCTCGGTGAGCACGGTCAGCACCCTAGCGCGCCACGCCGAGTGACCGGTCAGCTCGGCAGTCAACCTGGTCTGGGGCCTCGCCAGCCCTGCACCGGCAGCTCGAACTTGCGCACCAACCGATCAGTGAACGGGCAACCGTGCAGGCGCACTAGCCGGATCGGTGTGGCGCCCCGGATCACTTCGACCCGAGCGCCCGCCGGCAGCTCGAAGGTCCGCCGCCCATCGCAACACAGCACCGAAGCATGCCCCTGCGGATCGGTCTCGACAGCCACCACCGAGTCCGGTGACACCACCAAGGGGCGAGCGAACAGCGCATGCGCGTTGCTGGGGACCACGACGAGCGCGTCGACGTCTGGCCACACCAGCGGCCCACTCGCGGAGAACGCGTACGCAGTGGACCCGGTGGGGGTAGCGCAGAGCACCCCGTCGCAGCCGAACCCGGAAACCGGCCTGCGGTCTACCTCGAGCACCACGTCCAGGATCCGTTCCCGGCGACTCTTCTCGACGCTAGCCTCGTTGAGCGCCCACGTCCGGGCCAGCGTGGAACCGTTGAGAGTGGCGGTGACGTCGACGGTCATCCGCTCGTCGACGAGGTAGTTGCCGGCGACGACGGCGCCCATCGCATCATCAAGGGAATCCAGGTCGACCTCGGCGAGGAAACCCACCCGACCCAGGTTCACCCCGAGCAGCGGGACGCCGTACGGCCGGGCCAGTTCGGCGGCCCGCAACAGAGTGCCGTCACCGCCGAGCACCACCACGAGATCCGCGCCCGCAGCGGCCTCTGGACCGGTGGGCACCTCGTGGTCGCGCAGCGCAGGATCCAGACGCGTGACCTCCTCGGCAAGCACCCGCAACCCGACCCCCGCCGTAGCCAGCCGCTGGGCCACCTTATCGACGGTACGCAGGTTCTCCGGGTGCCCGGTGTGCAACACGACCAGAACCTCACGTCCGGCACTCATTGCGGACCCTCCTGCACAGCGACGCGCACCACGTCCTCGGCGCACCGCCACGGCCCGGTCCGCTCGCGGCGCAACCACAGGAAGTATTCGACGTTGCCGGCCGGTCCCGGCAATGGGCTCGCGGTAGCGTCGATCAGGCAGAGTCCGAGGTTCGCCGCGGCCGCCACCACGTCCAGCACAGCCTGCTCCCGTAACACCGGGTCACGGACCACCCCACCGGCGCCCAGGCGTTCCCGGCCGACCTCGAACTGGGGTTTGACCATCGGCAGCAGATCGCCATCTGGGCTGGTACACCTGAGCAGGGCAGGCAAGACCAAGCGTAGCGAGATGAACGACAGGTCGGCCACGGTCAGATCCGCGGTGCCACCGATGTCCGCGGGCTGCAGGGTCCGCACGTTCGTTCGGTCACGCACCCGTACCCGCTGGTCGGTGCGTAACGACCAGGCGAGCTGCCCGTAGCCGACGTCGACCGCGACCACCTCGCGGGCCCCGCGGACCAGCAACACCTCGGTGAAGCCGCCGGTGGACGCGCCGGCGTCGAGGCAGCGCCGGTCCGCCACGACCGGACCCCCGGTAACCAGGCTGTCCAGGGCACCGAGAAGCTTTCGAGCACCTCGCGACACCCACTCGGGTTCCTCGTCCTTCGCCTGTACTAGCAACGGGGTGTCCGCGTCGACACCGGTGGCCGGCTTGGTAGCGGTCACTCCGTGTATCTGGACCCGCCGCTGCGCGACGAGCTCGGCAGCGTGGTCGCGTGATCGGGCCAGGCCGCGTCTTACCAGCTCGGCGTCCAGCCGGGCCCTGCGGACCACCTAGACCTCGTCGAGGCTGGACAAAGCCGCGGACAACGAGTCGTGTACCGCGTTGAACCGGGCCACGTGGTCCGCGGTCGCAAGCTCATCGAGATCCTGCAGACCGGTGAGTGCATCGGCGATGCCGGTATCAGAATGAGGTGGCTGGGACGTCATGAAACTGGTCTCCCTCGGCCGCTCGGGTCTCCGCCACGTTACCGAGCGGCATCGCTCAAGCCCACCGCGACCAGTGCTGCTGCTGCGGCAGCGTCACAGGCACGCACCCGCACCGGACCGGCGTGTCCGGCCCACCATGCGGCACACAGCGTCCGTAGCGCGTCGAGGGGCTCGTCGGCGGTCCCGTCGCAGTGCAGCAGCAGGGTGCCGGCAGCCGAATCGACGCGCCAGCCGGGGCGTGCCTGGATCCGCGTGTCATCAAGGGATCCGCGCAGCACTCGGAGGTCGGCGCCGAGGTGCACCGGCCGCTGCTCCGGAGGTGCCGCGAGCAGCGCGTCGGCGTCGGCGACCCCGGACAGGACCAGCAGCGAATCCAAACCGGCGGCCCGAGCGCCAGCGATATCGGTGTCCAGTCGATCGCCAACCACCAGGGGACGTTGCGACCCAATGCGGTCCACGGCCGTGTCGAGCAGAGAACGGGCCGGTTTGCCAGCTACCGTGGGCGTTCGGTCGGTAGCGGCTTGCAACGCCGCCACCATGGCACCGTTTCCGGGCAGCAGACCCCGCTCGGTGGGCAGCGTGCGGTCGACATTACACGCGATCCACATCGCGCCGCAACGGATCGCCAAGCACGCCTCGGCCAGCCGTGCCCACCCAGTGTCCGGGGAATGGCCCTGCACGACCGCAGCAGGCTGCTCGGAGGCCGCAGCTACCGGCCGAAGCCCGGTCGACCGTACCGCGGCGACCAGCGCCTCGGATCCGACCACCAGGACGGCTGCGCCCACCGGCAGCCGGGCCACCAGCATCGCCACTGCGGCCTGACCGCTGGTCAGGATGTCTTCGTGGGCAGTACGCACGCCCAGCGTGGTGAGGTGCTCGGCAACCTCGTCGGGCGCCCGCGATGCATTGTTAGTGATGAACAACACCGTCCGGCCGGCCTGACGCAGCTCGTTGACCACGTCCGGCGCTTCCGGTACAACCTCGGCCCCGAGGACAACAGTGCCGTCCAGGTCGAGAAGCACCGCGTCGTAGCCCTCTAGCGGACTGCTCACTGCGGCCCCGGACGCTCGCTGAGTTCGACGGCCCGCTGCGCAGCATCGGTGGCGTCTTCGGCATCAGCCTCCGCAGCAGCCAGGAACCATCGGATCGCGTCTTGCTCACGACCGGCGGCCAGCAGATTATCCGCATAGGCGTAGCGCAACCTGGCCCGCCACGGCTCCGACCCCTCCGCATCGAGGTCCGGTCCCTGCAACGCGATCACCGCGGCGTCGAACTGGCCAAGGTCGCGTCGCGCCCCAGCGGCGACGATCCGGAGCTCAACCGCCTCGTCAGTACCAAGCTGCGCTGCCGCTGGGCTTCGCGCGATCTCCAAGGCACGCTCCGGGCGTCCCAGCGCACGCTCACAGTCAGCCAATACCGCCAGCCGGCCGGGGTCGCCACCTAACCGGCGCGCCGCGCGAAGCTCCGCTAACGCCTCCGACCATTCTCCCGCATGGTAAGCAGCAAGACCCGCGGCCTCCCGAACTGCGGCGAGCCGACCCGCTCTGCTACGCGCGAACCGGGCGTGCGCCAAGGCCAGCTGCGGATCTTCGTCCAGCGCGCGAGCGACCGCGACCAGATGGCTCCCGACGATGTCGGCCAATCCCTTGGGCAGGGTCAACAATTCTTTGCGGATCTCCGAGTCCAATTCATCGGCATCCGCATCCGTGGGAAGTTCCGGACGCGGTACCTCCGCATCGTCTCGGCGTCGCGATGGCGACTGCCCACCCTCTTCGGACCGGCGACCCCGGTCCCCACTTCCACCACTGTCGGCACCGGATTGACGCCGCCGCCGTGCACTATCATCTGAATCCGCGCCTGAAGTCAGGTTCGTTCTGCCTGACACGGCCACAGGTCCTCTCACTGCTCGCATGGTTTAAGGGGCCCCCGGGGTGTGGTTGGGGGCCCCTTAATGTGGGGGTGGTGTTCGGCGGTGTCCTACTCTCCCACACCCTGGCGGGTGCAGTACCATCGGCGCTGGAGGGCTTAGCTTCCGGGTTCGGGATGGGTCCGGGCGTTTCCCCTCCGCTATGGCCGCCGTAACGTGTGTGGAGTT
>DATEMN010000188.1:0-8243 GCA_035275565.1 Pseudonocardiaceae bacterium | reverse complement strand
GAACTGCTTCGAGAAGATCGGCTATGAGCAACGCCGGGCAGCCACACTCGAATCCCGCACGTGAGCTTGTCCCCTCAGCACGGACACCTGACCTGAAGTGGCTGCGGCCACCAGGAAGGATGTCGTGGCCGGTGTGCAGTCGGGCCAGCAGCGCATGATGGTCACCGAAGCGCCCGGCACACGCCATGTCAGATCCGGGATCTTGTGGCGCATCACCCCGCGGGCCAGCTCTGCCAGCACGCGCGGGTCGCGTTCCCGGCGATGAGTGCCTCGATCATGTCCCGCGCCGAGAGCGTGGTGATGCTGGAGGCCACCGAATCGATTTTGATGCCGCCGTCTTCCAGGACTTTGGACAGCCGCTGCAGCTCTCGGGTCCGCGACTCGATCAGCTTTTTGCGGTAGCGGGTAAGCTCGCGGATCGCGGCGATATCCTTGGGAGGAATGAAACTCCTGCGCAACGAGCCGCATTCCAGCAACTGGGCCAGCCACGCACTGTCCTTGACGTCGGACTTACGACCGGAGACATTCTTCACGTGCCGGGCGTTGACCAGCAGCACTCCGGCCGGACTACCCGAAAAATGTGATCTTGTGGGTGGTGCGCTGGTACTGCCGCTACGGGGTCAGCTACCGCGCGACCTGGAGGAGATGCTCACCGAACGGGGAGTGCCGGTCGACCACACCACCGTCTATCGGTGGGTGCAGCGCTACGCACCCGAGCTGGATAAGCAGACCCGCTGGTACCGCCGTGTCGGCGAGTGGACAGCGCAATCGTGGCGGGTCGATGAAACCTACATCCGGATTGGCGGGAAGTGGTGCTACCTGTACCGGGCGGTCACCTCCCACGGCGACACCCTGGACTTCTACCTGTCCACCAGGCGAAACACCGCCTCAGCGAAGAGGTTCCTGGCCAAGACGCTGCGGTCCACGGCGCATGCTGGACCACCGAAGGTGATTAACACGGATAAGAACCATGCCCTGGCCGCAGCGATCGCCGAGCTCAAGGCCGACGGGCGGTGTGCGACATCGGTGCGGCATCGGCGGGTGAAGTACCTCAACAACCGGATCGAGGGCGATCACGGCCGGTTGGAGAGGATCCTGGGCCCGAAGTGCGGGTTCAAGACCCCAGTGACCGCCTACCGGACGCTCAAGGGGATCGAGGCGATGCACGCACTGCGCAAAGGCCAGGGCAGGAGCTTCGCCTACGGACACTCGAACCCGGACGTGGTGATCGTCGAGAAAGCATTCGCCCACGCCTGAGAACAGTCAGCAGCTCATGGTAGCGGTCGAGCAGCCGACAGCGGGCTCCACCGCACCCTCACCCCACCTTTGCAACAGCACCCCGTTGGGCGAGCTCTGCCTGCAATGATCACTGCGGTGCTCCTTATGTGAGGGCGCGCAGCCCGCGGGGAAAGTGCGCACCAGGGCGGCATCGCCATTGCGCAGGGAGAACGAGGTGTCCAACCACCCCGTGGACAACAATGGACGACCGCAGCCGTCCCGGGACATCCCGGGACATCCCGCCGGGCCGTCTTGCTAGACTTGCCCTAATCAACCACCACCGGGTGACTATGATCGGGTTCGAGCCGGTTTAGCCGCACCGACGGGACTCCGCTGCATGAGCGACGACGAGTTCGACCCACGGTCCGCCAGCTCTCAACAAGATTTCGCGGTACTGCTTCGCCGGGTCCGCCTCAGGGCTGGTAATCCCAGCCTGCGCGACCTCGAGCGGTGGGTAAGGAAGCAGCACGAGGCCAGGCGGCGGGTACCGCCGCTCCCCCACACCACGGTCGCCGATGTCCTCGCGGGTCGCCGGCTTCCCACCTCAGCCCTCCTCGCGACGTTCTTGGAGGCATGCGGAATCGTCGGAACCCTACGGGCGCGGACCGCGAGTCCGCCGGTCTTACTGTACATGCGGCGGCCCGAAACGGATTCCTAGATTCTCTAAGAAGGCTACTCATCGGGACCGGTGGTGCAGTTCTCGTAGTTGGGCTGGCGGTCTTCATAGGGCTTAACCACCAAAGCGGCTTTCCGGCCACCGACGTCGGTGGGACGCCTTCGTCCACTCCCCCGCTGCCAGCGCCGCCCTTGCCACCTTTGTCTTTCGTGACCACCCTGAGATGTGTACCTGACACGTGCGCAGCAGCCACGAAGGAACTGACCCTCAGCGGGCAGGTATCCGGTGATCCGCCGGCGGGCTTCGATCCACTCATTCTGATCCGAGTCGAGAGCACGGGCCGCTGGTGTCTCGGACCGACTTTAGTGCCAGCGCCGGACGGGACCTGGTCCCGCCACGTCGCGATTGGCAACCCAGTTCCCCAGCCCAAAGACCGGCAGTTCACAATCTGCACGTTCCTGCTGCCATCGGTGGCCGTCGACGGTCTGTCCCAGCGCCAGGCGTCTTACCGGGGTGACGGCCTGCCGGTGGAGGAGCTACCACCGAGCTGGCCTGCGTCCCCGCGGTCCGGCTCGCGAACAGCTGACCGCCGGCCGAGCACGGTCTCCTAGAGGTAACCACCAAGTAGCCGTCACCGTGACACCGGGTGTTCGCACCGACCGAAATGCTCGGCTCCGCTGATCCCCCGCCCGCCGCCTCCCCTCGCACCCGGCCGAGGGCAACTGTCTGATCAGACCATCAGCTCGTTGAGGCCGGCACCCTGGTCGGCATCGAGTGGCGTGCGGCGGTGACCGAGTCATTGCGTTGGATCGTGGAGTGAGGGCACTTGCCAGGAAGCAACCGACTACCTGGCTCGTGAGCGCGGTGATCAGCCTGGGGCATGGCGCCGCTGAGGAGGTGTGGACGGGCGCATGAGCGCCGATGCGGCTGGGCAGGCTTTCCGCGACAGCGCAGGGGACCTGTGCCAACCATCGTGATCAGAAGAGTGCCCGGGACGGGCGAGCGTGGTCGCCGGCTTCGAACTTGCCGTACCTCGTCGGGAGGGGCGCACGCCAAGACACGACCCCGGCGCCGTTTGACCTCAGCTTCCTTGCGGTGACGCCGAGCGGAGGCTGCGGCCCCGGAGGTGGACCCTGGCGCTCTGTTGGAGCAGCATCTGGCGTCTGTGTCGCCGGATCTGTTGCGGGAAATGATCGTGTCGTTTCGCGCACGCGATGATGTCGGTGCAGGCTGATCAGGTCTGTGGCGCTGGTTATGGCGAGCGCAGTGACGCTCGGGTCAAATCGGCGTCATGGCTACCGGACGCGGGAGTGGGATGCCCGGGTGTGCACGGTGGAGTTGGCGGTGCCGAAGGTGCGGGAGGGCTCTTTTTACCCGGATTGGTTGCTGACCCATCGCCGGCGCGCGGAGCAGGCTCTGGTCACGGTCGTCGCGACGGCGTATCTGCTGGAGGTCTCCACCCGGCGGGTCGAGCGGCTGCCGAGCAGCTGGGGTCAAGTCCCTGTCGCGTTCGCAGGTCATCGAGATGGCCGCCCACCTCGATGCCCCGGTGGGCGCGTTTCGTGGACGTCCGCTGGATGCTGGTCGTACACCTTTGTATGGGCAGTCGATGCGCTCACGGTCACAGTCCGCGAAGAGGGCCGGGTGGTCAACGTGCACGCTCTGGTCGCGACCGGGGTCAACGCCGATGGGCACCGGGAGATCCCCGGCCTGGACGTCGCCTCGGCCGAGGACGGTGCGGGGTGGCTGGCGTTTGTGCGCGGTCTAGTCGCCCGCGGCCTGTCCGAGGCGTAGCTGGTCATCTCCGACGCCCAGCCCGGGTTGGTCGCAGCAATCGGGAGATGATGACCTGCTCGCCGGCCGCCACGCGCTCGCGTAGCCGGGAGAGGTGGGTCTTGGCCTCGTGGATGTTGACGTTCACCGTCACACGTCGGCCCCGCCCGAATCGACTCCACGCGAATTGACTCAGTCCAGCGTGGCTGTGAATTTGTCGCAGGGTGACGCCAAGGAGGCTCCAGGAGAAGTAACATCGATCACCGGAGGTGGCCGGCGAGTATGGGCGTGCGAAGGTGGGTCGAGGGATGGCCGGTCTACCGGCAGTTGACCGGCAACGATCCGCTGGGCCGGGGGGTGGCGGCAAAGTCGGACAGGAGCCGGAGCCTGCGGGCCCGGACCGAGACGGCCGATCGGGTGGTCAAGTCAATTTGCCCATATTGCGCGGTGGGCTGCGGCCAGCTTGTCTATGTGACCGGCGAGCGGGTTACCCAGATCGAAGGTGATCCGGACAGCCCGGTGTCCCGGGGTCGGCTATGCCCCAAGGGCTCGGCCAGCCGCCAGCTGGTGACCTCACCCACCCGCCAGACTCGCGTGCGGTACCGCCGTCCGCACGGCACCGAGTGGGAGGACCTGGACCTCGGCACCGCAATGGACATGATCGCCGACCGGGTGATCGAGACACGGCGACGGACCTGGCAGGACACCGGCGAAAACGGCGTTGTGCTACGCCGCACCCTGGGTTTCGCCAGCCTGGGCGGGGCAACGCTGGACAACGAAGAGAACTACCTGATGAAAAAGCTCTACACCGCCCTGGGCGCAGTGGAGATCGAGAATCAGGCCCGCATTTGACACTCCTCCACCGTCCCCAGTCTGGGGACCAGCTTCGGGCGCGGCGGCGCCACCACGTTCCAGCAGGACCTAGCAAACTCCGACTGCATTGTCATCCAAGGCTCGAACATGGCTGAGTGCCACCCGGTCGGGTTCCAGTGGGTGATGGAGGCCAAGGCCCGTGGCGCAACGATCATCCACGTCGACCCGCGGTTCACCCGGACCAGCGCGCTGGCCGACATCCACGTGCCGCTGCGCGCAGGCAGCGACATCGCCTTTCTCGGCGGCCTGATCCATTACGTGCTGGAACACGACGCGTGGTTTCACGACTATGTCGTCGCCTACACCAACGCGCCGATGATCCTGCGGGAGGAGTTTCATGACACCGAGGATCTGGACGGTCTGTTTTCCGGTTTCGACGAGCAAAACCGACGTTACGATCCCAGCAGCTGGCAGTACGAGGGTGCCGATGTCGCCGCTGCCGCCGGGCAACGCGAGCCGGCCTCCCCCCGGGTCGAGCAGTCCGGCGCTGGCGGCGGCACCTTCCAGGGCAGCCCGCAGCGCGATGACACGTTGGCGAACCCGCGCTGCGTGTTCCAGGTGCTCAAGCGCCATTTCTCCCGGTACACCCCGCAGCTGGTCGCGGACATCTGCGGGATCACCGAGCGCGAGTTCCTGCGGGTGGCCCAAGCGCTGACCACGAACTCCGGCCGGGAACGCACCAGCGCGTTCGTCTACGCCGTGGGCTGGACCCAGCACACCGTCGGCGTGCAGTACATCCGCACGGCTGCGATTCTGCAGCAACTGCTGGGCAACATCGGGCGGCCCGGCGGCGGGATCCTGGCGCTGCGCGGGCACGCGTCGATCCAGGGCTCCACCGATATCCCCACCCTGTTCAACATCCTGCCCGGCTACCTGCCAATGCCACACGCCCACCGGCAACTATGCCTAGCCCAGTACCTCGCGGCCGATGCGGGTACCAAGGGCCACTGGGGCAACATGGACACCTACCTGGTGAGCCTGCTTAAGGCATGGTGGGGCGAGGTGGCAACGGCGGGCAACGACTTCTGCTTCGACTACCTGCCGAGGCTGACCAACGGTCACTCCAACTACGATACGATCACCAAGCAGCTCGCTGGCGCCAGCAGGGGCTACTTCGTGATCGGCGAGAACCCGGCGGTGGGTAGCGCCAATTCGCGGATGAACCGGATGGGCCTGGCGAATCTGGAATGGCTCGTGGTCCGCGACTTCAGGCTGATCGAAAGCGCCACGTTCTGGAAGGACGCACCGGAGATCGAGTCCGGGGAATTGCGCACCGAGGACATCGGCACCGAGGTCTTCTTCCTGCCGGCGGCGGCGCACACCGAAAAGGACGGCAGCTTCACCAACACCCAGCGGATGCTGCAGTGGCACCACAAGGCCGTCGAGCCGCAGGGTGACCAGCGCAGCGAATTATGGTTCTACTTCCACTTAGGACGGATCATCCGCGAGAAGCTGGCGGGTTCCACCGAATTGTGCGACCGGCCCATCCTCGACCTGACTTGGGATTATCCCACTGAGGGTCACCATGCCGAGCCGGATGCCGAAGCAGTGCTCGCCGAGATCAACGGTGTCGACGGCGACGGTAAACCGCTGTCGTCGGCCACCGAACTCAAAGCCGACGGCAGCACCAGCTGCGGGTGCTGGATCTACTGCGGCTGCTACGCCGACGGGGTCAACCAACCGGCCCGGCGCAAGCCCGGCGGCGAACAGTCCTGGGTAGCGCCGGAGTGGGGTTGGGCTTGGCCGGCCAACCGGCGCATCCTCTACAACCGCGCCTCGGCCGATCCCGATGGCAAGCCGTGGAGCGCTCGTAAGGCCTACGTGTGGTGGGACGCCGAAGCCGGCTGCTGGACCGGCCACGACGTGCCGGACTTCCGGGCCACCAAGCCTCCGGATTACCGCCCGGAACCCGGCGCCAAGGCCGACGATGCGCTGGCTGGCCATGAGCCGTTCGTCATGCAGGCCGACGGCCGGTCCTGGCTGTACGTGCCGGCCGGGCTGGTCGACGGGCCGCTGCCGGCCCACTACGAGCCGCACGAGTCGCCAGTACCGAACCTGCTCTATGGGCAACAGTCGAACCCTGCGCGGCGGGTATTCCAGCACCACCTCAACCGGTCCAGCCCCAGTGGACCCGAACCAGGCACCGAGGTGTTCCCGTATGTGTTCACCACCTACCGGCTCACCGAGCACCACACCGCCGGTGGGATGAGCCGCTGGCTGCCCTACCTGTCGGAGTTGCAACCGGAGTTCTTCTGCGAGGTCTCTCCGGAGCTGGCCGCCGAGCGCGGCTTGGAGCACCTCGGCTGGGCGACGATCATCAACCCGCGGGCGGTGATCGAGGCCCGGGTACTGGTGACCGAGCGGATACGCCCGCTGCAGCTTCGGGGCCGGACCGTGCATCAAATCGGGCTGCCCTATCACTGGGGCAGCAACGGGCTGAGCACCGGTGACTCGGCCAACGAGCTGGTGTCGATCACCCTGGACCCCAACGTCCACATCCAATCCGCCAAGGCCGCCAGCTGCGACATCCGGCCAGGGCGCCGACCGCGCGGCCGCGCCCGGTTGGAGCTGGTCGAGCAGTACCAGCGCCGCGCTGGCATCACCGATGCAACGGGGAGCAAACCATGAGCACCGCGTCAGAACGGGTCGGATTCTTCACCGATACCTCGGTGTGCATCGGCTGCAAGGCTTGTGAAGTTGCCTGCAAGGAATGGAACCTTGTTCCCGAAGACGGTCAGCAGCTGACCGGGATGTCGTACGACAACACCGGGGCGCTGGGCGCCTCGACGTGGCGCCATGTGGCCTTCATCGAGCAGACCACGGTGGACCTGGGAATGCCTGAGGTGCGCTGGTTGATGTCGTCGGATGTGTGCAAGCACTGCACGCACGCGGCCTGCCTGGATGTGTGCCCCACAGGTTCGCTGTTCCGCACCGAGTTCGGCACCGTGGTGGTGCAGGACGACATCTGCAACGGCTGTGGCTACTGCGTGCCGGCCTGCCCGTACGGGGTGATCGACGTCCGGCCGGGCGACGGGCGAGCGTTCAAGTGCACGATGTGCTACGACCGGCTCGGGGCCGGGCTGGAACCGGCCTGCGCCAAGGCCTGCCCCACCGACTCGATCCAGTTCGGTCCGCTGGACGAGCTGCGCGACCGGGCACAACAGCGGGTCGATCAACTACAGACGCAGGGGGTAAACCGGGCCCGGCTCTACGGTGCGGACCCGAACGACGGGGTCGGTGGAGGCGGGGCGTTCTTCCTGCTGCTGGACGAACCTGAGGTTTACGGGCTGCCACCGGATCCGGTGGTGACCACCCGAGATCTGCCGGCGATGTGGCGCCTGGCCGCGCTGGCCGCGGCCGGGGTGGTCGTGGCGGTCGCGGGCTGCTTCCTCGGGGGACGGCGATGAGCCCTCGCGAGCAGCTCGCGGTGCCCCCGGCGAGGTTGACGGCGGCGCCGGACTTCCAGTCCTACTACGGCCGGCCGATTCTCAAGCAGCCAACCTGGAAGAGCCCTGATGTGCCGGTCTACCTCTTCAGTGGCGGGCTGGCGGGGGCGTCGGCGGTACTGGCCGAGTTCGCCGCCGCCACCGGCCGTCCCAGCCTGGCCCGTACTGCCCGGCTGGGGGCCTGCGCCGGGTCGCTGGTTGGGGTCGGTTTCCTGATCCATGACCTGGGCCGCCCGGCGCGCTTCTTGCACATGCTG
>DATEMN010000187.1:0-5576 GCA_035275565.1 Pseudonocardiaceae bacterium | reverse complement strand
ACCCACCTAGGTGGTGGGGGGCTCTTCAAGGCCGACCAACCCCCCGGTTGGTCGGCCTTGAAGAGCCCCCCACCACCTAGGTGGGTTTGCGGGTGAGCCTGAGGTAGCTGGCGACGACGAGGATGGCCAGTGCCCAGACGAGACATTGGAGTATCCAGGTGGCTGCGGTGAACACCACGCCGGTGGGGCTGGAAGTGTCGACATCACAGCGGTCGCCGACGCCCGTGGTGACCAGCGGCAGGCTGTGATCGATACCTAGGCTGATCTGCTCGAACAGCGAGCATGGTGAGCCGGGGCCGTCGGTTTGAGTGGTGTGTGCGGCGACGTAATGGCCTGGTCTGAGGGAAGTGTGCCCCGCGGCGACACCCAAGCCTGCCGCAACCAGGAGCACCACCAGGAGGGCGATGACGATGCGGCCGCTGCGGTAGCCGTATCCGGCCAGAATTCCCCACAGCCGGTGCGCCCCTTTGATCAGCCGTCCACCGAGTTCACCACGATCATGAAGATCCTGCTGCTGGGCGATCAGGACATTCCGCGCGGTGGACTCGCGACCGGTGGCTTTCAGCACGGTGGCAAGCTGCTGATAGGGCTGCGGTCGGTAATCATTGGTGTGGTGGATGATCAGGTGCAGCCACTCGTGCCAGCCAACAGTATGCAGTGACGTGTAGACCAGGCCGGACAGCGCGAGCCGACGCTCCGGTGCGGCGCACATCGACCTGCTTGCAGTGCCGTGTGGACAGATCACGTGCGCCGGCAGGAACAGGTGCTTGGTCTCGGCGTCCTCCAGATCGAGGACAGGTCCAGCTGGGTTGGTCAGCGTCGCATTGTTGAGGTCGAGTTGGCCGCTGATCTGGGCGTCCGGTAGCCGTACGGTGCCGTCTGTGCTGTGTCCGGTGGCAGTGAATCCCTCGGCGAACATGTCGCTGCCGACGTGGAGGTGGTCGCCGATGAGGGCACGGCCGGCTTGGTTGGTCAGCTTGGCGCCGTTGAGGTTGAGTTGGCCGCTGATGCGGGCGTCCGATAGCCGTACGGCACTGTCTGTGCTGTGTCCGGTGGCAGTGAATCCCTCGGCGAACATGTCGCTCTCGACCTGGAGGTGGTCGCCGATGAGGGCCGGGCCGGTGTAGTTGGTCAGCTCTGCCCCGTCGAGGTTGAGTTGGCCCTTGATGTGGGCGTCCGGTAGCCGCACCGCGCCGTCGTCGCCGTATCCGGTGGCGGTGAACCCGTCGAGGAACACACCGCCGTTGACCTGGAGGTGGTCGCCGATGAGGGCCGGGCCGGCGTTGTTGATCAGCTCTGCCCCGTCGAGGTTGAGTTGGCCGCTGATGTGGGCTCCTGGCAGCCGCACCGCGCCGCGTTCGCAGTGCCCGGTGGCGGTAAATCCCTCAGCCAGGACCAACCCGCCGTCGACGTGAAGCCCGTCGCCGATGAGGGCCGGGCCGGCTTGGTTGGTCAACTCGGCGCTGTTGAGGTTGAGTTGGCCGCTGATGTGGGCTCCTGGTAGGCGCACCGCACCGAGCTCACCGTGCCCGGTGGCGATGAAGCCCCCGCCGAACACGTCGCCGTAGACGTGGAGTCCGTCGCCGATGAGGGCCGGTCCGGCGTCGTTGGTCAGCC
This sequence comes from Pseudonocardiaceae bacterium, assembly GCA_035275565.1. Taxonomy (GTDB): domain Bacteria; phylum Actinomycetota; class Actinomycetes; order Mycobacteriales; family Pseudonocardiaceae. Next base: position 3,959 of record DATEMN010000187.1, on the reverse strand, counting down.
GCGCGCCGTTGAGGTTGAGTTGGCCGCTGATGTGGGCGCCCAACAGCCGCACGGCGCCGTCGGCGCCCTGCCCGGTGGCAGTGAATCCGTCGCAGAGGAGAACATCGCCCGCGACCCGGAGCCCGTCACCGTCCAAAGCTGGCAGGTGCGAAGCACTCAAGGTCAACCAGGGTAATCGGGCGCTGGTCAGGTACACCGCGCGCTCGAAGTAGCAACCCCGCAGCTCGATCCCCACTGCGGCTGGAACGTGGGTGAGGTCGAGCGTTCCGGTGATCCGTGCGCCATGGATCCGCACCCCGAGCGGATCAAGACGGTCACCGTTGCGTCCCAGCACCAGCTCCCGGATGAGTTCGGCACGGATCGTGTACCTGGGACTCTCCGTCGCCGCTAGTTGCTCCATGGTGAGTTTGCTGCACGTCACCACGCAGCCGGTGACCACGGCGTCGACCAGCGCCCGTTCTCTCGAGGAGACCTCGCTGAGACTTTTGCTCGCCACGACTGTCCAACCGTTGGTCGGCCACCCAGAGTTGTCAGCCCATCGCAGCTGGAGCTGACCCGCAAGACCATACCCGATGTCGCCTAGGCTGCGCCCATGTCTGGGCGGCAACTCGGAGTCATGGGCGGAACCTTTGACCCGATCCACCATGGCCACCTCGTCGCCGCGAGCGAGGTGCAGGCCCGGTTCGGGTTGGACGAGGTCGTGTTCGTGCCCACCGGGATCCCGTGGCAGAAGAGCGAGTGTGTGGTCAGCTCAGCCGAAGACCGCTACCTCATGACGGTCATCGCCACGGCGTCGAACCCGCGGTTTTCCACCAGCCGGGTGGACGTCGACCGCCGGGCTCCCACCGTGACCGTGGACACCCTCACCGACCTGCACTCGCAGTTCCCCGACTATGAGCTGTACTTCATCACCGGCGCTGACGCGCTAGCGCAGATCTTATCCTGGAAGCGGGTCGACGAGCTGTTCGAGCTAGCCCACCTGGTCGGGGTGACTCGCCCCGGATTCCGTCTCGACGGCAGGCACCTGCCGGACGGGGCGGTCAGCCTGGTCGAGGTGCCGGCCCTGGCGATCTCTTCGACGGACTGCCGGCAGCGAGTCGCTCACGGCCTGCCGATTTGGTACCTGGTGCCGGACGGCGTGGTGCAGTACATCAGCAAGCGCGGCCTGTATCGCGGCACATGCTCCTGAGTTGCAATAATGATGCCCGGGGCCACTCCTGACGTTTGATCACCCAGTGGTTCAGATCGACCACCACCATACGACTGACAGGTAGGGCAGTGGCTCGTCCCGGGTGGTGACGTGTTCGCTGACCCGCTGACCCGGTAGTTTGAGGGGAAATGCCGGCTATAGCAAGGGGCTTCCCATTGGAACTCGATGAGGACGCGAACGAAGTGCCGCAGCGATTCGACATAGACGCGCAGTGCCTCACCGGCACTTGGGGTCGGTGTTTCGTTTAGGTGGTGGCCAGTGCCCCTGCTGCTCCACAGTCGCATGAATAGGTATTCGTCCATAGCGGCCATGACGCCCACTCGCTGTTGACGACCTGATGAGCTACGTCGAACAGCGCGCTAAATCACATTGATGACAAAGTGATCGAATATTTGCAGGGAGTGGTGACGGTGCGGCGCTTGTTCTCATCGTGAGTGCTGGTGAGGCGGGTAGCAAGGTCGGCATGACGCAACCACTCAACCGGACGGTTGCGTGACCTGCCAGTCCGAACACGTACGCTCACGTGTGGTTGTGTGGACAACCGGGGTGCGCATGGCGCCGCGGCCAGTCGAGCGCCGGCGCTGGCGCCGGAGAGAAGGAGTGACGTGTCAGCCACTGATCACGCCCGAGAGCTGGCATTGACTGCGGCGAACGCTGCGGCAGGCAAGAAGGCACACGACATCACCTTGCTCGATGTGTCCGATCAGCTGGTGATCACGGACTGTTTCGTGATCGCCTCGGCGCCCAACGAGCGTCAGGTCCAGGCCATCGTGGATGCCGTCGAGGAGAAGATGGCCGCCGCCGGGGCCAAGCCGGTGCGCCGCGAGGGGGCACGTGAGGGGCGCTGGGTGTTGCTGGATTTCGTCGACGTCGTCGTGCACGTGCAGCATTCCGAGGAGCGCTCCTTCTACGGTCTTGAGCGGCTGTGGAAGGACTGCCCGACGATCCCGTTCGACGCCGATGCCGCAGAAATGGACGAGCCGGTGTGACGCTGAAGCAGCTCGTGCTCTGGCGGCACGCCGAGACTGACTACAACACGGCGCTGCGGATGCAGGGTCACCTTGACTCGCAGCTCACCGTGACTGGGCTCGGCCAGGCCCGCCGGGCGGCCCAGTTGCTCACTGAGCTGAAACCGGAGGTACTGGTGACCTCCGATCTGTCCCGGGCCGAGGACACCGCAGCTGTACTCGCCGCCGAGAACGGGATGCCGCTTCGGGTCGACAAGCGGCTACGGGAAACCCATCTTGGGACGTGGCAGGGCTTGACCCACGCTGAGGTGGAGACGCTGTGGCCGGGCGGCATCCAGACCTGGCGGGGCAACCCGGAATGGGCGCCGCCGGGCGGCGAGACCAAAGTGGAGGTGGCCAGGCGGGCCGCATGCGTCGTCGCTGAGCTTGACGCAGCCAGCTACGGGAACGCGCTGCTGTGCACCCACGGCGGGTTGATCGCTGGTCTGACCCCGTTACTGCTTGACCTGCCGGTGTCGACCTGGCCGGTGTTCGCGGGGATCAGCAACTGCCATTGGACGGTGTTGTTGCGCCGCGGCTGCGGCTGGCGGCTGTTGTCGTACAACGCCGCCGCTGGGCTCTGAGCGCTCCGGGACGTCCTTGACGGACTCTACGCTGATGATCGTGCCCGTCGCCGTCGTCACCGACTCAACCGCTTATCTCCCGGACGGGCTTGCGGAGCGTCATGGTATCCGGCAGGTTCCGCTGCACGTCCTAGTTGACGGCCGGCACCGGCTGGACGGCGTGCAGCTCGGGCCAGCCGAGCTGGCGGACGCGCTGGCGCGGCGGGCCATGGTGAGCACCTCCAGACCGACACCGGGAGAGTTCGAGGCTGTGTATGAGGAGGCTCTTCGGGCCGGTGCCGACAGTGTGGTGTCAGTGCACTTGTCCCGGGGGCTGTCCGGCACCTGGGAGTCTGCCCGGTTGGCCGCCGAGCAGGTCGGCAGCCAACGGGTCCGGGTGGTCGACTCGCGCTCCGCCGGCATGGGCCTGGGCTTCGCCGCCCTCGCTGCGGCCGCCGTCGCTGCGGCCGGCGCCGATCAGGACACCGTGTCCGACACTGCTAAGCGGGTCGGCACGCGCACCCGAACCTTTTTCTCGGTGGACACCCTGGAGCACCTGCGCCGTGGGGGCCGGATCAGCCCGGCGGCCGCATTGCTTGGCACCGCTTTGGCTGTCAAGCTGCTGCTGCACGTCGACTCGGGCCGGATCGTGCCACTGGAGAAGGTTCGTACCGCTACCCGCGCGCGGGCCCGGCTGGTCGAGCTGGCGGTGCACGCAGCCGGCTCGGACCCGTTTGATCTCGCGGTGCATCACCTCGGTGCCCCCGACCGCGCGGCCGATTTGGTCGAGCAACTGCGTGCGCGGCTTCCGACGCTGAACGACTGCTTGGTCTCGGAGGTCGGCGCAGCCATCGGCGCGCATGCCGGGCCGGGAATGCTCGGTGTGGTCGTGCTGCCCGGCGGTCTGCAGGAGCAGTTCGCCGCCGGCTGATGCGGGTCTTCACGCGTGCGGGACGTCAGCAACTCCACGGGAACTGCGCTATCCGGTCGATTCGACCGGTGACTGCGCGGCGGGTCCGCGCGCGCCGCCGGGGGAGGTTGGTCCGTTAGCCGGTGTCGGTGCACCTCGTAGGTGTGCCCACAGCACTCGTAGTGCCCGGTCCGGCCGCACCAGCGTCTCTGGCCGGTCGACCATGCCCACCACCTGTATAAAGGCCCGCCCGAGTGAGCTGTCGGTGG
>DATEMN010000186.1:0-5703 GCA_035275565.1 Pseudonocardiaceae bacterium | reverse complement strand
GCGTAAGCATTCGGTGATCCCGTAGTCAGAGGGTGTCTGGCCTCGTTCAGCGACACGCCGAGCAGGTCTGGGTGTTGGACGCGGGCCCTTGGCGCTGATCTTGTGGTCGTGTCATGGGTGAGGGCGATCTCAGTGGTGCGGGTGGCGTCGAGTTCTGGCGTGCCGAGGCGGAGCGCTTGGCGGCGGACAACGTTGTGTTGCAGGCCCGGGTCGTTGACCTGGAAGGTCAGGTTGGTGCGCTTGTCGAGAAGGTGAGCATGCTGGCGAGGCTGGCGTTTGGGACCTCGTCGGAGAAGGCGGCGAAGCCGACGCCGGGCGAGGAGTACCCGGCCGGCGATCCGGCTGGTGGGCGGGAGAAGCGCGGTCGCGGGCAGCGGCGGGGCTCGCGTGGGCATGGTCGCCGGGACTACTCTCACCTGCCGACCCGTGAGGAGGTCCACGACGTCCCCGAGGGCGAGCGGGTGTGCCCGTGTTGCGGCGCGGGCTATGCCCCGTTTGGGCAGGAGTGTTGCGAGCAGATCGATTGGCAGGTCCAGCTGATCCGGATCGTGGTCCGGCGTCTGAGTTACCGGCGCACCTGCCGCTGTCCAGTCCGTGGGGTCCTGGTCGCCCCACCAGTGCCCAAGGCGATCGGCAAGGGCCGGTTCACCACGGGGTTCCTGGCCCGGTTGCTGTGCGAGAAGTTCGTGCTGGGCCGCCCTGCGCACCGCATCGTCGCCGCGCTGGCCCACGACGGGCTCGACCTCGCAGAGGGCACCCTGGCCGGGGTGCTCGCGGCGTGCTCGGAGCTGCTGGCCCCGCTGGCGGCCGCGATCAGCGACCGCAACGCCGCCGCCGCGCACCTGCACGTCGACGAGACTCGCTGGAACGTCTATGCCGCGGTCGAGGGCAAAGACAGCCACCGCTGGTGGTGCTGGGTGTTCGTGGGCCCGGACACCACCGTGTTCCGCATCGCGCCCTCGCGCTCGCTGAGGGTGCTTACCGAGCAGCTGGGCATCGATACCGACGCCGAGGCCCTGCCCGAGGGCCGGGCGCTGCTGCTGTCCTCGGACTTCTACGCCGTCTACCAGTCACTGGGGCGCCTGGAGGGGGTCGACAACCTGTGGTGCTGGGCGCATATCCGGCGCTACTTCCTGCGCGCTGGCGACGCCCATCCCGAACTGGCGGCCTGGAGTGCCGGCTGGATCGAGCGCATCGCCGCGCTCTACCTGGCGCACACCGCGATGGCCACCAGCACGCCCGGCAGCTCCGCGCACACCTGGGCCAGCGCCCAGTTCTCCGCCGCGCTGAACACCATCGACGCCGACCGCAAGGCCCAGACATCGCATCCCGACCTGCTGCACCCCGCCGCGGCGAAGGTCCTCGCCACCCTGGACCGGGAATGGGAGGGCCTGGCCCGACACCGCGAGTTCCCCGAGCTTGCCCTGGACAACAACACCTCCGAGCGCGCGCTACGCGGGCCCGTGGTCGGGCGCAAGAACTACTACGGCTCCGGCTCGATAGCCTCCGCCGAGCTGGCCAGCCACCTCTGGACCATCACCGCCACCGCCGAGCGGGCCGGACTCAACCCGCTGGCCTACCTGAGGGCCTACCTCCAGGAATGTGCACGGGCCGGCGGCAGGGCTCCCCACGACCAGACACTGACCCGATTCCTGCCCTGGGCGGCCACCACCGAGGACCTCACCACCTGGACCAACGACCTCCGACCCAGCCACAACCCCCAGCCCGACACCACCGGCAGCGACGCTCCTTCCGCGGGCGATCCACACACCGGGCCGGCACCATGAACACCCCCAACCGGGGCCGTGCCCTACACCGACAAAACCCCAACCCACCGACGATGAACACGCCCGGGTGGCCTACCGATAGCCACCAGCGGGCCCATCGCGCTGCTCAGCCCTAATCCCAACGAGACGCCCGGCCGACGGGAACTCCGAATGCTTACCATCCCTGCACCCGGAGCGCTGCTGCTAAATGCGAGGACGGGGTATTCCCACGCGCGCTGCTATGCACGTGCCGCCCGCGACTGCTCCTCGAAGTTGAGTCGGGAGCACTGGATATCTCACGGGGTGCTCCGCAGTTTCTCTGTGGATGGACGCCTTTACATCAGCGGAGCACCTTGGCTTGATGGAGCGCAGGTGCGGTTGCCAACGAATGCACTCGGGGCCAATGTCTTGTGCACGCGACATAACAACGCGCTGTCACAGCTGGATATGATGGCTGCCAATTTGTTTCGTGTGCTGTATGGCTATCAGACGGCGCAGGCCGACCCGGACAGCCTGGCACGGCGCGGTACCTCGATGATTGGGGGTGTTCTCCGGACCGGACTTGGAGCGGTGGCTCCTCAAGGTCTTTTGGGGAGGGGTAGCGGCGGGAGCGCTTGGCCATGGAGGTGAGCGTATTACTACGATACGCAGTGATGTTGATCATGCGGCTCTTCTTGAGATCCTCTTTCGAGGTCGAGATTGGCCCGGGGGCTGGGGCCTATATGTTGGATCCGTGCCGGGTGCGCGACTGGAGGAGGAGGCTCCTGTTGCAATCCAGTCGGCGTGTGGTCCTGACGGGAGTGCTTGGCAAGTAACGGTGTCGATGGGAGTAGTTGGGTTCCGTCTGACCCTCGGCACTCCTGACGGGATTGGACCGAACTTGATCCGACAGCCGGGTGGGGTAGTGTTTGATCAACAGGGTGGTATTGGACATCGAGTGCTTGCCCTTGCTTGGCCCGATGTCGGCCACCGAATTGTGTCGTACAGCCGCCTTCCCGACGATGCCAAAGGAGCCAACGGGTGTAGTGAGGGCGATGCTGCTGTGGCGACTAGACATCGTGGGCTCGGTTATGATCGTCGATCGGGGTCGCTGAGGCCAAGTTGATCCAGAGATTGATGACCATTCCCGCTATACAATGATCGCCAAGGTGGTGCCCCGGGCCACCGCTCGGCGGTGTGCATCACACTTGTGGACGGTGAGTACAGAGCGCTGACACCATGCCGGAAAGTCGCGGCTAACAATGGTGGCCAGGTGCGGAGTCGAACCGCCGACCTTCCGATTTTCAGGGCTAAGGATGCGAGTCCGCCAAGCCCCGCCCACGTCCGTGACCTGCGCGGCAGCACTGATCCGAACGCCGCTGAACGCGGACGAACGCAGGCGGATGAGACCAAAGATGAGCCCACCAGGGCTCCTGTTGCTCCGCCGAGACCCTCACCCGTGGTGCGTGGAGATACGGCGACACCCGCGTCGGCCCGACGGGGACGATATCGGTCCAGGGGAACGGCGGACCTGCGAACTAACGATTACCAGAAGTCATGACCGGATATGTCGGTTATGACGGGACACTACTGTTTTACCAGCGCAGATACTTCTCGACGGTACGTGCTGGTGCCGGACGTTGTCGGCTGTTTCAGGTAGGTAAAGGGTGGAGACGATCATGCCGCCTGTGGCCTGTGTCTCGTCCGCGTTCCTTATTCTGGCGGTGCTGCGCGGTAGTAGCCTTCCATCAACGGACCCGCCCGACTGGTCGAGGACTCGTCGCGCGATTCGCTTCAGTGGCCGCGGGTCCCTACCGCGACAAGGGAGCGGTGTGCGTCGATGAGTTCGTGAGCGAGGTAGAGATCGGCATTCCGGGGCCATCTCGGTAGCCACTTGTCATGGCCAATCCACCGACGTTGTTCGAGCAGCGCCAGCTCTGCCGCGGAAGTCGGCAACCGGGCTCCAATGAGGACCAACTCGTCCTCATTCTGGCAGCCTACGAGGTCGTCGAGCTGGTCGGTGAGCGCATGGCGGCGGTCTTCACGCTCCCGGTTAGGCAACGGTGTCGGTTTCGCCTCAATAAGGTGTCGCGTCCGCCAACTGCCGTGACTTCCGCCCTTCGAGCTCTCTAGCGGTCGAAGGGCGGTGGTGGTGGCCGGGTCTTGGCGTATCCGCCAGCGGTCCAGACGATGTGCTGGAACTGCGCCGGTGTCAACGGCTGCCCAGATGCGATGCCCGGGGGCGCCTCTCCAGCCTGGAAGTACACGATCGCACACCGGCAGCAGTACCAGCCCAAGCGCCAGATCGCCGCCGCCGCAGGCTCGCCCTTGTTGACCATCCGCCGATGGACGATAGCTGGGCGGATGGCGGAGATAGCGAGGATGAAGGACAACAGGGACACGATACTCGCGGCGCACCCGATCACGAGGCTAGTACGATCGGGGGGTATGTCAGGCGGGAAGCTTCCATACCTTGCGTAGAAGTCGAGCGCGCCTGCGGCGAAGATACCGAAGAAACCACCGAAGACAACACCGAGGCACCCGAATTGCCCCCTGGTGTTGCTGGGCGCCATGGCGAGCTGCTTCGCGGGGACGACGGGTGGTGCTGCGCTGATGGTCGCCCTTGCGGCGTGCCGACTCGACATCGAGGCATCGTCGTCGCGGACCACGCGGTGTGCCGTCTCCGTGTTGCTTGCCGAGCTGAAGGCAGCGGGCACGCTGAGGATAAGGTCGACGTACCCGCACCTGGGGCATGAGGTGAGTTGTTTGCCGTAGTTGTCCGGAGCCACGCCTGCACCTTCATCCGGAGGACTGCCCTGCGACCTGGTCGTCAGTGTTCCACGGCTTCGGCGCCGTCATGTCGCGTGATCTCGATCGGCGTGCGTGTGTCCGTACTAGAACGCTGGTCAGGGCTGCGGCCTGTTCCACACCTTTCCTCAAGCAGGGGTCATCGCAACCGTCGCGTCGACCTGGCGTAGCCCGACCGCGCTGTGCCCGGGGAGGCGCCTGCCTGCTGTCGGGACGCTGGTTTGAAATGTCGACGGCACGTGAAAACTGACCCCGGCGTGGCATCTGAATTTTGACCCCTTCTCCGGTGAGCCTGGCTCGCACCGTCGAGCTGGGGAGGGATGAGGAGGGTGTTGTCCGTGGAGGATTGGCTGAGATTCGCAGGTTGCACCGGTCGGAGGGGTTGCCGATCAAGGAGATCGCCCGGGTGTTGGGGGTGGCCCGGAACACGGTGCGGGTGGCGTTGGCCTCAGATGGGCCGCCGTGTTATGAGCGGGCGGCGAAGGGCTCGATTGTGGATGCGGTGGAGCCGCGGATCCGGGAGTTGTTGGCGGTATATCCCACAATGCCGGCTACGGTGATCGCTGAGCGGATCGGCTGGAGCCGGTCGATCCGGGTGCTTTCGGGCCGGGTGGCGGAGTTGCGGGGTGGTGTATCTGCCGCCGGATCCAGCCTCTCGCACGGTGTATGTGGCCGGGGAGATCGCGCAGTGTGATCTGTGGTTGTCGCCGATTGAGCTGCCGGTGGGGTTCGGGCAGACCCGGACGGCCACGCGGTTGCCGGTGCTGACCATGGTGTTGGGGTATTCGCGGTGGCTGCTGGCGATGCTGATCCCGAGCCGGCATGCGGAGGATCTGTTCGCCGGCTGGTGGCGGCTGATCCAGCAGTTGGGCGCGGTGCCGCGGGTGCTGGTCTGGGATGGTGAGGGCGCGATCGGCCGCCGGCGCGGCGGGCGGGTCGAGCTGACCGACCAGTGTCAGGCGTTTCGCGGCACGCTGGGCGCGAAGGTCCTGGTCTGCCGGCCGGCGGATCCTCTCTTAACCGGCTAATCAGGCTGACTTGGGCAGTGCGACACGCCGACAGGCTGGGGGTCTTTGACGGCCAGTGATCCGGCTGGGATACCTACGTCTCGTGTCGGATGACCAGCTCAGTGTGGTGCGCGACGGCGAGG
>DATEMN010000185.1:0-4760 GCA_035275565.1 Pseudonocardiaceae bacterium | reverse complement strand
GGTGTGGGAAGGCCATCTCCACATGAGGTGGAAATACAGAGTCAGGGTTCCGGTAGATGGAAGATCTCTGATCAGGCAACTGACGGTTGCCGGTACCATCGCTCTCGCCGCGAGCGCCGTACTGGCATTCGTGCTGGGCATGATTGCCGACGCCACCTCGGTTCTGGACCGGATAGGGTGGGCTGGGCTCGCATCGATCGCCGTGCTGGTGTTCGGTGGCAGTTGGCTGATCGAGCAGTTGCGAGCGAGGTCTACGGACCGCAGCGCACGGCAGGTAACTATCGCCGTCGTCGTTCTCATCGTCGGGATGGTCGGTATGGTGAAGTACGGCTTGCCATTGGTGAGACCGAAAGCTCCCATCAGCAGCGTGTCGAGTTCTGGTGCGCGGCCATCCGAGCCTCCGGTCGCTGCGGTGACTTCGTACACACTGGTTGGCGGTCGGTCCGGGTGGGTAGTGCCTGACCGAGGTAACGCTCCGATTCCCTACAACTTGGCCAAGGCTCCGGCCGACGCGGTATTGAGCAGTGGCGGCCAAGTCACCGTGACGGTGCAAGGTCTGACCGGCAGATCGGTGGTGCTCCAGTCGATTACGGTCGACGTGATTAACCGTTCCCCAGCAATGACCGGAGTTTATCTGCCGCTCCCTACCCAGGGAGACGTCCCGCCCAGGAAGTTCCGGCTCAACCTTGATTCGACCGCGCCGCAGATCGTGTCGGAACCCGGCACCGTCTCGTTTCCGTACTATGTCAACGAGGTCGAACCAGAGCAGTTCGTGATAACTCCCGAGGTCACAACAGGAGACATCGAGTGGCGCCTGATCCTCAAATGGACCTCCGGGCCCGACGAAGGCCAGTTGGTGCTGCCCGACGTCGAAAAGCCACCCTTTCGGACCACCGCGACCACGGCCGCGCGGAAATTGGAATTCTGCTTCTATCCCACGACCTGGGAGTGGAGACCGTCATGTTGATCAGGCTGGCTCTCGCTCTAGCGCTGGTGCTTACCGCGTCGTGCAACGCCACTCCCACGCCATTCACATCACTGCCGACACCCGCACCGTCTGCGCCATCCACATCCACTGGGCTGCCGAAGCCGTTCGAGCCACCGAAGTGGGTCAAGACAGCACCGGGAATACCGCTCACGGTCGGTCCGGATTGGCAGGGGGCGGGATGGGACGGTGGACTACTTCTGGCCGCCGGTGTAAACTCGCACGACTTCGAGCTCTTCACGTCGAAAGACGGCCATGACTGGCGCGCCTCGGCACCGGTACGCATGATCCCCCTCGACTTTTTTCGGGGCCGTGTAGTGGCGGGGTATGGTGCAGCTGGCTACCTCGTCGGTTGGACCTCACAAGGACCGACGGTGTGGCGCACCGAGGATGGTGAACGGGGGGAGACAATCCCGCTGCAACTCGGTGACCTCAAGGTCCGTAGCCCGCTAGACCTTTCGGTCACAATCGCGGCGGGGCCGCGAGGTGTGATCGTCGTAGGCAGCGACACCTTTACCCCTCCCCACTACCACGGTGTCTATGTCTGGTACTCACCTGACGGCCGCTCATTCGGTGGCCTGGCCCGAGTCCCCGGCCGGGTCGATGAGGAGCCGTCCAGCGCTGTTGTGCAGGCGACCCCAAATTGCTTCCTGCTGGGTAACGGGACGATGCTGCTCTCCTCTGAGGATGGTGTGCACTGGCAGGACATCACCACGGGGATGCCCAGGACGCGTGGCATCGTCCACGTGAGCGGCAATAGTTCGACCGTGGTGGTGTTCACTTCCCATTGGCCTAGTGATCCGCCTGAGGAACCGCTCGCCTGGTACCGGCATGATGGCACGTGGCGCCCCGCCCCCATGGATCCCGGTCGGCTCCCTGACGCTGGTGTGGTTCCTGTTGACCAGCGACGTGTCAACGCGGTGCGCAACTGGGGCACCGGATTTATTGCCATCGGAAACACGCAAGGTGACGAAGGCACGGAAATTGCGGGCATGGTCTGGTACTCCGCCGATGGCTCCTCATGGACACGGATGCCAGTCCGCGATAACGGGTTCGACACCGCCCTGCGACTTCTGGACATCGCAATCAGCAGGCAGAAAGCCGTGCTGGTGGGCAGTCCGTCCTACCGTTCGGAGAATCTCCTGACTCTGACATGGCAAGCAGATGCCCCTCCAAATCCTTAAGGCAACCACTATAACAGGAATTACAGAGTCCCCATGAAATGCAGCGCGGCCGATTCGACAATGTTGGCGCATACCCTTCCTGGCTGCGTAGCCGATCCTGTCCCGCTCGAAAATACGGTTCGTTGGCTTGACCTGGTGCTTTATTCAAGAATCTGCTGCTCCTATGCCTTCCCCACCAAGCCGAGGTGGATGACAAGAAATATGACGAGAAGCTGTATCCGCCAGAGAAACTCCAGGAGCGGAAGACCTGGCATGAAGGTGAGCATGCCGGTGTCTTGTCAATGATCGGTCCGGCCGATGACGATACATTCATGGATCGTTTGGCGGCTGTGTTTGAACCACCGACACGGCGCCTCGAAGCCATCGCCGAACAGCTTGAAAAGACAGGTACACTAAATACCAGTTCCGCTGCAGAACTGAGGAGTATCGTCACTGTCCTGACAAACAATCCCCTTGGACCGGATCCCCGGACTGTTGGACAACTAATGGAGGCTGTCGGCATGCTGGGCGGACGAAACTTCCCGAGGACTGTTGCCCAGCTCATGGAAGCAGCCATGCTGATGAATCAGGCAAATAGCTACCGATCGCAATTCGAGTAGTCGGTGACCGGGAAGGCAAGTTGCTCCATAGTTATCCCGCCAAGGTGCGAACGATATTCCCGTTCGGTTCCCCGTGCGAGAGTTCATACCGACGTAGTGGACAAGGGTTCGTCATCTCCGGTTGCCCCTCGTGCGCAGCAGAGTGGCGATGCGGTCTCGTTGCTCAGGAGTTAGTGGCGGGAATGAGTCGACCATGGTCCGGATATGCTCGGCCAGAACGGTGGCGGCGCGCTGTGGGGTCGCGGGGCCGGTGGTGCTCGGCGGCGAGTATGTAGTCGGGGCGGACTGCGTCCGGGAGGGTGGCACCGGCGCAGGTGGATCGGTGGGATCAATATCCGATACCGTGGTTGGTTGTGCATGCTTAACGCTTCTCCGTGTCCTGCCGCTGTTTAGTCGTTGTTTTGATTGTTTAAGCTTTTTCGTCAGATTTGTTTCCTTTCCTCGGAGCATTCATGGAGCGTCCAGCGCGTTTTGACTCCGCCTGCGCGGAGACCGCCGAATATGCAAACAACCGAGGAGGAATCAGTCGGTTTCGGTTGCCGTGTCGAAGCCGGTTTTGTTGGTCGCGGATCGGTCGATGGCTGCGCGGATGTCTGTTGTGAGGTAGCCGCGTACTCGTCGTGTGGCGCCGTCGTCGGTGGGCACGTATTGGCGGGTCGGCCGGCATCCTAGTTCGCTCATTTGACGGGCGAAGAGGCTTGGTTCTATGTCGAGCTCGTCGGTGAGTTCGGCTGTGGGCACGAATTCCCGCCCGTGTGGGTTCAGGTCGTTGCCGAGGTAGCTAGCGACGGATGCCAGTGGTTCCGACAGTTCAGGTAACCGCGCGGATTCCTCGGTTTCGATGGCGGCTGCGGCGCCGAGTGCCTTCACCACACTGGCGGGGTCGATCGCGTGTCGCTGGTGGTCGCCGGCCGCGTGACCGCTCAGTGTTCCGGCCGCTTCCCGTAATACCCGACCGCGTGCGCAGATCTCGCGCCATTGCGGGTTGGGCATGTAATAGGTGCGGACTGTCATCGCCAGTACGTCGGCCCCGGCGTCGGTCTCGCCGTCCGGGCGCAGGATTCCGACGCCTTTGTGGGAGGGCAGCAGGGTGGAAGCGTCGTAGCCGCGGGTGTTCATCTGCTCACCGAGCACGATGTTGGAATCGCGCCAGTCCATCACACGCAGGGCGAATCGTGAGCCGAGTACGGCCCGCAGTCGTGAGGGAATGGTGTTGGAGTCCGGCCGTTGAGTGGCCAGGATGACGACAATCCCGGCGGCCGGTCCTTTACGGACGAGGTAGGTGAGCAGGTCGGCGATGTAGTCGCCGAGGGTGGTTTTCTTGCCGCCGATCTGTTCGCGGGTGGGGTTTTCCAGGAATACGTGCACCTCGTCGATGATCACCGCGGTGACCGGCATTCCGAGATTCGGGTCTCGCGACATAGCGGGGGTGATCTTCGATTCTGGGCAGACCTCATCATCTAATGTGGCCATCCGGGTGAATCGGGATTGCACTTCGGCCACGAGCTCCACGAGATAATTACGCACGGCGTAGGCGTGTTCGAGTTCGTCGCCGCGCACGAACCGGTAGGCCACCGCTTCGGCCGCGTCCCAGTCCTTGCCGCCCTTGCCGTCGAACACGTACAGCCGCGTGTAGGGGTCCAGGATCAGCCCGGCCGCGGGGAGGCGGATCGCGAAGGTCTTGCCTTGCCGGGGGATCGCCCCGACGAGCAGCGAGGTCCACACCAGGGGAAGGTCGATCCGGCGCTGGCGCGCGTCCCGGCCGAAGGGCACTGGCCGCCACGCGTCCCAGCTCTCCACGTCCAGCAGTGGGGTGCGCAAGGGTGGGCCGGAGTAGGGGTCTTCGTCGGCTACCCACAGGAACACCCGCCCCGCGTGGCCGCCCTTGCCGCGCACCCGTTCGACGATGAGCTGCACCTCGTCAACGGCCAGCGCGGAGGCGAGCGCGTCCCGGCACTTGATCACATCGGCCGCCTTGCGGGTGGCGGGGAG
>DATEMN010000184.1:0-4139 GCA_035275565.1 Pseudonocardiaceae bacterium | reverse complement strand
CGTGGGCTTCACACCATCCAGTTACCCAGATCGCATGCCACGGCGAGAAGAGCGTCTGGACACCCGCCCGGTTACAGCGTCAACACTTCCGATCCTCCATTCACTGCAACCACTCGCACCACGCAACATCACGTCGCACTCCTGATCCCTACCTGACGCCTCTTACGACGCCTTTTCCCTCGTCGCTCACCACAACAGTCTTCAGCTAATGCAGCAGAGGGCGGTTTGGAGCCTCCCTCCGCAGGGCGGCTCCGAAGGGCCTACCTTCATCTTCCACGCAGTACCGCGTCAAGAAGCTCGTCCTACCTTCAGCTCCCTTCCGCGTTCGTGACACACCCGCCCGGCCAAACTGGTACGGAAGTTCCCCGCGCGGTCGGGATACCGAGCACTAGAGGTCGCAATTGCCCAGGATATGTCGTCACCGCAGCGGCGGGCACGGTTGCGATCAAGGCCCCAGAACCGGGCTGAGCACTCCAGCTGGTGTGACGTCCCTGACCTCCGGGACGACGCTCAACCCGCTACGCCCGGGCCCGTGACTTCATTCCAGATAGTGGATCGAACGTCTATCCCACGCCGACGATGAATCGGTGACGATGAGACCAGATGCGGCAACGGCCCAATCCAGCCACCGCCCCCACGACACGACAGCGCCACTCCCCTCATCGCCACAGCACCCGGGATTACCCCACCACCAGCAGTTTCCTCCGGTAAGGGACTTGTGCGTAGTGGTCGAGTCCCCCTCGGACTTGAACCCCACAGCGGGTCAGCTCCCAGGTTGCTAGCGCCCTCAATTACAGCCGAGACGTTACTACCCACGACGGGGAGGCAACCATTGACTCATTATGTGAGGCAGTCGCGATGCGACTAGTGGACGCCGACGGGGTATCGCATTCCCGGCAGGGCACCCAGTCGGTGGCCACGACCGAGCGCGCGGCCAATCGGGCGGCGCTCGACAAACGGTTTAGCGGGCACCCGCTTTACCCGAACGATCAGCTTCCACGGGTGCAGCGGCTCACGTGGCTGTTGCGTTTAGCGACTGACTCCCGGGCGGATAGCTCGCGGTGATCCCACATGTCCTTTAGCTCAGCAAGCTCCGCCTCATACGCCGGGTGCACTGCGCCACCTGGCTGTCGTCTGCATACGACGAAGCTCGGTGGGCCCAACGGTCCTGGGCCTCGGTCCAGGTGCCCCGATCGATGATCACTGGCCAGTTCCCGTCCCCGAAGTCCTGTCCCCGGAACACCCGGATACCGGTCACATGCCGCGACGACACCACCGCACGCCCGAACCGGTCGGCGACCTCCCGGCATAACCGCTCTTGACGGTCCACCCCGGTCTGGTCCTCATCCCGGGCTCATGGCGCCTGGCCGACTTCACGGATCACCACGACACGGTGATTCCCATCGAGTACAGTCACGCCACGCAGTTTCCAGTCTTCACGAATGGATGAACATCGTGCCACGATTGACAATCTACCGGCGAGTATTAGCACTCGGTTACGACTATGGTGCGCAAGCCACCCACCGACCCACGGAGTGCAACCTGTGCGGGACACGCGGTGCCGCCGTCGAAGTCACCCGGCGGGATCGCTACGGCTACCCGGCGACCTTCGTGGTATGCAGCTGTTGTGGGCTCGGTTACCTCTGCCCGCGGCTGAGCGCCACGCAGTACACGCACTTCTACGCCGACGTCTACCGCCCACTGGTGTCGGCTTATCACGGCCGCCGCATCGACGCCGAGACCGTGCAGCTCGAGCAACGCGGCTACGCCGCCGAGCTTGCCGCGTTTCTGCTCCCGCTGCTGCCGTCATCTCCGCACACGATCCTCGACGTCGGCGGCTCAACAGGAGTGGTCTCCAGGGTACTGACCGCAGGCCTGAACGCGCGCGTGACCGTCCTCGACCCGTCCCCGGACGAGCTCGCGGTCGCGCATGCCACAGGTATGGAGACGGTCGCCGGACTCGTCGAGGATTTCGACCCGGATGGGCGAAAGTGGGACCTCGTGCTGCTGTGCCAGACGATCGACCACCTGCTCGATATCCGCAGCACGCTGACGGCACTGCGCCAGATGACGGCCGCCGGCGGCCATGCGTTCATCGACATCGTCGACCTTGACGTCCTGCTGCGCCGGACCGGCAACATCGAGCGGGTCGTCAAGATCGATCATCCCTACTATCTGACACGGACGACCGCGGTGGCACTGTTCACCCTCACTGGTTTCGCCCTCGTCGCCGAGCGGTTGTCCGATGACGGGCATCGAGGCTTCGTCCTCGCACCTGGCCCGTGCGCCGAGCCCGACTGGGCGTCACTGAAGATCAGCGCAACGCACTTCCTGGCCCGGGTCAGCTGACCCGGGCAGGGGCCACGGCATCGAGTTCGATGCGGATGGCGGCAGGCAGGAATTCCACGCCGAGGCTGTCGCGGGCGCGGGCAAGGACCTCGGTGTCGAGCTCGCGGTAAACGGTACGGACATCGGCACCGTCCTCCAGCCACAGGTCCAATCGCACGACCGGGGTATCGAGGGTGCCGGCCATGCGGGCACGGGCACGGTTGACACCCGTGACGGTCTCGGCGTCGGCGCTCAGCGCGTCAGCCATCGCCACCGCGCTGACCTGGAGCAGACTGTCCGGGCGGGAGTCGAGGAGGAGATTGGGGCGCCGTTGCGGCGCGAGGGCGCGGGCAACCCAGACCAGCCCGAGGACGAGGAGGACCACGCCGGCGGCGATGGTGACCCCGCGAGCCAGGTGCTGATTGGCGCGCAGGATGTCCAGCACGAGGGGGTCGAGTACCGGGCGGGCGGCACGGTCGGCGCCGAGCAGGCCGGAACCGACGACGATGACGGCAGCGCCAGCGGCCAGACTCACCAGCCCGACCAGCCCGACCAGGGTACGTTGGGCGCCGGCCGCACGGGCGGTGGCTTTACCGGCAGCCTTGCCGGCAGGGGCGGTCATGCTGGCTTCTCGGTCGGGCGCACGACCACCGACACCCGCGGGGTGTGGAGCAGCGGTAGCTCGGACAGCAGGGTGTGCACGGTCTCGGTGATGCCAAGCGTGGCGGTGTCGGCGGGTTGCCGGCTGGCGGCCCGCACCGAGATCTTGCGGGCAGTGGCGGTCACCGAAGCGGAAGCGACATGGTCGAGCTCGCGGACCTGGTGGCCGACCAGCCGGGCCAGCGACCGCGGAGAGGTGATAACGGTGATCTCGGGTGCGGGATCGATCAAGCGCACCTCGCGACGACCGGCCCGCAGGGCCACCATGCCGAGCAGCAGGCCGGCGACGATCAGCCCGGCGGCGGCGAGACGGACCGGGATGGAGGTCCAGGTCCACTCCTGCAGGGTCGCCTGCCACGCTGGCCAGGGCAGCACCAGCGGGCCGTCGAAGGGACGCAACCAGGCCCAGACCACCTCCACCGCAACGAATCCGCCGACCGCGGCCACGGCCAGACCGAGCATCGGTGACAGCACACGTAACAGGATCCTCATCGGGCGCCTTCCTGGGGACCGTTCAGTGCAAGCGGGAGCTGGGCTCGGGCAGCAACGCGGTGACGGTCACGGCGATCGAGGCGACCTGGTAGCCGGTGATCCGCCGCATCTCGTCGCTGATCCTGCTGCGCAGCTGCGCCACGGTGGAGCGCACCGGGGCGGGGTAGCGCAGTGCCAGCTCCACATGCAGGTCCACCCACCGGCCGGTGAGGGTGGCCTTGGCGTTGGCTCCGGTGCTGCCCACGCCCACCCCAGCCACCGTGCGGCGGGCGGGCAATGTGCCTGGCATCAGATCTGTGGTGTGCTCGGCGATCTTGCGCAGGACCGCCGGGGCGATACTCAGCCGGCCCCGCTCGTCCGGGTCGACGACGGTAGGCCCACTGATAGGCCCACTGATAGGCCCACTGGTAGGCCCACTAATAGGCACCGTCATCGATCCCGACCTTTACCGCTGAGGATCTGGCCCAGGTCGAGCTCACCGTCGAGGACCCTCCCGACGACCAAGCCGATCGCACCGAGCACCACAGCGAGCAGGAAGCCACTGAAGCCGCCGATCGCGCCGGCTAGGCCGAGGATGAGCCCGGTGAACAGACCGGTGGTTGTCGCGTTCATGGTGGGCGCCTTCCGTGCTGCAACGAAGATTCAAGAGATCGGTACCG
>DATEMN010000183.1:0-2893 GCA_035275565.1 Pseudonocardiaceae bacterium | reverse complement strand
ATCTCTACATCCCACGCCCAGGATATCCCACATGGAGCTGTCACTGTTGAGATCGTTCTGGATCCACCCGGTCACGTACGCCTACCGATCGACGACGATGAGATCATCGATCGGGCTCTCGCGATCAAGCCGCTCACTCCGAGTCCTATAACGCTATTGACGTACGACACGGGCCAAGCAACACGCGCGTGGGCGGCGGGCCTCGATGTCGTCAAGCTGAAGAAGGACATCGGTTCGGAACCCACTACCACCGTGAAGGTGAAGGACTCGACGCAGGCCGACTATGCCCAGGTCAGATGTCGGTGAGGAACTCAGTGTCCTCCGTGACGTCTTCGACCTGGCGGATTGTGGTCTTGATGCCGAGATCGTATTCCTTCAACAGGTCATAGAGCCTGTTGCCATCGATGAAGTCGATCGGTGGAGGGCCGTCCCGTGTGGCCTCTGCCTTAGCCTCGCTGGTGAAAGTGCCGGTGGTGATGAGCAGTCCCTTGTCTCCGCGCCCGGCCATCGCACCGCGGAAGTCACGCACGGCCGCTGAGCTGACACTGCCCTTGTACCGCTTGCACTGGAAGAACACCGGAAACGAAACGAGCGACATCCGGTACACGCCAAGCCCATCGATGCCGCCGTCACCCGACCGACCGGTCACGGTGGCGCTGATGAAGCCGGCTTCGCGGAGGAGGCGCTGGGCGAGATGTTCGAAGCCATCTGGCTTCATAGACGTGAGGGCGTCCAATAGCTGATCTCTCCAGTCGGAGTCCTGGTCTACGTCCTTTTCTTCGGTCGAAAGCTCCTCGTCGTGCATACGCTTCCGGCGTCGCTGCTCGCGGTACTGGACCAGGTACTGGCGATGGCGTGGGGTGATTTCGCCTTGCTGTACCGCCCGGCCGTCTTCTGTCAGGCTCCATACCCCCCGCTCGCTGTTGACGAGCAGCTCCATGCCCTTGAGGTAGCTTCTCGCCCAGGCGAGCCGGTATTCGATCTCGGTCTGCGGGCCATCCCCGTGCAGAACCTGCTGCTACTCTTCGGTAAACCCTTCCTGATCCACGACCGCCTCTGCGATCTCATCGACCGATCCGGAGCCGCCGAGACGGCGCACTGCAACGATCGTCGGCCAGAGCAGGTCTGAGTATGCGGGAATGTCCGGCTGAGACATGCGGCAAGCCCGCCCCCAGCGCGATGTCCGCCGCCACCGACCGGCAGCGGGCACACGGAGACCGGCTCGTCGAGGCCCAGAAACCAGGGGTTCGCCAAATCCGCGTACGCCGGACTCGTCAACAGATCCAGCGCGTGGGCCCGTTCGAACATCGGTCAGCGCATAAGGTGGCGGGTGTGCACGGCAACCACGGCCCGCGCACCAGACCCTGAGACCTTGGGGGAATCGAACCCAAAAGTGGCACCTGAACAGGACATTCGCACCGGCACACCCAAGCGGCCGCACAGAGCCACGCAAAACCCCTGGTCAGGGCACGATGAAACATGTGGTGGAGATACTCAACGCTTACTCGCACTCCACACAAGCCTCTGAACTGCGACTTTGCCACACCTTGGCACTCAACAGCCCGGTGTGTGCCTCAAGACCGAGTGCGAAACGTCCCTGGAGTCTGCGCGAGTGCCTTGATGAGCGCGACATCGCTAACCTGATCACTGCCTACCGCGACGGCGCCACCGCCGCCTTCCTCGCCACAGCCCACGGCGTGAGCCTCCGGAGCGTCCAGCGCCTCCTACACACCGTCGGTGTCCACCGCGTGTCGTCCACCCGAGGATCCGAGAAGACCACACCGACCGCCACGTATCCGTAGCCCGCTCATGCCAGGGCACTTACCGCGCGCTCAGCGGCAGAAGAGTGCATTCGATCTCGAATTTTCTGTCGCTATTGGTGGTTCGTGTTGCCCGCGATGAGAGGCAGGAGATCGTCCAGCGGCACGGTGAGATTACTCCCGGTGCTGCGCTGTGCGTCGTGGTCGAGTGTGCCGCCGTGGTATCCGAGCCCGGCTTATTCGACCGCTGACCCAGAAAGATTAACTGCTTAGCGTTGTTGTGGCCAGACGTTACGGATGAGCTTTCTCAGTATGATCAGTCAAGGCAGGATCTCGACGTACCCGTCGGTTCCGTGCACGCGGATCCGCTGCCCATCGGGGATCAGCCGGGTGGCATCTACCACACCGACGACGGCTGGCAAGCCGTACTCTCGTGCGATCACTGCGCCATGGGTCATCAGGCCTCCCACCTCCGTGACCAGGCCCGTGATCGCCACGAACAGCGGCGTCCAGCTGGGGTCCGTGTAGGCCGTGACCAGAATGTCGCCCGCTTCGAGATCGGCCTGCGCCATATCCAGGATGACGCGGGCCCGCCCTTGGCTGACCCCAGCGGAGACCGGTAGGCCGACCAGGGCACCGGTCGGCACGTCGTCGCGTCGGTACGCCCCGGTGATGACCTCGCCGTCCGAGGTGAGCACCCGGGGCGGCGTGAGCGCTTGATACGACCTGAACGCGTCCTTGCGTCGGCAGATGAGCTGGTCATCCACGTGGTTCGTGCGCGCGACGTCGTGGAGCTCTGGGAACCTCAGGTAGAAGATGTCTTCCTTCTCACGAAGCACGTGGGCCTGCACGAGGCGCTCGGCCTCTTTCAGCAGGGCCTGCTTGTACACGAAGTAGCGGCTGACCATGCCGTACTTCGGGTACTCCCGGTACCCGATGAAGGTCCGCACCCGGTCGATCATCCGCTTGGCCTCTTCGGAGTTCCGCTCCCCGTCCGGCAGGGCCCGCAAGCGCTCCAGCACGTCCCGTTCCTTCGCCCGTGCCTCCTGGTGCCCTTGCTCGAAGCGCCGCGCGCCGGCGCCCGGCTCGAAGTTCTTGATGTTGCCGAGGATCACGGGCACGAGCGTGGAGGG
>DATEMN010000182.1:0-26858 GCA_035275565.1 Pseudonocardiaceae bacterium | reverse complement strand
TATATATCACCTGCGGCAACACTCAGGGTGCTGCGTTGTATGCCCCGCCTGCCCCGCCCGCGCCGCCTGTGCCGTTACCAGCGCTGGAAGTTCCCTCTGCCAAGACGCCGATGCCGCTCAGAATGGGAATACCAGCGCCGCCCTCGCCGCTGCCGCCGGCACCGCCGGCACCCGCGGTGCCTTCGGTCTGGACAATGCCGACCAGGGACATGACGGTACGCTCGGGAAGCATTTCCACGTGCTGCTCATCGATCTCAGCAAAGAACACTGCGTCAGACATACAGACCCCTTCTCACAGTGGCCCCCAGTGGGCCGGGAACAAAACGCCGCACCGACGGGATTGCCGATTCGGCTCACACGCGATATACCAGTCGCGCAGCTTTCGCACTCCTTTCTCTTCCCCTCTTTCTGTCGGCCGATCCGCTACTCGGACCGGCTGACGAGGCACCCGGCCTCGTCAATACCAATCTAGGAGGAAAATGCAAGTCCGGTGTAAGTAGTGCGCAAGATATGGTCAGCTACGGGTGAGGGCTGCAGCGGCGCTGTTTCTCCTGCGGGATGCTGTCTGGGTGGCGCGCAGCCAAGTTTCGCAGCCCAGCAGATCCTCCAGCGCCGACACCGCGGCATTGCCGACCTGGGGAGTCAGCAATGCATCACGCAGCAGGTCGGGGTTGATCAGGCCATGAGCGGCCAGCGCGGAGTCGGCGAAGAGGTTCAGGATGCGTGGCAGGTGCCGGCCCAGCCCACCGCGGAGGTTGTCGCGGCATCCTCCGCGGTGACATCCCCCCGTGGGACTACCGGCGACGACCACCTCGGGCAGGATCGGGCGCATCGCCTCGATTAGCAGCGGCTTGTGCCGCAAGGGCTTGTGCCGCCACGGTGTGCGGCGTTCGTCCTGGCGGATGGCGAGCACGGCCTCGACCACACGATCATCGAAGTAGGGCAACTCCAGGCGTAGGCCATCGGTGGCGAATACCCGGGGCAGCTGCCGGTAGTGCGTTCCCATCATTCGCAGGATGGCCAGAGTGAGAGGGTAGCCGCAGCTGGCGATGGGGGGGTGAGCCTGATCACCGGTGGAGTGCAACATGGTCTGGGCGATATCGACCGCCGCAGGGGTGACCCACGCTGGTATCCACGGCGGGGGACCGCTGCGAGTCAGACCATACCCGGTGCCGCCTGACGGCCAGTGGCGCAACGCCTGGTAGCCGGGCATTTGGGTGATCGCGGTCACCGGCCGCCGGCCCAGCAGAGAACGCAGGTGCGCCGTCGGGGTGTGGAATAACTCATCACCGCCGTGCGGGGCCAAGTGCATCTCGGCACCGTGCGCGGCCAGCAGCCGGGCGCTGTGCCGGACGCGAGCCAAGCTTCGGATGAAAGGGTAGGGCGCTTCGGTATCGCCGATGTCGGCGATACCGGCGAAGATTCCTGGCATGTCGGCCGGGCCGAGCACCACATGTTTGGCGTGGCGCAGTCCACTGGCCGCGAATGCGGCATCGTCGTCAGCCTCGGTGCACCGGAAGGTCAGGAGATCTGGCGGGCCCGCTTGGGCAGCCAGAAAACACAGCGAGGTTGAGTCCAACCCACCGGACAGATCTGTACTCAGCCGCCCCCGCGATGGTCTGCGCGCGGCTATCGCCGTTTCCAGGGCCTGACGCACTGCGCTCGCGCCTGTGGTCAAGGCCAGGTCAGGCTCGGGTGGCTGCCACCACCGCAACTCACTGACAGTTCCGCTGGAATCGATCCGGAGATAGTGGTCAGGGGCCAGCGCTCGCACTCCACGCCACAGGCAGCGCTGTGCCAATGGGAGTGGCATTCTCGACCAACAGGCCACTCGCACTGCCAGCACCTGCTCGTCAACCCCCGCACCGGCCATCCTGGCGAGTACGTCGGCCCGGTCCCCAGCGATCGGTATTCCCTGGATTCTGGTGGTGAACACCCGGCGGAGTCCGGTCGCATTGCCCTGGACCCGCACTACGCCATCCATCGAGGTCACCAGATGGAAACTGCCTGGCAGGGCCTGTGCCACCGAGTCCAGCTCAGCCACCGTGCGCACGCTGCGGACCAGATCGGTCAACCGGGTAGCAGTGACCGGGCACGATCCGATCACCGCTACCCGCAGCGACCCCACCGACGCCAGCGTGACCTCCTGATCGAGGCTGCCGACCAGCCACAGATTCCCCGACGGATGAACCAGCGCCCACCGGGACTGCGACGGCCACTCCACCGCCACCCGCCGCGCATCCGGCCGATCCGGCAGCACCACCCACCCCTCGATCAACACATCCACCCCGCCACTCTTCGCGCCGCCGAACCACAACCTAGGCGGCTGGCGCAAGCCTGACGCAAGCGGCGCACGACACATTCCGGGATTGTCAGTCAGTAACTTGTGTATCGCTTGTGAGTGACGAGGTCGGGTACCCCCTCTGTCGGCAGAATGATCGGATATCACCGCGCTGGCACACAGCCGGTGGCGAATACGGCACAGGGCGGGCAGCCCGGCGCCGAGCGCCGCATCGACCATAGCCGGGGCAACATCGCTTGTCAGGATCGTCATACCAGGCGATGACATGTCAGCAGCCTGGGCGATGCGGGCAATGAGTCCGCCGCCTAAAACGTCGAGGATCACTAATGGATCTGTTACCGAGCGGTGGCGCACGACAAGGGAATGGCGCTCGGGTGGTCGAGCTCGATTGACCGAGGTGACAGTGCAGTGGCGGTGACCGTTCAGTGCCCGGTCACCGCCACGTGCGCTCCCCCGCTTGCCCCCAGTCCCACCGGCTGTGCCCCCCGGCTCGTCAACAACCTTAGGAAGGCCGCGCAAGCCTGGCGTAAGCGGCGAGTGAACCGCCTCCTCGAGGTCGGTCCCGCGTGGCGGGCTACAGTCGCCTGCAAAGACCCAGCGGCGGATAGAGGGGCGTACTCTCGTGGCGGATAGTGCACACCCGCCGGACCAGCGACAACCTCTGTCCGTCGACTGCAGCGTGGCGCACTCAGCTCGGTTCTGGGACTACTTGTTGGGCGGCAAGTGCAACTACCCGGTCGACCGCGAGATCGGTGAGCAGGTGCTGGCCCGAGATCCGGGCCTGCGCGATAGCGCCCGCGCTGACCGAGGGTTCCTGCTCCGCGCCGTCCGGCATCTGGTCGGTGAAGCAGCGGGGATCCGCCAGTTCCTCGATATCGGCACTGGCTTACCCACCGCCAACAACACCCATGAAGTCGCCCAGGCGACCGCCCCGGAGTGCCGTATCGTCTACGTGGACAACGACCCTCTCGTTCTGGTTTACGCCCGCGCCCTGCTCACCGGCACTCCGCAGGGTGCCACCACCTACATCCATGCCGATGTGCGCGATCCAGACATGATCCTGCAGGAAGCCGCTAGGACGCTGGACTTCACCCAACCAGTCGGGATCATGATGCTGGGGATCATCAACTTCATCATGGACACTGACGAGGCACACGCGGTGGTTGACCGGCTGCTCGACGCCGTGCCTTCGGGCAGCTATCTGGCGATGTCGCACCCCACCGCGGAAGTCAATGGGGAGGCGGTCGAAGAGTCCATTCGGTGCTGGAACTCCAGCGGCGCAGCCCCGATCAGGACCCGCAGCCGCCAAGAGGTCGTCAGCTTCTTCAACCGCTTGGAGCTGCTTGAACCCGGCGTGGTTCCGTGTTCGTGGTGGCGTCCTGAACCCGGTGACCTTGGCATCCCTGCGGAGGTCCATCAGTACTGTGGGGTCGGGCGAAAGCCCTGATCGGCTTGGAGTGGCACCGGTCACATCTCCTTGATGATCTCCTTGAGGAAGCGCGTGGTGTCAGCCGGTGACTCGGCTTGGACGCACAGGCGATCCATGACCACCACGTAGTTGTCAGTCTCATGTTTCTTGTCCAGGTAGACGGCGCTGGTGAGTTGTTCGAGGTAGACGATGTCCGGTAAGTCGGGTTCAGCGAATCGCAGGATGGTGAACGGACCACCTGCCGCGGCGTGCGCGCCATTGCGGAACGGCACCACCTGGAGCGTGATGTTCGGAAGCTCGGCCATCTCGATCAGGTGTTGGAGCTGCGCCCGCAGGGCCTCCCTGCTGGCCAGTGGTCGCCGAAGTACCGCCTCGTCCACCACGGCCCAGTAATCGGGTGCACCCGGTCGGGTCAGGAAATCCTGACGGCTCATCCGCAGTGCAACCCGGCGATCGACCTCTTCGACGGAGTTGTGCAGCTGGCAAAGCTGGATGACCGCGCGGGCGCAGTCCTCGGTTTGCAGTAGGCCGGGCACGAACTGGACCTCGTAGGTGCGGATCACCGCACTGGCTTGCTCCAAGCCCAGGTACATCTCGAACCAGCTACACAGGACGTCACCGTACTGGCGCCACCAGCCCGGCTCGTTGGCACGCTGGACCAGCTCGAGGAAAGCGTCTCGTTCCTGCCCGTCGGCGACGCCATACAGAGTGAGTAAATCAGCTACGTCACGCGTCTTGAAGCCGACCCTTCCAAGTTCGAGACGGCTGATTTTGGCGTGTGACGCACGGATCGTCTCCCCGGCGGCTTCGCGGGTGATTCCGCGCGCCTCACGGAGCCTACGTAGTTGAGTGCCTAGCGCGATGCGCAGGACGGTAGGCCCCCCGTTCGGTTGGACCTGGACTGGGATAAGGCCGACCGGGTCATGGTGCGGCTGGGCTGCTATCAAGACTCTTCCCCCCCCGAGGCGAGTGTTGCAGAGACGAGTACACATCATTAACTGTGCCACTCTCTCAGTACTGGAGCACTACTGTACAGCCGGTGCCCCTTTCGTGTCCCACCCGGGTCGGTCATTGAACGTACCCTGCCTCGTGCTGTGGATGAGTCGGGACATCTCAGCGCGAGGGCAGATCAGGGTCGGGCCGGTCGGGTAACGGGAGTTGCGGACCGCGATCCGTCCGTCAGGAAGCCGCGCCACTTCGACGCAGCTGCCGCAGGGGTTGCTGTAACGGCTCTTTCGCCAGGTAACGCCGAGGAGAAGGGATGCTGTCATGCCGCTGTCACTCCGCTGCATCTCATCTCCCTCTATAGTCTCCCTCCAGTCTCCCTCCATTGTCTCCCTCCATCCTGATAGCGTTGGGCAAGCAATGACGCTAGCTGGCATATGGCTTGAGCCGGTAGGACCCTGCCGGCTCAAGGTACTGAATGGTCTCGCGCGAGGGATGGCCCGAACACGCTGCGCTACCCCTTGGGGTCTGACCGTACTCAGGCCGGAAACAGGGACGCCGGGGGGGTGACCTCCGGTTTTCCGCTTGCCCCGCTGCTGGCCCCGCTACCAGCGCCGTTGCTGGCTGGACTCGTTGGCCTGTGCCGGCGTAGTGGTGTCGCCATCATTGTCGGATGGATCACCTTCACCGCGATGCGTAGGCTACCGTCGATGGTATCCCGGCGGCTGGTATCACTGCCGGATGCGGCTCACTAGCTGCTGCGCTGTCGGCTGTCAATCCCGATGACTCGTTCACCATTCAGTTACCACGCTGGGCTCGATCTCATGCGCGCCGACGAATTTGTTTACCAAGCAAGTATCGGAGAATTTGTTTACCAAGCAAGCAATGGAACCGGTGCGGCAACTGTGAAACGGTGATTGCCAGAGGTGCAGGCTAAACGTGCGATGTCGCGTGGTTGTACGTCTGGTAAACAAATTGGGGTGAAAGCCTGGTGTATCGATTCTTTGTAGGATGCCGATGCAAGCTCACTGTCGCTTGCAGGCGTTGAGTGCAAACAAAAACATCGATCGCACTTGACATCTCGATCCACGATATTAAGTGTTACCTCGAATCGCCTAGTCTTACCGGTCTCGGACCTCCAATGGGATGGCGATCTCGACTCTGTGTAACCCGGTCCTTCTCAAACGAAGCCCAATGGGGAGTTACTTGCGGATGGAATGAGTCGTACCGTCGACTTGTCGGGGAGTATCGAGTCAGGGGGCTGTTGGTGGACCGTAACGGACTGGGACTGTTAGTCGCGCGGGGTACCGAGCCGGCGATGACGCACCGTATTGGTGGAGATTTAAACCTTACGTCGCTGAGGATCCAGCTCGCCGGCAGGGTAACAGTGGCATCCGCACATACCGTCGTCGATGAACGCTTGCTCTGCGGACGCCAAGCCCGACTCATCTTTGCCCTGCTCGTCATCGAGCGTGACCGCGCCGTCCACCGTGAGGAGCTGGCCGAAGCGCTGTGGCCGCACGAGTTACCTCGCACCTGGGACGCTGCCCTGCGCGGCGTCGTCAGCAAGGTTCGTGCATTCGTGACTGCTGCGGGACTGTCGGACAACGCGGCGCCGTCGGGAGGCTGTGGTTCATATCAGCTCCATCTGCCGCCCGAGGTGATGGTCGATGTCGAGTTTGCCCGTTCTGCTGTGGAAAGCGCGGAGCAGGCATTGCGTGAAGACTATCCCGCACGGGCGATTGCGCTCGCGGAGCACGCCCGGGCGATCGCTGTGCGACCGTTTCTTCCCGATGCGAAGGGGCGGTGGGTCGATGGTGTCCGCGACCGGCTGCGCGAGGTGCTGCTGTGGGCGTTGTGTGTGCTCAGCGACGGTTACGCGCAGCGTGGTCGGTATCAACTCGCGGTGCGCACTGCCGAGGATGCGATCGAGCTCGAACCGTTTCGGGAGCGGATGCATCAGTTGCTCATGCGGGTTCACGTGGCGGCCGGAAATCCAGCTGAGGCGTTACGCGCATACGACCGCTGCCGTCGACTCCTGGCCGAGGAGCTGGGCGTCTATCCGGCAGCCGAGACCGCAGCGCTCCATCTCGCGCTGCTCCGGAATGAGTAGAGACGTCGTCACTTACGCCAGGATTGCGCTGCCTGCCTAGTTTGTGGTTGACGGTTCCGGTCACTGCCATCGCGTTGTCGGCATTGGGCGACCGGGTACATACGGTGACTGAACTGGATGAGGGCGGGGAGAATGAGCCTGCGGGAGGCGGTGCGCATCGCGCTGCGGGGGTTGCGGGCCAACCGGTTGCGTTCCGCGCTGACCATGCTCGGCATCATCATCGGGGTAGCGGCGGTGATCCTGCTGGTCGCGATCGGCAACGGAGTGCAGACCTCAGTCAACGAGCGCTTCCAGCCGCTGGCCAACCTGATCACCATTGTGCCGACGAATGGCAACGTTTCTGGCGGCGCCCCGAAAGATTTGATCGACGCCGATGCGGCGGCGCTGCAGAGCCCGGGCCGGGCACCCGACATCATCAGTGTCACTCCGGCCACCACCGGCCAAACAGTGGCCGAAACCGCCAGCGCCGAGTCACGCACGTCTATCGTCGGCTCC
Organism: Pseudonocardiaceae bacterium; assembly: GCA_035275565.1. Classification (GTDB taxonomy): domain Bacteria; phylum Actinomycetota; class Actinomycetes; order Mycobacteriales; family Pseudonocardiaceae. Next base: position 19,574 of record DATEMN010000182.1, on the reverse strand, counting down.
ACCGAGCGCTGGTTGGAAGTCAATAACCGGGAGCTTCAGGCCGGATTGTTCTTCGACGAGACCCAGGTCCGCTCCGCTGCCCGAGTGGTGGTGCTGGGTCCTACCGCGGTGGCCAAACTATTCGGTGATGACCCTACGGACGCGCTGGGCCAGACTATCCGGATCAACCGCCAGACCTTCACGGTCATCGGGGTGACGGAGTCCGTGGGCGAGCCCGGCGACAACCAAGCAATCATGCCGCTGAACACCGCCCGCCGGTACATCTTCGGCGGTGGTGATGCGCTCAACCAGATTATCGTGCAAGCTACCGACGCCGCCGCGGTGCCCGCCGCTCGGGATCAGGTGACCGACATCCTCAGCGACCGGCACCGGATCAAAGACCCCACCCAACGGGACTTTGAGGTCCAATCCCTGGGTGCTCGAGTCAACTCCCTCAACCAGATCCTCGACGTCCTGACCCTGTTCACTGTCTCCGTCGCGGCGATCTCGCTGATCGTCGGCGCGATCGGGGTGCTGAACATCATGCTGGTCTCGGTCACCGAGCGAACCCGCGAGATCGGCATCCGCAAAGCGATCGGCGCCACCCGCCGCGCGATCCTCGAACAGTTCCTCATCGAGTCCGTCGTGCTGGCCGGCCTCGGCGGGATCATCGGCGTCGGCCTCGGGATCGGCCTGTCAATCCTCGGCGCCACCCTCGCCCCCTCCTTCGGCCCCACCTACGAGACATTCGCGCCCGCGGTGACGCTGCCCTCCATCCTGATCTCGTTCACGATCAGCCTCGTGATCGGCCTGATCGCCGGCGGCTACCCCGCCAACCGGGCCGCCCGGCTACGCCCCATCGAAGCCCTCCGATACGAGTAATGGCAGCCAGGTTTCGGGTGTCGTAGGTAGGCACCTGAACTCGACGCGGACACCGTCCAGTCGGTGCCAGACTGGAGCCCATGGCGGAGCTGAACGGGGTTCCAGCCGATCCCGACCAGGTCCAGGCATTGGGGTTGACCAATTACGGTCACTTCACCTCGATGCGAGTCGACGGACAGCGGGTACGTGGTCTCTCGCCGCACCTGGAACGTTTGATCCGGGACTGCCGCCGGGTGTTCGGTGCCGATCTGGACCCCGACCGGATCCGATACTTCATTCGCCAGGCGCTGGTCGACGTCAGCCGGTCGGTGATGGTTCGGGTGACCGTGTTCGACCCCGATCTGGAACTCGGAAACCCGGGTGCGGATGCGCAGCCGCATGTCCTGGTCACCATCCGTCCGGCGGCGCAGCTGCCGCTTTCCGGGCTGTGCCTTCAGTCAGCCGTCTACCGTCGCGATATGCCTGACGTCAAACATGTCGGGCTGTTCGGTTCCCTTCAGCGCAGGCGTATCGCGCAGCGCAACGGCTTCGACGACGTGCTGTTCACCGACGCCGACGCCACTATCTCCGAAGCGGCCACGTCGAACCTCGGATTCATCGACGGTGACCGGATCATCTGGCCCGCCGCTGACTGCCTCCCCGGCGTGACCATGAGGCTGATCAGCGAGGCTCGCGACGAACATGTCACCACTGCACCGATCACCCTCGACCAGTTGGCTGACGTGGACGCCGTGTTCGCCACCAACGCCGCGGTCGGGATCCGCACCATCAGTGCCATCGATGATATCCAGTGGCCGGCTGAGCATCCTGTTCTGAGCGTCTTGCGCAAGCAGTACACTGGCATTCCCGCCGATCTGTTGTAAACAAAGATCGTCCGTGCCGTTCTCCTGGCTGTCAGGATTCGGCACGGAGGGGGTGAGCTCGTCGTGGACGCGGCGCAGCGGGTCACGCCACCAGGTCGCCTGACGGGGAGGTCTCGCCCGCCGCCATTCGGAGCCGAATGGCGGTTTCGAGCACCCCGTCGAGTGCCATTCGGAGCCGAATCGCGGTCGCAGTCGCCCCCCATAGTAGGGAGCACGAGATCAGGGGGTGGGTGTTTCGGTGTTGGCCTCGGTGAAGACGCGGCTGCCGAGGAAGTCCTCTGGAGTCAAGGTGGTGAGCTCGTCTTTGCTGACTGATTGCTCGGTTTCCATCATCCGGCTGGCGTGCCGCAGGCGGGCCCGTTCGATCGCGTTGCGTACGCTGCGGCCGTTGGCGAAGCGCGGCTGCGCCTTGCGGTGCTCCAGGTACTCGCGGAAGGTCTGCTGAGCCTCCGGGGTGAGGGTGTAGCCCTCCGCGCGGACCAGGAGCTTCCCGATGTCGTCCAGCTCGTCCAGGGTGTAGTCGGGAAAGTCGATGTGGTGGGCGATGCGGGAACTCATTCCGGGGTTGGAGTGGAAGAACGAGTCCATCCGGTCCTTGTACCCGGCGAGGATCACCACGAGGTCTTCGCGGTGATTCTCCATTACCTGCAGCAGGATCTCGATGGATTCTTGGCCGTAGTCACGCTCGTTGTCCGAGCGGTACAGGTAGTAGGCCTCGTCGATGAACAGCACACCGCCCATCGCCCGCTTGAGGACCTCTTTGGTCTTGGGCGCGGTGTGCCCGACGTACTGGCCGACCAGGTCGTCGCGGGTCACCGAGACCAGGTGCCCCCGGCGCAGGTAACCCAGCCGGTGCAACATGTCGGCCATTCGCAGGGCCACGGTGGTCTTGCCGGTCCCGGGGCTGCCGGTGAAGCTCATGTGCAGGTTGGGCCGGGAGGTGGACAGGCCGAACTTACCCCGGGCCCGGTCGACCAGCAGCAGCGCAGCGATCTCCCGGATCCTGGTCTTGACCGGGGCCAGCCCCACCAGGTCGGCGTCCAGGGACTCGAAGACTTCGTCGATACCGGTGGCTTCGCGTTCCTTGACGAGATCGACCCGGGCGTCCGGGGGGAGCAGCTCCGGCTGGTCCTCCTCGCCGGCGGATCCTGCGGGGTTTGAGGTGCCCATCCCGGTCCCGCGGCCGGGTCCGGCAGCCCCGCTGGACGGGGTCATGCCGAACCCGACGCGCGCGGGTGTTTCGGAGTTGGACGGGCGGGTCATCGCTGCCCATTGTACCGGCGGCCGTGCGGCGCATCGGCGGCGTAGGGATGCAACGTGTAGCGGATGGTGCGGTCGTGCCACTCCTGGCGTTCCAGCCGGAAGCCGGGTTCGTCAGAAGGCCGCTGCACGATATAGGACAGCGCGACGGTCTGCTTGCCGTAGTTCGCGTTGTAGGCGTTGACCCTGATGTAGTGCTCGGGCTTGGCCTTGCGGCAGGCGTTCACCTCGGCGAGCACCCCGGCTGCGTCGGCGAGATCGAACATCGGCAGCCCCCACATCTCCCAGTAGGTGTTTCGGGGGTGCGGGTCGTCGGTGAACTCCACCGAGCAGGGCCAGCCGTTGTCCAGCGCGTACTGGATCTGCGCGGTGATCTCGGCGTCGGTCAGGTCGGGCAGGAAGGAGAAGGTCCCCTGAGTGATTCGCATCGTCTACTCCCGTCAGATCGAGGTCGGCGTCTCGACCACGTCGGGTACGTCGGTCGACTCGTAGTTGAAGGAGATATCGCCCCAGGTAGTCAGCGCGACGTCGAGTTCGCGGCTCTGCTTGGCGGCCGCCTTGAGGATGTCCTGGGCCTCCTTGCGGTAGTCCCGCCCCTCGTTGCGCGCCTTGATTATCGACTCCAACGCGACCCGGTTGGCGGTGGCACCTGCCGCAATACCCATCGGGTGCCCGATCGTGCCGCCACCGAACTGCAGCACGACGTCTTCGCCGAGGTAGTGCAGCAGGTCACCCATCTGCCCGGCATGGATCCCGCCCGAGGCCACCGGCATCACACCCGGCATCGAGCCCCACTCCTGGTCGAAGTAGATTCCCTTGACCGGGTTGGCGGGCTGGCGCATCTCGCGGCAGGTGTCGTAGTAGCCGGCGATCGCGTTCGGATCGCCCTCCAGCTTGCCGACCACCGTGCCGGAATGGATGTGATCCACCCCGGAAAGCCGCATCCACTTGGCCAGCACCCGGAAGTTCACCCCGTGGTTTTTCTGCCGCGCATAGGTGGCGTACCCGGCCCGGTGCAGGTGCAGGATCAGCCCGTTGGCCCGAGCCCACTTCGCCATCGACTGGATTGCGGTGTAGCCGATGGTGAGGTCGATCATGATGATGACGCTGCCGACTTCCTTGGCGAAGCTCGCCCGCTCGTACATGTCCTCCATCGTGGCCGCGGTGACGTTGAGGTAGTGACCCTTGACCTCACCGGTCGCCGCTGCGGCGCGGTTGACCCCCTCCATGGCGTAGAGGTAGCGGTCCCGCCAGCGCATGAATGGCTGGGAGTTGATGTTCTCGTCATCCTTGGTGAAATCCAACCCGCCGCGCAGCGCCTCGTACACCACCCGGCCGTAGTTGCGAGAGGACAGGCCCAGCTTGGGTTTGGTGGTGGCGCCGAGCAGTGGTCGGCCGAACTTGTCCAGGTACTCCCGTTCGGTGATGATCCCGTGCGCGGGACCTTGGAATGTTTTGACGTAATGCAGCGGGATCCGCATGTCCTCCAGCCGCAGCGCCTTGAGCGCCTTGAACCCGAAGACGTTGCCGATGATCGACGAGGTGAGATTGGCAATCGACCCTTCCTCGAACAGGTCGATGTCGTAGGCGATGTAGGCGATGTACTGGTTCTCGGCGTTCGGGACCGGATTCACCTGGTAACACTTGGCCTGGTAGGTCTTGTAGTCGGTGAGACGGTCGGTCCACACCACCGTCCAGGTCGCGGTCGAGGACTCGCCGGCCACGGCGGCGCCGGCCTCCTCCGGCGGCACCCCGGGCTGCGGGGTGATCCGGAATGCGCACAGCACGTCGGTGTCCTTGGGCTGGTAGTCGGGTTCCCAGTAACCCATCTCGGCATAGGGGATGACCCCGGCCGACCAGCGGTCTGTCTTCTTCTGCGATGTGTTGGCCTCGGTGTCAGTCACGCTCGAGCCTCCCTCGTGGCGTCTTTCTGGCAACGCCCAGCCTGGCGGTACACAATCAGGCTGTCCATCAAGTCTTTGCTGATGACTCTGTAGTGATCGCTCAAGGTTAGGAGGTTGCGATGACGGAGTCCCGTTTGCGCACCTTAGTGGCGCTGGCTGCCACCGGGTCGGTCCGCGGCGCCGCCAGCCGCCTGACGGTCACCGAGTCCGCGGTGTCGGCCTCGATCGGGGCGCTGGCCCGCGAGCTCGGCGTGCCGCTGGTGGAGCCAGTGGGCCGGGGGCTGCGGCTGACCGCGTCCGGTGCCGTCTACGCCCGGTACGCCCGCCGGGTGCTGGGGCTGCTCGACGAGGGCGCGGCGGCTGCGCTCCAGGAGCTTGATCCGGAGCGCAGCCGGTTGCGGCTGGCCGCGGTCACCACCGCCGGGGAACACCTGCTACCCACCCTGCTGGCGGCTTTCCGCCGCCGGCACCCGAGGGTTGCGCTGGCACTGGAGGTGGCACCCAGCGCACCGGTGTGGGATCTGGTCAGTGCGCACGAGGTCGATCTGGTCATCGCCGGACGTCCACCGGCGGGTGTCGAGGCACAGGTGGTGGCCACCAAGCTCAACGAGCTCGTGGTCGCCGCAGCGCCGTCGGTTGCCAAGGCGTTCGACTGGGCGACGACCCCGTGGCTGCTGCGCGAGCAGGGTTCGGGCATCCGGACCACGGTCGAGGCATACCTGAAGGCCGAGGACGTCACACCGCCTCGGCTGGTGCTGGGTTCCCACGGTGCGGTGGTGGCCGGCGCGGTGGCCGAACTCGGGTGCACGCTGGTCTCCCGGGACGCCATCGCCGACCTGGTGGCCGACGGACGGCTGGTCGAGGTACCCGCTCCAGGCACTCCGATGCGACGACCGTGGCACGCGGTCGTCGGTGCCCACTCCGGCGCCGCCACCTGGCTGTTCGTCGCGCATCTGCGTGCGTCCGGTTGGCGACCACACGGTCCACGGCCCGCCGCCGCCGGGTCGCTGAACCCCCCAACTGCTCCACCCACTGGGGGAGGTATGCCGCGCCGGTCCCGGTCTAGGGTCGATGGTGGCGGCGGAGACCGGCCCGCCCCGGTGAAGGGAGAGTCATGATCGAGGCGCTGCATGCGACCGCCCAGGCGATGGTGAGCCGGCCGCGCGGCATCCTTGCCGCTGACGAGAGCATCGGCACCATGTCGTCGCGGTTGGAAAAGGTCGGGGTCGCTGCCACGGCGGAGAACCGACGGGCCTACCGCGAGATGCTCATGACCACCCCGGAGCTGCACTGTGGGATCAGCGGAGTGATCCTGTCCGACGAGACCTTCAACCAGAAGCTCGCCGACGGCAATACCTTCCCGCTGGCCATCCACGCGCTGGGCATACTGCCCGGAATCAAGGTCGACACCGGTGCGAAGCCACTGGCTGGGGCGCCCGACGAGAAGATCACCGAGGGTCTCGACGGTCTGCGGGAGAGGTTGGTCGACTATGTCTCGCGAGGCGCCCGGTTCGCCAAGTGGCGTGCCGTCATCACTATCGGGGAGGGCCGGCCGTCGGTTCGTGCGTTGCGGGCCAACGCGCATGCGCTGGCGCGCTACGCCGCCCTGTGCCAGGAATCGGTGGTCGTGCCGATCGTCGAGCCCGAGGTGCTGATGGACGGCGACCACACCATCGACCGCTGCGCCGAGGTCACTGCGGAAGCCTTGAAACACCTGATGTTCGAGTTGGACGATGCCGGGGTCGACCTCGCGGGCACCGTGCTCAAGCCCAACATGGTTGTGCCGGGCTCGACGTCGGGCCAGCAGGCCAGCCCCGAGGAGATTGCCGAGCGAACCGTCGCCACGCTGCTGGCAGTGCTGCCCGAGACGCTGGCCGGGGTCGCGTTCCTGTCCGGTGGTCAGTCCCCGGAGGTGGCCACCGCAAACCTGGCCGCGATGCAGCAGCACGCCACCCCGTGGCCACTGACCTTCTCCTTCGGACGCGCCTTGGTCGATCCGGCACTGAAAGCCTGGCACGGGGATCCCGGGTTGGTCGCGAAGGGCCAGCAGGCCTTAGCCGACCGAGTCGGCCCCAACTCCGCCGCAGTGGCGCTCGTGAGTGCGTAACGGTCTCTTTGGATGCCATTCGGCTCCGAATGGCACCCAAAGGGGTGCTCAGAACCGCCATTCGGCTCCGAATGGCGGTGGGTGGGGTGGGTCAGCGGAACAGGCCCTCGCGTAGGGCGGTGGCTACTGCGGCTGCCCGATCGGTTACCGCCAGTTTGCGGTAGATGCCGCGCACGTGGCTCTTGACCGTCTCTTCGCCGACCACCAGTGCGGTGGCGATGGCCCGGTTGGACGAGCCGGCGACCATCAGCGAGAGCACTTCGCTCTCCCGTTGGGTGAGGCCCAGGTGCGCGCCGGGCCAGAACTCGCCGGCCTTGAGCCGGGCGGCCGACGCCCCGGCCCGGGCACTGAGCGCGGCATCGAACACCACCTCGCCGGCGTGTACCCGACGCAACTGCTCGACCAGCTCCGGACCGTCGATCCGCTTGAGCAGGTAGCCCGCTGCCCCGGCCTGCATGGCCTGGAACAGGTACTGCTCGTCGTCGTAGACCGTGAGCAGAACGACTTTGCGGCCGGGGGAGTCCTGCACGAGGTCGCGGCACAGGGCCAGCCCGCTCTCGCCGCCCAGCCGCACGTCGGCGAGGACGATGTCCGGGTCCAGCCCGGCCACCACCCGCCGTGCGGTCGCCATGTCCGATGCCTCGCCGACCACCCGAACCTGCCCGGCGAACGCGACGAGCATCGCCTTGAGGCCGGTGCGCACCATTTCGTGGTCGTCTACCAAGACCACGCGCACCGGCTGGTTGTCCATGCGCTGAGTGTAATCGGCGCAGGTGTCATTTTCGGGGACAAAGCCGGGGATACCAGGCCGGGCCAGCGGGATCCCCTCGCCTTTCCCCCCGGGAGGGGACGCAGTGCCGGGGCAGGTTTGCTTACTGTCAGACGTCCAGCGAAACGACAGGCGCGCCCGGAGCCACTGACGTTTCCAGCAGGATGATGCAGAAAGAGGTGTGCCGTGCCCGAGAAGTTGTTGCGGATGGAGCGCGCCGGGTCCAGGGTCAAGCGACCGGTGATGCTCGCGATCGCCGGGGACAGCGCCGCCGGCAAGACCACGCTGACCAACGGGCTGGTGGAGGCGCTGGGCGCCGAGCGGATCACCTCGTTGTGTGTCGATGACTATCACCGTTACGACCGGCAGGAACGGAAGGGACTGCCGTTCACCGCGCTGCACCCGGACTGCAATTACGTGCAGATCATGGAGCAGCACCTGCAGTTGCTGGCCACCGGTCAGCCGGTGCTCAAGCCGGTCTATGACCACCACACCGGCTTGCTGGCCCGGCCGGAACTCATCGAGCCCACCGAGTTCGTGATCGTGGAAGGGTTGCTGCCGCTGTACACGCCGTTGGCCCGGGCGTGCTTCGACGTCGCCGTATACCTCGACCCGCCGGAGCCGATCCGCCGGGACTGGAAGGTCAAGCGGGACACCACCAAGCGCGGCTACGCCCCCGAGCAGGTGCTGGCCGAGTTGGACAAGAGGGAACCCGAGTCCGCGGAGTTCATCCGCCCGCAACGGGCCTACGCCGACATCGTGGTCCGGTTCGGTCCGGTCGAGGTACGCCATGACCCGCCGGATACCCCGCTGTCAGCGGAGCTGACGCTGCGCTCAACGATCCGCCACCCCGACCTCACCGGGGTCTTCCGTGAATCGGACCGGCGCGCCATGCATCTCAAGCTGGTCCGTGACGAGGACGGCCGACCGGTGGAGGCGCTGCACGTGCACGGGTACGTGCCCCGCGAGGAGAGCCAGGTGCTGGAGAAGGCGATCTGGGCGGAACTCGGTACCGCGACGGAACTGCCCTCATCGCTCGGCCAGATCGGTGAGGGCACCCGCAGCGAGCCGCTAGTGATCACCCAGCTGCTGCTGCTCTATCACATGCTCGAAGCGAGTAGTTAGCTGGCGCGCTCGTCGGGGTGGATGACCGTCACGGTGCCGTCGCCCCTGGCGGTGACATAAGCGGTGCCGTCCGGGGCAACGGCCACCTCGTCCGGGGAGAAACCGACGAACTTGGTGTCGATCACTCTTCCGCCCTCGGTGTCGATCACGTTCATGGTCTCGTCGGCGACGTTGACCACGAAAGCGTGGTGACTGGCCCGGTCGACGGCCAACCCGCGCGGGTTGATGCCGACCGGAATGGTGTTGACGCGCAAGAGGGCGTTGTAGAGGTCCATACCGACCTGAGACGGCAGGTCGATCACGCTGACGGTGTGGTCGCCAAAGTTGGTTACGTAGGCGTGGCGGCCATCGGGATCGATCGCGACTTTCTGCGGGGCGCGACCGACGAGCACGGTGCGAACCACCTGCTGAGCCTTGATGTCGATCACAGTCACGTTGTTGCTGCCACTGTTGACCACGTAAGCGAACTCACCTCGGGGATCGATGGCGATCCCGTCCGGGGCAGCGCCGACGGGCACCTCGCCGATCAACTCGAGTGTCTTGCTGTTGATCACACTGACGGAGTTGCCGTAGAAGTTGGTGACCAGGGCGTAATGGTCACGGGGGAAGACCGCCACCGAGGCCGGGTTCCTGCCGACGGGCACGTTGCGGATCAACTTCCCGTTGGCGGTGTCGATCACGCTCACGGAGTTCTCGGCGTGGTTGGTCACGAACGCGTGTCGGCTGTCGGGGTCGACTGCCACGCCGCGCGGGCCGGTGCCGACGCCGATCGAGCCGACCACCTTCTCGGTCGCGGTGTCGATCACCCGCACCACGTTGTCCGAGTAGCTGGTGACGTAGGCGTGCTTGCCGTCCGGGTCGACCGCCACTCCTTGCGGGTCCCCACCGACGGTCACGACGGTGTTCGGGTTGGGCTGGGCGGCAGCCGGGCTGATCCCACCGGCCAGGGTGACCGCTGTGGCGGCCGCTAACACCGGTGCCAACAGCCCAGCCCACCGTCGGGATCCGCCCCACGGCTGGCCGGCTGGCCGGCTCTTCCGATGCTTCCCTGCTGACCGGACGGTCATGCCGCTCTCCCCTTAATCGCCGATAGACAGACTAGGCCACTGGGAGTAACGACGGTCCTCTTCGCGCGATTCGCCTGGGCATCAACCGTCAAGGGCGTAGCCGGCGCCGCGCACCGTGCGGATCCGGTCGGTGCCCAGCTTGCGGCGAAGGTACCCGACATAGACTTCCACGACGTTGGAGGATCTGGGTTGGCCCCAGACCGCCGTGGTCAGCCGGTCCTGGGACACGGGTTGACCCGGCTGGCCGGCCAGTTCGACCAGCAGGGCGTACTCGGTGGGTGACAGCGTCACCAGCCGGCCGGCGACGCTGACCAGCCCCAGGGTGGTGTCGACTGTGACCATCCCGGCGCGCAGCACTGTGCGGTCTACGGACAGCTGGTCGTGGACCCGCAGCCGCAGCCGGCTGACCAACTCCTCCACCGGGAACGGGGTGGTCAGATAGTCGTCCTGGTGGCCCCGCAGCAGCGACACGGTCTGCTCCCGCTGTTCGCGGGAGGTCAGGGCGATGACCGGCAGCTGTGGCGCGACCTTGCGCAGCTCGCCGAGGAAGGCCCGGGGATCCGGGCCGGCCAGTGCGACATCGAGCACGACGGCGGCGAGGGTGTGGGCGCGGGCCACATCCAGCGCTTCCGGGACGGCGTCCAGGATCCGGGTCTCGAACCCGGTGGCCCGTAACACTTGAAGTACTCGGCTCGTCGTGGGGTACAGCGGCACCATGAGGAGTACCGGGTACCGGGGGACTGCCAGGCGCTGATCGGGCTGCATCGCCGACAAGAGTTCCGCGCCAGGCGGCGCGGGACAATCGTTGAGCGGCAAGATTACCCGGCCGGTCCAACGTGTCACGGATTGTTGTTGAGTGCCTTGCCCGGCAATCGGAGTAATCAGAGCGCCGTTCGGAGTAATCAACGGGCGCTCGTCGCGCCGCATGGCTGGATGGGCGACACCGGGCCGGTAACGCTCTCAGGTTGGTCGGACTGGGTACCTCCTTCTCCCTACGGTTCGCGGCATGCAACAGCAGCTGGAGCGGACGCTGTGGGCGGTGGCCTTCCTGGCTGTGTTGTTAGTTCCGGCGTTGTTGGGGGTGGGGACGGGGGGCGATGGGTTGTTGTCGGAGTTGTCGGTGGGGATGGGGTTACTGGCGACGTCGGTGTTGGTGTGTGCGGTGGTGTTGCCGTCTCGGCTGCGGTCATTGACTCGAACGTTCGGTATCGACGGAGTGTTGGGTATGCACCGTTTCGTCGGGTTGATGGTTGCGGTATTGGTGTTGGTGCATATTGCGTTGGTGGTGGCGGTGGACCCGGGCAATGTCGAGTTGTTCGACGTGGTTCACGCGCCTTACCGAGCGCGGGCGGCGGTGGGTGCGATGGTGGCGTTGGGTGGGTTGATCGGGCTGGTATTGCTGCGGAAGCGGTTGCGGCACCGGTACGAGGTGTGGCGTTGGGTGCATGTGGGGTTGGCCGGTTCGGTGTTGGTGTTGACCGCGTTGCACATCTGGTGGCTTGATCATCTGGTTCGTGATGCGGTGGCGCGGGTGTGGTTTGTCGTTCTCGCGCTGGGCGTGGTGGGGATTTTGGGGTATCGGTGGTGCTGGCGGCCGTTCTTCGGGGCTTGCCGCGAATACGTCGTCCGTGAGGTCCGGGCGGAGACCGGCAGTGTGAGCACGTTGGTCTTGGAGCCTCGCCGGGATCGTCACGGGCGGGGTCTGGAGTTCGCGCCGGGCCAGTTCGCCTGGCTGCGGCTTACCCCCTCGATCGGGGCTCAGGAGCATCCGTTCACCATCGCGTCGAGCGCGCACCGCGGGGCATGGACGGAGTTCACCATCCGCCACCGTGGTGATTTCACCGCGACCTTGCGCCGGTTGCGGCCGGGCAGCCCGGTGTGGGTCGACGGCCCGCACGGCGCTTTCAGCGTCGACCTGACACCGTCCACGGGCCTGGTGATGATCGCTGGGGGGGTGGGCATCACCCCGATGATGAGCATGCTGCGGACCCTGGCCGACCGCCGTGACCGGCGCCCCCACCGGTTGGTCGTCGTTGCTGGGACCGCTGACGAACTGCTGTTCCGCGCCGAGCTGCAGACCCTGCGCCGGCATCTGGACCTCACCGTCGTCGAACTGGTTCGCCGACCACCCCAGGGCTGGACCGGTGCTTCCGGCACCGTCGATGCGGACCTGCTCACCGCGCTGCTGCCCGGCAAGTTCCGGCGCGACCAGCTCGACTACTACCTCTGCGGACCCCCCGCACTCGTCGTCGATGTCGTGACCGTCCTCGACGGACTCGATGTCCCATTATCCCGCATCCACACCGAACAGTTCGACCTCGTCTGAAATCACTGATGTCGGAAGGGCTTTTTTCGTGCGTCCTCTGGTGCCCCGATTCGTCCGATGGACCATCGTTCTGGCCATGATCGCTGCGCTGACGGTCGCGGTGTTGCACTACTGGGGTGCGTCGCAGTACGGGGTGGCCGCTGTCCAGGGGAATACCGTTCAGGCGATGACCACCCACAACGAGACCACCCGGGACGACACCACTCAGACCGGCGGGTGGACACAGACGCCGTGGGGTCCGCTCGGTCCCGCGGACCGGGACCTGCTGGTCAAGATCCGCCAAGCCGGCTTGTATGAGGGGTCGACGGGACTGCAGGCCCAGCGCCGGGCCGGTAGCAGGCAGGTACGCACCCTCGGTGAACACATCTCTGCCGAGTACACCGACCTCGACGACCAGGTTCGCCTGGTCGCCGGGAAACTCCGGGTACCGTTGCCCGACCAACCCACCGAGCAGCAGCGGAGCTGGATGCGAGAGCTGTCCGGGCTGTCCGGGCCGGCCTTCGACCGCACGTTCGCGCAACGGATGCGTTTCGCGCACGGCGAAGCGCTTCCGACCATCACTGCGGTGCGGGCCGGCACCCGTAACGACCTGATCCGGTCGTTCGCTGCCACCGCGGCGGTATTCATCAACCGGCACATGGAGTACCTGGAGCGCACCGGGCTGGTCGACTACTCCACGCTGCCCGAGCCGCCGCTCCCGCCGGCCGGTCCAGAACAGCGGGTCAGCCAGGTGGTCAACGCCACCCCGGTCGGCGGCACGAACGTCATGGCCGCTGCGGCGGTTTATGTCGGTGCGCTGTTGGGCATCGTCGGCTTGCTTACCTTGTTGGGCAACGCCGGCCTGCGGACGCGGCGTGCCGGTGCGCGCCCTACTCGGCCCCGGCACGCCGCCGCGCGCTGGTGAAGCAGCGGGGCGGAGGGCATCAATACCGCCCGCTGATGTGGGTCGGGTCGGGGACCGGCCCGCCGAACAGTGCCAGCAGAGCGTCCCGGTCGTCGTCGGCTGCGCTGCGGTTGCGCCGGATATGCCCGCATGCCGTGCACCGGTGCACCACGACGATCCCCTCGGGCTCCGACAGCGCCCCCACCGGCTCCATCACCGCACCGCAGTCAGCGTCCCGGTCACCTGGGTTGATGTCGACGTGTCGCGACCACAGGCACTGCGGGCAATGATTGGTGTAGCCGTTGCCGCGCACCGGCGTACCGCAGCGCAGGCAGCTGAAATCCTCCCGGCGCCGGGTGAACGAGCGGTGTTCTGTCATCGACGCCAGTGTCTCGTACCGCGGTGGTTGACGGGGGTGGTTCCAGCGGTCTGCGACCACTCGGCGTTACGCTGGGTTGGTCACGGCGTCGGGTTTAGTCACGGCATGGGCTGGTCCAGCAACAGACACACGGAGGTCGGACGTGGCGCGGATAGTGCAGGGCCCTGACGATCGCGTCTGGGAGGTGCACAGCAGGATCAACTGGTCCCAACCGGCGACGGAAGATGAGTTCGAGCACGACATGGCTGCCGGTTACGTGTCCGGTATCGCCATGCTGGTGGTCATCGTTGCCCTGATTCTCTTCGTGGTGTTCTGGACCCCATCTGGGGTGTTCGTACCGTCTTGGTTGGTGCTGTTGTTTCTGCTGCTGCTGATGGTGCTGCCGATGCAGTGGGCGATGAGGCGGCCGTGGACCATCGTCGCAAGGACCGCTGAGACGGTCGCGACTTCCGGTGAACACTGGGAGGGCACTACCCACGGCGTGCGGGAAGCGCGGTACGAGACTCGCCAGGTCGTCCGGAATCTGAAGCAGCGGTCCAACCCTGACGACGGCACCGGACTGCTCCGTCAGGTCACGTGACCCCGCGGTCAGGTCGCGGCGCGCGGCGCGTTGACGTTGCCAGCGGATGCCCGCAACCGCGACGATGTGCCCGTGGCCCTGTTGGCGGCGGTGTTCGCCGTGCTCTTCGTCGCGGTGTCCGCCGCTGGGCTGCTGTACTGGGTGCGCGTCCGGGGAACGTTCAGCACCGACGCTGATCGCGCCACCTACACCGCGTTGCTGACCATGGCGCAGGCCTCACCGCCGCTGCGCGATGGGTTGTCGGCCAGCTCGGCGACGGCCGCGGCGCCGCACCTGCGGGCGTTGGTGGACTGCGAGGCCGTTGCGTTGACCAACGACGAAAGCGTCATGCTGGCCTGGGACGGCGAGGCTCAACATCACGCCGAATGGGTCGCCGAGGCCGCGTTCCAGGTGGCGAGCACCGGCCGCCAGCAGGTCCGCCACCAGCGCGAGATGGACTGCGGCCGCGCGGACTGCCCGATTCGCGCGGTGATTGTCTCCCCGCTGGAGGTGGACGGCAGCGTCGTCGGAACCTTCGGGGTGGTCAGCCAGCGCAGCGCCCAGCCCGGCGTGATCCGGGCCACCACTGAGGTCGCCCGGTACGTCTCCAGCCAGCTCGAGCTCGCCGAGCTCGACGAGTCCCGATCCCGGCTGGCTCATGCCGAGGTGCGGGCGCTGCGTTCACAGATCTCCCCGCACTTCATCTACAACGCGCTCACCACGATCTCGTCGACCATCCGCACCGACCCGGAGGAGGCCCGCGAACTGCTCATGGAGTTCGCCGAATTCACCCGGTACTCCTTCCGGGCTGACAGCGAGTTCACCACCCTGGCCGAGGAACTCAACAACATCGACCGCTACTTGATTCTAGAAAAGGCCCGGTACCAGGAGCGGTTGCAGGTCAGGCTGCAGATCGCACCCGAGGTGCTGCCGGTAGTGCTGCCGTTCCTGGCGTTGCAGCCGCTGGTGGAGAACGCGGTGCGGCACGGCCTGGCGAACAAACCCGGCGGCGGCACCGTCTCCGTCGTCGCCGAGGATGCCGGCTCGGACTGCATGATCAGCGTGGACGACGACGGCGTCGGGATGGATCCGGCCCGGCTGCGCGAGGAGATGACGGACTCACACATCTCCGGTGCGCATGTCGGGCTGGGCAACGTGCACGATCGGCTGCGCGCGGCTTTCGGTGACGACTGCGGGCTGGTTGTGGAGACCGGGCCGGGGATGGGCACCAAGGTCAGCATGCGGGTGCCCAAGTTCAGCCGTGGGGTGCGGGCCGCCGCTCCCCCGACGCCGATCTCGTCGCGTTCGCAACCGCCGATGAGCGCCTAGCCTGATCGATGTCACCCAGCCGCCGTAGGCTGGCCTGATGGATGTCAAGGAGCTGACCTCGCGGTTGCCGTTGCCCGGCAACCAGCGGGAGCGCGGCCCGGTGGTGGCTGCGGTGAAACTGCACGGCGTGATCACCCCGACGCCGGCACCGTTGGGCCGAGGGGTGATCAATCTGGCTGTGGTGGACACGGCGTTGACCCGAGCCTTCAGTTATGACCGGTTACGAGCAGTAGCGTTGTCGATCAATTCGCCGGGCGGTTCGCCCACCCAGTCGGCGCTGGTGGCCGACCGGATTCGCGGTTTGGCCGACCGCAAGCGGGTGCCGGTGCTGGCGTTCTGCGAGGACGTCGCCGCATCCGGTGGGTACTGGCTGGCGTGCGCCGCCGACGAGATCGTCGCCCACCCCACCTCGCTGGTCGGCTCCATCGGGGTGGTCAGCCAGGGCTTCGGGCTGCACGGTCTGCTGGAGCGGTTCGGCGTGGAGCGGCGGCTGTACACCGCCGGCGCGAACAAAGCCCGGCTCGACCCGTTCCTGCCCGAGCGGCAGGACGACGTGGAGTGGTTGAAGGGCATGCAGACGGAATTGCACGGCATGTTCCGGGACTGGGTGAACTCCCGCCGCGGCGAGGCATTGGTCGGCGCGGTCACCGCCGAGCAGGACCTGTTCACCGGTGAAGTGTGGACCGGTCGTCGGGCCCTGGAGTTGGGCCTGGTCGACACGCTGGGCACGATGCGTGGGGAGATCGCCAAGCGTTACCCGGACGCGGAGCTCACCATGGTCGAGGCGCGCCGGCCGCTGCTGGCCCGGCTGGGGCTACCCCCCGCGGGGTTCTCGCTGACCGGGCACCGCGGCCCGGACTCCGTGCTGGCCGTTCTCGAAGCGCTCGAACACCGTGCGGCGTGGTCCCGTTTCGGTCTGTGATCAGATCAAAACTGTGATCAGATCAACCACACGGTCGGAGCTGCGGGCCAACCGTGGACAGCGATACCGGCCGTGTGCAGGATTGTTGGTTTCCGGCAGGACCGGAGTTCGGGAGGACGGTCGATGAGCAGCGGCGACGATGATTCGAAGCTTGTCGTGCTTGCAGTGGACGATGAGAAGGGGGCGATGGCTCTGCTCCTCGAAGCGCTCGAATCAGATCCGCGGGTCGGCACCATCCTGCAGGCGTCTAATGCCAACCAGGCGTTGGACGTGGTGCGGGGCGCCAACGGCACGCCTCCCACCCGGGTCGACATCGTGTTCCTGGACATCCGGATGCCCGGGCTGGACGGCCTGGAGCTAGCCCACATGCTTGGGTCGAACCCCGATCCGCCGGCGGTCGTGTTCGTTACCGCTTACGAGAGCAAGGCTCTCGACGCCTTCGAGATCGGCGCAGCGGACTACCTGATGAAACCGGTGAGCCGGGAACGGTTGGCCGACACGATTCGGCGGATCCTGCAGTCCCGGCGCAATGCGGCCACCCCGGTCGAGGAGCAGGGTGGCGATGACGAGGTCATCCCGGTCGAGCTCGCCGGTACCACTAAACTAGTGCCGCGCTCGTCGGTGCGTTGGGTGGAGGCGCAGGGCGACTACGCGCGGCTGCACACCGGCGAGGGCAGCGGCCACCTGGTCCGCATCCCACTGTCCCAGTTGGAGGACCGCTGGGCCGATGCCGGATTCGTGCGCATCCACCGTTCCTTCCTGGTCTCTCTGCCGCTGGTCACCGAGCTGCGTATGTCGGCATCGGGCTACGTGGTGCGAGTGGGCTACGGCGAGGACTCCAATGAGCTGCCGGTCAGCCGGCGGCATACCCGTGAGCTCAAGGACCGCTTGGTGCGTGCTGCCAAACAGGGCTGGATGCCTCAGTGACCAGCAATTCGGTGAGCGACGGCGGGGAGACCAAGCCGGGCAAGCGGGAGCGGATCGTGCTCGCAACGCGGCGCAGCGGCCGCCGGGTGGTTCGCACGCTGGCCGAGTTGGAGGATCAGACCGGCGTCGGTGAGGTGCTGGTCAGTCGGTTGGTACGGATGCAGCTGTTTCTGGCGCTCCGGATGATGCTACTCACGGTGGTGGTGCTGGGTGCCATCCCGCTGGTGTTCCTGCTGTCGCCACTGGGCACGATCAGTGTCCTCGGGTTGCGGCTGCCGTGGTTGCTGCTCGGATTCGCCGTCTACCCGTTTCTCGTCGCCGTGGCATGGTCATACAACCGCAGCGCCGACCGCAACGAGCAGATTTTCGTTGATCATGTTGAAAACTGAGCGCGAGCGTGCGCGAGCAGGCTGACTTATTCTTCATCGCCGGCGCGATGATCGCGGTGGCCGCCGTGACCATGATCACTGGGATGTACGGCGCGAGGAGCCGGTCGACCTCGGATTTCCTGGTGGCCTCTCGAACGATGGGGCCGCGCTGGAATGCCACGGCGATCTCCGGGGAGTTCCTGTCCGCCGCGTCTTTCCTCGGTATTGCCGGGTTGGTGCTCAAGGACGGGGTGGACGCGCTGTGGTACCCGCTCGGGTTCACCGCAGGCTACCTTGCGTTGCTGCTGTTCGTGGCGGCGCCGCTGCGCCGGTCCGGTGCGTACACGCTGCCCGACTTCGCCGAGGAACGGTTGGGTTCAGCGCGGTTGCGCACCATCTGCACCGGCTTCGTGATCGTCATCGGCTGGCTCTACCTGGTGCCGCAGCTGCAGGGCGCCGGGCTCACCCTTGCCACGGTCGTGAACCGTCCGCAGTGGGAGTGGGTCGGTGCGACCGTGGTCATGCTGATCGTGACGTTCAACATCTACACCGGGTGGATGCGCTCGATCACCGTCGTGCAGGCCTTCCAGTACTGGATCAAGCTGGCCGTGCTGGCCGTGCCGGTTTTCGTGCTGCTGATCCATTATGCTAGCGCGGACCAGGAGTTCCGGGATTCGCTGGTCACCTCGCCGACGCCGTATTTCACCAAAGCCACCGACGTCCATCTCGACCAGGACGTCGTGCTCCAGATCACCGGACCGACACTGGTGAAGGTCAGCACGGACCAGTGGCCCGTCCCGGTGACCGTGACCTGGTCTCCCTCTGAGCAGCGGGTCGCCAAGGGCACCACGCTGCACTTCGACGCGGGAAGCGGAGTCCCGGTGATCAGTGGCGTCACCGCGGACAACGACGCCTGGCTGCGTCCGGTACCTAGCCCGCTGCTGGCGACGTACTCGCTCATCGTGGCGCTCATGCTGGGCACCATGGGGTTGCCGCACGTACTGGGCCGGTATTACACCAATCCCGACGGCCTAGCCGCTCGTAAGACCACCCTGCTCGTGCTAGCGCTGCTCGGCCTGTTCTACCTGTTCCCGATGATCTCCGGGTGGCTGGCCCGGCTCTATGCCCCGCAGCTGCTGGTCACCGGCAACACCGACGCCGCGCTGCTGGTACTGCCCCGGGCGGCGCTGGCCGGCTGGCCGGGGGAACTGCTCGGAGCGCTGATCGCCGCCGGGGCGTTCGCCGCCTTCGTGTCCGCTGCATCGGGGCTGGTGGTCAGCATCGCCGGGGTGCTGTCCAGCGACACCCTGCCCGGCCGGCTCCGACGTTTCCGGATGGCCACCGTGGCGGCCTGGCCGGTCCCGCTGGTCTTCGCGCTCGCGGTGTCATCGCTGGACCTGGCCCAGGGGGTGGGACTGGCCTTCGCGGTAGCTGCCTCGTCGTTCTGCCCGCTGCTGGTGCTGGGCATCTGGTGGCGCGGACTGACCGATATCGGCGCGGCGGCCGGTCTCCTGATCGGCGGTGGGTCGGCCTTCGTGGCGGTGCTGGCCGCCGCAATCGGCGTGTTCCCACCGGAGTGGCAGGTGATGCTGGCCCAGCCAGCGGTGTTCACCGTGCCCCTGGCGTTCCTGACCATGATCGTGGTGAGCCGCCGGACGAGGGAGCGGGTCCCGATCGACGTCACACGCATCCTCCTGCGGTTGCATGCACCGGACCGGTTAGGGTTGGCCGAGGATCGAGATATCGCCCGGTTGGGGATAGCAGCTAACCTGCTGCGACCGCGTGGCGGTCGGCACCGCCGGAAGTGACCCCTGGAGGTGTTTGCATGAGCACCACCGAGCGAGTCGGCGGTGCCGAAGCCCCGTCGCCGGTGGATCCCTGGACCACCGCCCAACGAAGTGCGGAGTTCGCCACCTTGCGCCGGA
>DATEMN010000181.1:0-5941 GCA_035275565.1 Pseudonocardiaceae bacterium | reverse complement strand
TACCTCCGGAGCCGAATGCCCCTCCGCTCGCCACAACACGATCTGCGCCCGCGCCGAGGCCGGTCCATCGTAACCCTCAGGGCGAAGCAATGATTCAAGACCGACGCGATCCTCATCCGTTAGATTCATGTGGAGATCATGCCACGAAGCCGGAACGAGGTAAAGCACATTCATTCACGACACGCTAGTTCGTCAAATAGTTCGCTGTATTCATCGTCCTCGAAAACGACCCTCTTTTAGAAAGTGGCGGAGGCTGTCATGTGAGTAGTCGGAGGCGGGGGTGAAGCGCCTTCCCTACCGCCCTGTCATTAGGCTATGTATGTATTCATTGTCGATCCTTTGGCCATCCACCTCTTAGTTAATACATTCGCTGCTAACTTGGCATCTTCAATCTGGCCCATGGATGCATGATGGATACGACAGGCGGTGATCCCTGGTGGCTACGATACTTGGCGTCAGTCGTTATGGCGCGCAAAGCGCCGTACTTACGGCGACTCAGTGCGGCCATTCTAGCTTCATGCACTACTGGTAGCACTGCGAAACGTTGCAGGTTGATAAGCACCGTTTCCCCTGTCACTCTCCTGTTGGCATTTGTTAGGTCTTGCACAAGCTGTGCCCAGATTACTTCGTGTTCTTCGTGCCCCCATCTGTGGCCAGGTACAAGAATTTCGATGAGGGGTTCGACTGTTCTTGCGTATTTCCTGGCTTGATTAACGATCAAGCGAACGGCTTGAATGGTGGAGCTGAAGTTGGGGGAGTCGTGGGAAAGGATGCTTGGTGTGGAGTGTATTGTGTAGCAAGCCAGGTGAGTTCCAATATTCCGGGTGCGCCAGGACTTTCCGTACCTCCGACGTGGGTACCGGCCACCCGAATGTGCGTTACATACAGAGATTCGTCTGGACCAGTAGTCTCGGGCACTTACCAGGTACATCTGCTCTGATCATCGCGCCCCTGCCCGGAGTTCCCCCGGTTGCGGCCCAGTGCCGCTGTGACCCGCACGGCCTGACGACTACTGGGATTCAGCGGCCGCTTGAGCCTCCAGTTGAGCTTGACGCGCGATTCCACGCGGGATGAGCATCATGACAGCATGAACCATGATGAGTATGATGCCATCATGCGTACCACCGTCACTTTGGATGACGACGTCGTCGCCGCGTTGCATACCGCGATGCGCGAGCGAGGCATGTCCTTCAAAGAGGCCCTGAACTTCGCCGTCCGTGCCGGATTGGCCGCCGCCAACCCACTCGCGCGCGCCTATCGAGTTATCCCGTTCACTGACGAGATCCAATCCGGGGTCGACGTGGCGAAGGTCAACCGGTTGCTGGCCGACTGGGAGGACGAGGAGCTTCTCCGGAAGATCGAGCTCGGCAAGTGAAGTTGCTCGACGTCAACCTGCTGATCTACGCGACCAACAAGGCGACCGCCCAGCACGCCCGTGCCCGGCCCTGGTTTGAGGAAACCATGTCTGGTGCGGAGACCGTTGCCCTGCCGTGGCCTACCTTTCAGCCGGTAGTCGAGGTGCGCAAGGCGTCTGTGGGGAGATCTTGCATGCGCTCACCAATGGCTGCGCTGAGCGGGTTCTGGTGTGCGTCTAGGGTCGGCGGGATCTGGCTTGGCGGACCGGTACGCTGCTCGGGCCTGACTACTGCCCTTGAGGAGACCGGATTGGCCGCACCACAGCTGGCGGCGCGCCTGAGCCTGGCCACCCAGCTCACTCGTTTCGTGCTCGTCGGCGGCGTCGCCGCCCTGGTTGACTACGGCAGTTACCAGGCACTGCTGGCCACCGGGCTGTGGGTGCACCTGGCCAAGGCGCTGGGATTCATCGCCGGGACCACCACCGCATACCTGATCAATCGTCGGTGGACCTTCCAGGGCAGGGGTGGCGGCGCGCAGTTCGCTTCAGTCATGGCGCTGTACGGGATCACTTTCGTGGTTCAGGTCGGGATGAACGCCGTGATGCTCGCGTTGCTACCGCCGATGCGAGGCGAGATTACTGCTGCATTCGTCGTTGCACAGGGCACTGCCACCTGCATCAACTTCGTCGTGCAACGCACGGTGATCTTCCGGCACTGATCGCCACCGACCCGGACGAGTTGCGGCTGGGACGCGCCGGGGATAAACCTACCCGCCACGCCGGGGGATCACTCGCATGGATGAGTCCGAAGGTGGCACAATGAGGTGCGGGTTCGGGACCCCCAGCCGGATCCGCCGCCCCTCGCGGAACACCTCCCCCTCGTTTCCGCGAGGGGCCCTTCTGTCTGATGCCCTCTTAGCCAGCCGGTAGCGCCTCACGCAGCCGAGCGCCTCAGCAAGCTCAGCGACCCAGCTGGGAGATCTCTGCGGTCTGGCCCCCGCTGCGCAGCGGCCCTGGTGACCACCAGCCGCTGCGCACCTCGGTGCCGGTCCGTAGCGTGGCTGCCTCGGTATCGCGTACCCGGGGTTGGATGACCATGAGCTTGCCCCAGTCGGTGTCCCAGTTCTCCTTGAGGTAGGTCGGGACCTCTTGCTCGGTAGCGAGAATCTGTAGCCAGCCGATCGGACCCCCGGCGTCCCGCGATGACCAGTTCTTGCTGTAGTCGGCCAGCATCTCGTCGGGTAGCAGCCGGTACTGGGGCACCTCGGCGATGCCGTTGCGGATCTCGAACGGGCGCACGCACGGGTGCACGAAGCCGACCGGCCAGTCCAAGAACACCGGGGGCATCGGGGCCACCAGGTCGGTCAGCGAACTCAGCACGGGCACCCGGGGTGCGGAGAACGCCAGCCAACCCTCTTCGGTGACGTCGGCGTCGGTGGCGATCAGCCGCACGGTGTCCGCCCCGGCGGCGGGCCGGCCGGCTAGCCCGAGACGGTAGTCCCGCCATTCCGGTTCGTTGGCGGTGGCTCGCCCACCGATGGGGATCTGGTCGACGATCTGGAATCCCCGCTCGGTGCGGCGGGCGAACTCGGCGACCAGCGGGGTGGTGGGGGACAGGTTTCCGGCGACGGAGATCACCACCGGTGCGTTGCGGCCCTGACCGGCCCCGCCGGGCAGGGCGTACCAGGTGGTGCGCATGTCCCCGGTGCCGGTGCCCTTGGTGGAGTAGCTGCTCCAGACCGGGATCTCGCTGCCACCCAGCCCGAACGGTGGGCTGTCGACCGATTTGGGAAAGCGGGCACCGGGTTCGGGGCCCCCGTTGAGTTCGAAACCACGGCGCAGGGGGATGTCCGCGAGCAGCATTCCCGGCACCAGGCGCAGTGCACCGGCGCGCCGGTCGGGCTCGACGGACACGGCGTCGGTGAGGTTGCAACTGTGCCCGATGATATGGGCGATGTTGGCGGCGGCCATGCTGTAGCCGTCGCGCTGCTTGTGCATCGCCTTGAACATGGCGCTGACCTCAGCGAGCACCAGCAGGCCGCAGCACACCGCCAGCGGGGCCGACCCGATCCGCAACGCCCGCCGCTGCCCGTTGCCTCGATCCCGTGGGGGTGGCGGCGGGGCGCCCGGTTCGTTCCGCAACCCCTCGATCACCGCGATCAACCCGGCCAGCACGGCCCCCACGATCAGCAGCGTGCTCGCGTGAAAGCCCTTCACCGACGGGGGTTTGTCGAACCACGGCACCCCGTACTGCGAGACGTACCAGGGCGCGTTGGGTCCGGTTGAGGCCAACGCCAGGATCACCAGCAGAGCGGACAAGAACCACCATCGGTTGCGCGCCGAGCGCAGCACGCTCGAGCTGGTGGCCAGCGCGGTGAGCGCGGCCAGCGCGGCGCCGATCGAGGCGAGTGCTCCGAAGTGGTGGGTCCATTTGGTCGGCGTCAGCGCCAGCAACGCCAGCGACACCCCGGCGGTGGCGATCAGCCGCCGGCTCGGACCCAGGCCGGCGCCCGGGATGCCGCCCCGGCGCAACAGCACCACCAGGCAGGTTCCCAGGCACAGCAGCAACAGCGCCACCGGGAAGCGGCGGGCCAGCGCCCCATCCGGGGTGGGGCTGAACAATTGTTGGTAACGGGAGGGCTCCTGGAACCAGGACAGACTGGGACCGATATCGGTGCGGATCCGGGTGGCTTCCTGCACCCCGGCCAGGGTCTGGTCAGCGAAGATCACCACGAGGACCAGCAGGCCGGCACCGAGAACCGGGCCGATCACGGCGAGCCGACCGGAGACGGAGGCGTGCTGGCGCAGCAACCGCACCAGCGGCCGCACCGACACCAGGAACGGCGCGACCGCGATAAAACCGGTTGGTGTCGCGGCGACGGTGAAGGCGGCGGCGAGCAGGCCGAGCGCCAGCGGCAGCACCCTGCTGGTCGCCACCGCGCGCTCCACCGCGCACAGCGCCAGCAGCGAGCCGATAGCGACCACCGGTTCCAGCCGCAGCCCGTTGTTGTAGGGCAGCCAGAAGGCCAGAAACACAGCGGCGGCAGCCCAGCCGGCGGCGGCGCTGCGGCGGACTTCCCGACCCAGCCGGGGCATCACCTCACGGCTGATCAGCATCCAGCTGACCACGCCCATGGCGAAGGAGGGCAGCCGCAGCCACGGTGGCGCGGTGCTGATCTGTGCCCAGAGCGTGTACAGCTCGTAGGGCCAGCCGAAGGGGGCCTCGGGGACGTTGAACCATCGGTAGTAGTTACCGACGTAACCCATGTCGATGCTGGTACGGATCATCGTGAGGATGTAGCCGTCGTCGGAGGTGATCCCCCCGATGACGACCCACACCGCCAGCACCGCGATCACGGTGGCGTCCCGCCCGGTGGGACGCCACCAGCCCGACGGCAGCAGCCGGGGGGCCCGGCGACCGATCCGCCCGTCCAGCCG
This sequence comes from Pseudonocardiaceae bacterium, assembly GCA_035275565.1. Taxonomy (GTDB): domain Bacteria; phylum Actinomycetota; class Actinomycetes; order Mycobacteriales; family Pseudonocardiaceae. The sequence goes on along the minus strand of DATEMN010000181.1, from coordinate 1,149 downwards.
GTGCAGCAGGATCAGGCTGGTCAACACGGCTAGCGCGGCGAGCACCATGGCGGCGGATTTGATCGGATGCGGAGTGGACTGGAAGCGGGTATCCGCGCTGATCTGCACCGCCAGCCCGTTGACCGGGTCGAGCATGTCGTCGAGGGCCGAGTAGATGCCGGTCACCTGCGGCCGGACGTCCTGGTCGACCGTGACGAACTGGGTCGGGCCGGCCGAAGCCGTGGTGCCGGTGGCATCGGAAGCCACGGTGATCAGGCACCCGTTGGCGAGCCCGGCCACGGTGCCCAAGGGGAATGTGCCCAATGCCTGGCCACGACTGATCAGGGTCAGCTTTCCGTCTGCGACCTGCAGGACCATTCCGACCGCCGCGCCCTCGGTCGAACCGGGCGGGGTGGTGGCCAGTAGGGACGCCGGCTGCGCCGACCGCGCGTCCACCGAGGTGGCTGCCGCACACGGGACGGTGGCGGTCAAGCTCTGCGGTTGAAAGGTGACCAGTGGTGCGTTGACCGGGGCGATGGGTCCCGGCCCCGGCCAGGTGATCATGGTGGTGTCCTGGACCACTGGCAGCAGCGGCACCATGACGGCGAGCAATGCGCCGAGCAGACCGAGCACCGCGGCGGCGACCCGCTGCCAACGGACGCTGCGCTCGTTTCTTCGGTAGCGGCGGCGGATGCGTTCGACAGCCTCGTCGCCACTGCCGGACGGGCGGCGCGAGGTCTCGGTGTGCCCGGAGGTCAGCACCCGGAGGAGGCTAGTCCAAAGGGACCAGCGGCCTGCACCCGTCCCGGGTCTTGCGGCCTGGCACCGTCCCGGGCCTTGGTCAATGCCGGTAGAAGCGCTCCGCACGGCCCTGGCGGAGCAGCCGCAGCCACCGCTGGAAGGCCCGCGGGTCTCGTTTGGTGCCCAGGAAATACAACCCGAACCGGAGCACCTCCAGCATCCCGAGCCAGCGCATCCCCGGCTGGGACAGCAGGTAGCCGCGATTGCGGTAGGTGTAGTACCGCTTGATCTCGTCGACGGGGTCCTGGGCGTGGAAGTGCCCGCGGAGCATCGGCTTGAATTCCGCTGAACCGTCGGGGTGGGCATAGGCGGCCCGCAACGTCGTACCGAACCGCAACCCGGAGCGGGCCACCCGGCGGTGTATCTCCA
>DATEMN010000180.1:0-16494 GCA_035275565.1 Pseudonocardiaceae bacterium | reverse complement strand
GGCTTCGGCGAAGGCCGACTTGATGCCGGCCAGCAGGGCCCGCTGCACCGCCCATTGGCGCCCCGCCCGCACCTTGGTCGTGATCCGCAGCGTCACGCCGTCCGAGCTGATCGACTCGACCCCGAGCACCTCCGGTGGTTCAAGCACGTCGGCGGCCAGCGCGCTGCCCTCTGCGGTGAGTTCGGCGGCGGTGCGGCCGGCGAGCTCGGTGGTTGCCGGGATGTCGGCGTGATGCCCGACGGGAAGGTCGACGACGGCCACCGAGTAGTCCTGGCTGGAGTTGCCGACCCGCATCACCTCGCCGTTGCGGACGTACCACACGGTGCCCTTGGCGTCTCGCAGCGTGGTCACCCGCAGGCCCACCGCCTCGACCGTGCCGGTGGCTTCGCCGAGGTCAACGACATCGCCGACACCGTACTGGTCCTCGACCATCATGAACATCCCTGACAGGAAGTCTTTGACCAGGTTCTGTGCGCCGAAGCCTAGCGCGATGCCGAGGATGCCGGCTGAGGCGATAATTGGCCCGAGATTGATCCCGAGCTCGCCCAGCACCAGGGTGGCCGCGACCCCGTAGACCACCAACGTCGTGCCAGACCGCAGTACTGAGCCGATTGTGCGGGCGCGCTGAGATCGTCGTTCCCGCAACGGTCCGGTGCTGAGCCAGGATGGAGGTGTCCGCTCCTGCAGCGGGCGGAGCAAACCGAGCGGCTGTCCCCCTCCCCCGGCCGTCACCCGGGTCAGCCGGTTGATCGCACGATGTGTCATCAGCCGGATGATCACTGCGAGCGCGACGATGAGCAGGATCCGCAGCCCGGTCCCCATGACGGCGTCGGCGTAGCGAGCCAGCATGTCGTTGTGGGTGAGGTGGAAGATACGCGAGCACCACGAGCCCGCGTCCTGGGCGCAGTCGGGTTGGAAGATCGATTGGGCGGTCATCTGGTGTGCACCACATCCAGATCGGGTCCGGTGTATCGCTGGATAGGCTCGATGTCAGTTCCACTCACGCGTCGGACTGTATCGGCGGTCGCCGGTCCCACTGTCCGTCGCGGTCGGCTCGATCGGCGGTCACCGGCATGTGTCAACTTAGACACGTGCGCTATCGCCTCCTTCATGGTGGACTAGTGGCGCGCATTGCCCGGAGGTGGTCGCGTGCACGACCGACAACCCAGCCCGGAGGGTCACCCAGCGGAGGCGGCCCGGCGGACCGCCTCGCGCTCAGGAACCTCAACCGGGCTCCCCGACACTACTGTTCTCTCTGATACCACTGTTCTCTCTGGTACTACTGCTGTCCTCGCGAACCCTGCTGTCGTCACGGACCCGGCCACGGCCACCGGCGCACCGCTCTGGGGACGTAGACGGGTGTTGCTGCTCAACGCGACCTTCGAGCCGCTGACCGCGCTGCCGTTGCGCCGGGCAGTCGTGCTGGTGGTGTGCGCCAAGGCTGACGTGGTGCACGGTGACGCTGCTGGTTTGGTGCTGCACTCCGCGACGACCAGTATCGTGGTTCCCTCGGTGATCAAGCTCCGCACCTTCGTGCGGGTGCCTTACCGGGCGCGGGTCCCGTTGACCAGGGCGGCGTTGATGCATCGCGATCGATACCGCTGCAGCTACTGCGGAGCTCGCGCGGAGACCATCGATCACGTGGTCCCGCGCAGCCGTGGCGGCGAGCATTGCTGGGAGAACTGCGTGGCCTGCTGCGCCCGCTGCAACCATCGTAAGGCCGACCGGTTGCTCACCGAGCTGGGTTGGAAGCTGCGCGTGGTGCCGCGCCCCCCGCGTGGCCAGCACTGGCGGCTGCTGGCCACGGTGCCTGACGCCGACCCCCTGTGGTTGCCCTACCTCGGCGAGGTCGCCTAAGTCCAGTGCCCTTCAAGGACTACCAACCCCCGCTCCAGCTGCTTCCAACCGCTACCAACCTGCTGCTACACCGCGGCTCGTCGTAGGGTGGGTCCGATGGGGGACCTGCATGAGTTGACCGCGTTGGAGCAGGCTGCGGCGGTACGACGACGCGAGGTGAGCGCCAGCGAGCTCGTTGAGCATTATCTGCGGCGAGCAGACACGCTGGGCGCTTTCGTCACGGTCACCGCTGAGCGCGCCCTGACGGCGGCTCGCGCCGCCGACCTGCTGGTGAGCAGGACGCTTGAACCTGCTGAGCTACCCCCGTTGCTCGGCGTCCCGACCGCGATCAAGGATCTCACCGCGACCGCCGGTGTGCGCACCACATTCGGTTCCGCGGTCTACGCCCGATACGTGCCGTCCCTTGATGATGACGTGGTTCGGCTGCTGGCCGACGCCGGGACCATCAGCCTGGGCAAGACGAGCACTCCAGAATTCGGACTGCCCTGTTACACCGAGCCGGCCGGCTTGCCGCCCGCGGTGACACCGTGGGACACCAGCTTGTTGGCAGGGGGCTCCTCCGGCGGCGCGGCTGCGGCGGTAGCGGGTGGGTTAGTGCCTTTCGCTCAGGGCAGTGATGGTGGGGGCTCGATTCGCGGTCCCGCCGCGGCCTGCGGCGTGGTCGGTCTCAAACCCAGCCGTGGGCGGGTGTCCCGCGGCCCGGCGGCGGGTGATGTGACGTTGCTCTCGGTGATCGGCCCCCTGGCCCGCACCGTCGATGACGCCGCCGCGTTGTTGGACGCCATGGCGGTGGTATGCCCGGCTGAACCGGTGTTCGCGCCCCCGCTGCCGCCAGGACAGAATTTTCTGCACCATGCCCGCCGGGGGCCCGGGCGGTTGCGAATCGGGCGTTATGCGGATTCATCGTTGCTCGGAGTCGAGCTTGCAGCTGAGTGCCGTCAGGCATGGGAGGACACCAGCACTCTGCTGGACGGGCTGGGTCATGACGTGGTGGACACCACGTCGCCGTTCGATCCCGAGGTGCTGTTACCAGCTTTCGAGGTGCTCTGGGCGGTGAGCGCACACTCCGTGCCGGTACCGCAAGGGGAGCAGGACGCGCTGCTGCCGTTGACCCGATGGCTGCGTGAGCGGGGGGCCGCAGTCAGCGGTCCGGAGTTCCTCCAGGCGATCGCGCGAGTTCAGCACGTCGGCCGGGCTGTGGTCGCGGCGCACGCCGATTTCGACGCCGTACTCACCCCGACACTGGCGCAGCTGCCCCGACCGGTCGGATGGTTCAGCTCGGCACCTACCCCCGCGGAGGACTTCGAGCGGCAAAAGCGATATGTGCCCTACAACGCGCTGTACAACGTGACCGGTCAGCCCGCCATCTCGCTGCCGCTGCACTGGACCGACGACGGGCTCCCGGTGGGAGTTCAGCTCGTGGGCCGCCCCGCTGGGGAGGGATCCCTGCTCGCCCTGGCTGGACAGTTGGAGCGCGCCTGCCCATGGGCGCAGCGGCGACCACCTACCTGGTGACGTGGCGGCAGACCCCGGTCGGCTACCGTGATCCTGTGACGTCCCTGGAGATCATCCTCGTCCTGGCGGGCGTTCCGTTGGCCATTTTAGCTCTGCTGGCGTTACTGACGCTGCGGCCCCACTTCGCCCGACGTCCCCGTTACCGTCCCGGTGAGGAATGGAATCACCCGCCGGTGCTGTGGACGGCGAACCCGGAGGCGCTAGGCGATGTCGGCCATCGGAGAGCAGGTGCGGCCCGGGGAGGTGCTCGTGGTCACTGGTAATGAGCAGCATGGGAAGCCCGCACGTCGCAGCCACAGCGATCCGACCCGAAGTGATCAGACTCAGCGCGACGGTCTCGCACCCGGCGAGGCCGTGGTCGGCACGGGACGGATCTCCGCCGCCCGGCGGACCACACCCGTGCTACCCACCTTGCCCTTCAGCACGTCGCAGCTCACGGTCCTCGACGACACGCTGGCCCGAGCCAGCCGCAGCGTGGGCCTGCACTTTAGCGTGTATCTCGGCGATCTAGGCGCCGATACCCGGGAGCGCGCCGAGCAGCTACACGACTCGCTGGGCGATCGCGCCGATGACGCGGTTCTGGTGGCCGTCTCACCGGGCCAGCGGGTGGTCGAGGTGGTCACCGGCTGCAGAGCTCATCACCGGCTCCCCGATCGCGGGTGCAAACTTGCGGTGGAGAGCATGGTCTCCTCGTTCAAGGACGGTGACCTCACCGGCGGCCTGACCTCCGGGCTACGGATTCTCGCGGACCAAACCGACTCGTGAGTGTAAAACAGTGTTATAACACTCAATGCCACTCACGAGCCCTTGGCGTCGAAGGCGCGGGCGGCCAGTGCCCGGACCACGCCGGCCCGACCCTCGGAGACCAGTCGGCGTAGCGCGGACGGGTGCTCGCCGACCTCCAACCAGGTGCCCGCGACGTCCACGCATCGTTGTTCGACCACCCACGACGGGAACAGCCCGAGCACGCAGGACTGGGCACGCTCGGAGGTCCGGCGGTCCCAGACCTCGGCGATCTCGTCGAAGTACCGATCCAGGTACGGGGCGAGTAGCTGCTTCTGCGCGTAGTGACTGAAGCCGCTGATGATCGCCTCGCTGATGGCGTTGGGTAGCTCGTCGTCGCGCATCGCCCGCTGCCAGGCGCGTTCCTTGGCGGCGGGAGTGGGCAGCAGCGCCAGCGCCCGTTCGGCTTGCCGCCGCCCGGTGGCGGTGGCATCGCGATCTTGCTCAGCGGCGATCTCGTCTGCACCCACCACACCGTGCGCGGTGAGCGCCTGCAGCAACCGCCAGCGCAGGTCGGTGTCCACCGTGAGTGCCTCGGGCACCCCCTCACCGACCAGCCAGCCCGCCAGCGCGTCCAGTTCCGGCTTGCCCAGCAGCGACGTGGTCAGTGTGTTGACCAGCGTGAGCTGGTGGTCCGAGCCAGGGTCGGCCGTGCTGATCAAGTCCATCAGCGTGCGGGTGAAGCGTGGCCAGCCATCCTCGATGGCCCAACCGGGCTCGGCGTAGGAGGACAACCCGGCTTGGGCTTGCAACAGCAACCGCTGCACGACGCCCACCTCAGTCTCGGCGGACAACCCGCCGAGCACCAGCGTGATGAAATCCCTGGCCTTGAACTCAGCATCACGAGTCATCTCCCAGGCCGCCGACCAGCACAGCGAGCGGGGTAACGAATCTGTGATGTCGCCGATCCGGTCGACCAGCGTTGCCAGGGACTTCTCATCGAGCCGCATCATGCAGTAAGTGAGGTCGTCGTCGTTGACCAAGACCAGCTGACCCGCGGATACTCCGATCAGCTCGGGAACCTCGGTTCGCTCCCCACTGACGTCCAGTTCCAGCCGGTGGGCGCGCTCCAGCGAACGCGTATCGGGTTGTGAGTCGTAGACACCGACAGCGAGGCGGTGGGTGCGTCGCTCCCCGGCCCCGGGACTGGCACCACCCTGAAGCACCGCGAATGAGGCGAATGCACCGTCAGCGTCCACAGTGAACTCCGGTCGCAGGGTGTTGAGCCCCGTGGTCTCCAGCCACTGCGCACTCCAGCCGGACAGGTCCCGACCCGATGCCTGCTCCAGCGCGGCCAGCAGGTCGGCGAGCGTGGCGTTGCCCCAGGCGTGCCGAGTGAAATAGACCCGCAGGCCAGCGAGGAACTTCTCCAGCCCGACGTAGGCGACCAGCTGGCGCAACACGCTGGCGCCCTTGGCGTAGGTGATGCCATCGAAGTTGACCTCGACGGCCTGCACGTCGGGGATGTCGCAGGCGATCGGGTGGGTGGAGGGCAGCTGGTCCTGCCGGTAAGCCCAGGACTTCTCCACGGTGGCGAACGTGGTCCACGCGCCGGTGTACTCGGTGGCCTGAGCCTGGGAGAGCACCGAGGCCCAGGTGGCGAAGGACTCGTTGAGCCACAGGTCGTCCCACCAGCGCATGGTCACGAGGTCGCCGAACCACATGTGCGCCATCTCGTGTAGCACGGTCTCGCAGCGCCGCTCGTAGACGTAGCGGGTGACCCGGCTGCGGAAGACGTAGTCCTCCAGGAAGGTCACGCAGCCGGCGTTCTCCATGGCTCCGGCGTTGAACTCGGGCACGAAGCACTGGTCGTATTTCTCGAACGGGTAGCGCACCCCGAAGGCGCCGTGGTAAAAGCCGAAGCCCTGCTTGGTCTCGGTGAACAGCCGCTCGGCGTCCATGTGCTCGGCCAGCGAGGCGCGGCAGTAGATGCCCAGCGGGATCGTCCCCTCCTCGTCGCTGTACTCGTCGGTCCAGCGCGCGTAGGGGCCGGCGACCAGCGCCGCGATATAAGGACTGATCCGTGCGCTGTCCGCGAAGACGTGCCGAACCGCCCCGCTGGCGGCATCCTCGGTGGACTGGCAGGGTGCGTTGGAGATCACGGCCCAATCGGCGGGTGCCACCACCCGGATGCGGTGTACCGCCTTGAGGTCGGGCTGGTCGAAGCAGGCGTACATGCGCTTGGCGTCGGCGGTCTCGAACTGGCTGTAGAGGTAGACGCCGCCGTCGACGGGGTCGGTGAAGCGGTGCAGCCCCTCGCCGGTGTTCATGTAGCGGCCATCCGCCTCGATGACCACCTCGTTGTCAGCGGCCAGGGCCGACAGGGCGATCCCCTTCGCCTCGTCGTAGCTGGCGATGTCGAGTGCGGTCCCGTTGAGGGTCGCGGTGCTGACCCGGGCAGCCACCAGGTCGATCCAGCTCGACGCCCCGGGGGAGCGGCACGAGAAACGGACCGTGGTTCTGCTGCGGAACGTCTCCTCGCTCGGCTGGCCAGCACCGTCGGTCAGATCGAGCTCGACGGTGTATGAATCGACGTCGAGCAGCCCAGCGCGCTCGACAGCCTGCTCCTGGGTGAGGTTGGGGACGGCCACAGATCACCTCTGATGTCGGATCGGGAGTTCTTTGCATCCAATCACGGACGCCGGTCGGCCCGCAGGTGATAAACGCCCGCGGAAGAAGTGATCACACGGACGGGTTGTAGCTCGCGACGGACCAGGAACGGAGAACGCGATGACGGTGACCGCCGGCCACAGCACAGAAGCCCGGACCGAGCCGAGCGCGGCGCAGGTCGATCTCTTCTTCGATCCGCTGTGCCCGTGGGCGTGGATCGCCTCCCGCTGGATCCTCGAGGCCGCGATGGTGCGTGACATCGACGTACACTTTCGAGTGATGAGCCTGTCGGTGCTCAACGAGGGCCGCGAGCTCAGCGCGGAGTACCAGAGCCTGCTGGACCGGGGCTGGGGGCCAGTCCGGGTGTGTATCGCTGCGGCCCGCGACCATGGAGAGAAGGTGCTCGGTCCGCTCTATACCGCGCTGGGTAGGCGAATCCACAACGAGGACAACAAGGACCTCGATGAGGTGATCGCGGCTGCGCTGGCCGAGGTGGGGCTGCCCGCGGAGCTGGCTGCGGCCGCTGGAAGCACCGAGTACGACGAGGAGCTGCGGGCCAGCCATGCCGCTGGCATGGACCCGGTCGGGCTGGACGTCGGGACCCCGACCATCCACATCGACGGGGTGGCCTTTTTCGGGCCGGTGTTGTCCCGGATTCCGCGCGGCGAGCAGGCCGGCAAGATGTTCGACGGTGCTCTGCTGCTGGCCGGCTTCCCACACTTCTTCGAGCTCAAGCGAACCCGAAACGAAAAGCCCGACTTTGTGTAACTTATCGGATAGATCTGCGGTGATCGGGTGCGGACGACAGAAACCGACCAATTCGACCAGCACCCGTCGCCGTAGGTGACGCTTCTTGATCCGATATAGATGAATTCGGCAGTAATCGTCGATCGCTGCCGCCGAAACAACGTGACCGTCAGGCCATGACCCAGCCGCAGTCTATCAACTGTTCGTCGACTCCGCGCAGGGTCTTATTTGAGTGGTGGTTCCCATGTGAGTTTAGCGGAAGTGTAGATTTTGCCGCATTTAGTGCATTTGTTGTTACGTGGCGGGAGCGCGTAAAATGCTGAAGCTTTCTCTGTTGGCGCTTTGCAGCATGGACTGAGCCACATGGCCGTCTCCTATTCGCTCTCGTGAAGTGGTGGGAACGATGCCCCTGATGAGCGATTGATCGGTGCTGGTTTCAGAATCGTTACTTTGCGCAACGAAAGGCAAGATTATTCACTCTTTAGGATGTATCATGGTGACTCAGATCATGCGGAAGAACACTATTAGTTGCAAACCGATGGTCGATCTTCACGCGCTCGGGCTGAGACCCCGAGTCTTCCCCCGTGTGTCAAGATCGGATAACTGGAAGTGGTGCCGTGGTGAGGTACTTGGAAAGTTGGGAGGCGAAGGCGCGCTCGTCATCGACGGTGACGACGCCACGGGTGGGGTGGGGGACAGTGCAGGGCCGGGGGACAAGACCCATTACCGATTCGTGGTCGACCTCGGCCGAGCATCTGTGTTCGGGATGCGACGGCGCAGGACAAGGACACAGTTAGACTCATGAGTGCATATGGCGCGCGAGGCTGGCGGACATGTGACAAAGTCACACTGCCGGTGGTAACGACGACTGACGGTGCAGAGCCGAGTAGCTTAGGCGGGAATTATCGAGGTACGGACAGATCGCGCAGGCGGATGCCGGGCATGCCTCCTCGTTCCCGGAAATAATGGTTGGGTGCGGTGGGACCGCTATTCTCCTGACTACCAGCGTGGGTTGGCTGTCGTTATGTGCAGCGATCCGGGGGGTTGGTGGTTCTTGAAGGGCCACCAACCCGGGCCAGTGCGGCCAGGGTGGTTGCCCGGGTGAAGGGGGACGCCCGGAGCGCGGCCGCGGTGTCGAGTTCGTCAGCCTGTACCGCCTGGCATAGCAAGGCCAGGGCGGCGAGTTCATCGCGCTGAGTGATTGCGAAGGTGGCGTCCACCGGATCGCCGTGGCCGGGCACGATGATCCGCGGGTCGAGCTTGAGCAGCGCGTTTACGGCGGCTGGCCAGCGCAGCGGGTAGGCGTCGGTGAAGTCCGGGTCGGCCCCCTGCTCGATGAGATCACCCGCGAAGAGCACACTCGTGTCAGGTGACCACACCACGACGTCGTGGTCGGTGTGCCCCGCTCCGGGATGCATTAGCAGCACCCGTCGGTCACCGAGGTCGAGTTCGGTCTGGCCGGCGACCACCCGATCCGGCACCACAGGACGGACCGGCGCCGGGGCGCGGGGCGCCGGCTGCGCGCGGTACCAGGCCAATGCCTCGGCGTGTTGCGCCGCGCCGCCCCTGGCCAGGTCCTCCCGGCACCGGGGATGCGCCCACACTGGGGCCGGGAGGAAGGCAGCGGTGCCCAGGCAATGGTCGAAATGCGCGTGGGTGAGTACCACACTGCACGGCCGGCGGGTGACTTCGCGGACCGCGGCGTGCAGCTCAGCGCCTTGGCCGGGATCGCTGCGGGTATCCACGACCAGGCAGCCACTGGTTCCGATGACCAGGCCCACTGACAGATCCAACTCGGCGTACCGTCGTACCAGCACGCCGTCGGCCAGCTCGATCCATCGCCCGGTCACGTGGTCAGCACTCCATTCCGCAGCCGTGGTGCCCCCTCGCTGGCGTCGTGCGCTGCGGCCAGCGTGACGTCAGTAGCGAATCCATCGTCGGCCAGTTCCCGCCCGGAGGCGCTGGCGGCGAGGACGCCGTGCAGCCCGCGGGACCGGGCCGCGTCGAATCCAGCCGCGGCCAGTTCCGCCTCCGGTGAGAACGCCCCGGGCAGCACCCCGGCGATCGCGCCCGCACCCACGGCGTCCTCCAGCGCCGGCCGCATCGGTTCGCCAGGCAGCTCCCACCGCTCGCCGGCAGCTACCAGCCCGATCGGGCCGCCCCGGGCCAGATGTTGCGCGGTCCGGGCGGTCGCGGCCGCGTTGCGTAGGCACCCGGCGAGCACCTGGGCGCCGGTCCGTTGCGCGAGCGCGCACAGCGTCGCACCGTTGGGAGAGGGCAGTGCCAGCCGCGTCCCAGCGGGTATCTCGCGCAACGACGCCGGCGACAGCGTCAGTCCTTGAGCGCCGCGGGGACCGGCCAGCACCGCCCCGGCCCGCTGCGCGACGTCAGTAGCGCGCTCGTCGCCCCAGGGCAGTGGGAGCACCATGGCTCCGCGTTCGACGGCCACATCCACGGCGGTGCAGAATGAGAGCACGTCCACGATCACCACCACCGCACAGTGCGCTCCGAGCAGGGCCACTCCTTCCCGGCCCCATTCGAGCCGGACGTCGTAACCGTCCTGCACGTGCGCGCGCCGCACCCTGCGCCCTCCTCACCCGATGATTCGCGATATGGCAATGTTGCACACCGTGCGCGTCTACCTCGGTTCCGATCATGCTGGCTTCGAGCTCAAGGTCTTCCTGGTACAGCACCTGATCAGTCTCGGGCACGACGTGGTCGACGTCGGTCCGGACGCCTTCGACCCCGACGACGACTATCCACCGTTGTGCATCGAGACCGCCCGCCGGGTAGTGGCTGATGCGGGCAGCCTCGGCGTGGTGATCGGCGGGTCCGGCAACGGTGAGCAGATCTCCGCCAACAAGGTCGCGGGTTGTCGCGCCGCGCTGGCCTGGAGCACCGAGACGGCCACCCTCGCCCGGGAGCACAACGACGCCCAGGTGGTGGGGATCGGCGCCCGGATGCATAGCCCCGCCGAAGCGGCGGAGATCGTCGAGGCGTTCCTCACCACCCCGTTCTCCGGCGGCGAACGGCACTCCCGCCGGATCAGCCAGATCTCGGCGTTCGAGTCCACCGGGCAGCCGCCCCCGGCTAGTTGAGCCATGCCGGAAGGACACACGACACACCGGCTGGCCCAACGGCACGAGCGGTGCTACGGCGGGTCGCCGGTGGCGGTGTCCAGCCCACGGGGCCGTTTCGCGACGGCCGCCGCGGTGCTCGACGGGCGGGTACTGCAGCGCGTCGAGGCACTGGGCAAGCATCTGTTCCACGTCTACGCCCCCGATCCCGTGGTGCACGTGCACCTGGGTCTTTGTGGCGCGCGAGCATGTGTGCACCATGTCGTCAGCTGAACGGGATTGGGTCCGACCACGCCCCTGACCTCGGTGCGGACTTCTGGTACACGGATCAAATGCGAGACGCATTCGTGTCTCGTGACATGGGGACGGTGGTGCGCGTGTACAGATACCACCCGGCGCATGGGCACAAGCCACTTCCGCAGGAGATCGTGAGTCGATGGCTCGGGGTTACTCAGTCCCAGCTGAGTCGGATCGAATCCGGGCGGAACCGGGTGGACACGCTCGACAAGCTCATCCATTACGCGCGTTCGCTCAAGATGCCGGCCGACCTTCTGTGGTTCGATCTGCCAGAGGAGAAAGAAGAGGAGCCGAAGCGGTCCCGTGACGTATTCGCACTGCCTGATGGCCCGCTGGTCGCTGCGACCAGCCTGCACACAGAGTCGGCGCTCGCCGATTCGTTGCTGGCGACACTCGAGCTGTACTCGAACACAGACAACCTGGCCGGTCCACAATCTCTTGTGAACATAGCGCCAGAGCAACTGCGATTATCGAGAACCTCTTGTCGAATATCCGTGACAAAGATCGCAAACAGCTTCTACAGGTAGGAGCGCGCTACGCGGAGTTTGCCGGGTGGATTTATCGGGACACGGGTGCGCTGAACAGTGCGATGCAAATGTCGAGCATTGCTCTCGACTTCGCGCAAGAAGCGGACGACGAGATGCTCATCTCGTACATCTTGATGCGGCGCAGCAACATCGCCACTGATGCGAAGCGACCCGAACTGGCATTGACACTCGTGGACGCCGCATTGCGCAAGGCGACCCATCTCCCTCCGCGTTATCGCGCTGTCGCACTACGTCAACAAGCATATGTATTCGCACAGCTCGGCAGGCCGGACGATTGCGCAAGCACGCTCGAGCTGGCGTTCGAATTCGCTGAGCGAAGTCTCAACTCGGAGAAGGACCTCGCGCAGTACTGCACGCCCGAATATGTCGAGATGGAAGCGGCGCACTGCTGGGTCGAACCACGGCGGTAACTATGTACTGTCCAATGTCACGCAAGAAGCGAACGTCACGGAACGCAGAGTGGTCTTATTTCCGGGTCGCGAAGATTTTCTAATCGCACGTGAGTGCGCCGGAATGGAGACCACCACCGGTGAGGACATGCACGGCGGCGAGTGGGAAACATCGATACTCCTACATTCACACTCTCATCTCGTGCGCTCGACGTACTCACAGAACGACCACGACGCACCGCACCGCCCTCACCTCCTGATCACAGGAATACGAGCCTACGCGCCGCGGGGAATAATCGGCAGGCCATCCGTTGCCAGTGCGGCGAAGGGACAGGCCGCACTCGACAGCCTCACCAGCTCTTTCTCGGACGTGCTTAAGATCCTGACTGGCTAGCACGTCAGCCGGCGCGTTGCTATGCGCGCCACGCATGCGATCTATGCGCAAAATCGGTAGTACGGCCTATTCTCGTCGCGCATAGAAGGTATGCGCGACCTTCCCGAATTCGCGGCTGTCGCGGACTTTTACTCAATGGTACGCCCACGTTTTCGCTGGGTTGTCATCGAGTCAAAGGATTACATCTGCCCTGAGTACCGTTTGACCTGCTGTTTCGTTGAGTGGATCAGGCAGCGGGTGGTATTCGTTGATCATGCCACCGAGTACGTGGTGGCGCCGAATGGGCCGGGGGACTGGTAGGGCAGTTGGGCGGTGGTTGTCGTTGGGTGCGCGTTGGTCTCGGGACTGGTGTGGCCGATGATCATTGTAATGCCGCGCGTACTCCGACAAGATCCTGCTGGCGTGGCGTTGATGGTAGATCAGGATGCGGTCGGTGCACTCGGCGCGGATCGTGCGCGCGAACCGCTCGGCGTAACAGTTCGCGCGGGGAGTGTGCGGCGGTGTCTTGATGACCGAGATGTTCTCGCTGCCAAAGACGTTGTCGAAGCTCGTGGTGAACTTGGCGTCCCGGTCTCGGATGAGGAAGCGGAATGAGCTGATCTGATCGCTGAGATCCATCGCCAGGTTACGGGCGGTCTGGGCAACCCAGTGCCCCACTGGGTGGGCGGTCACCCCGAGGATGTGGACCCGGCGGGTGCGTATTTCGATCACGAACAGCACGTACAGGCGGCGCAGGAAGATCGTGTCAAGGTGGAAGAAGTCACAGGCCAGCAGCCCGTCGGTCTGGGTACGCAGGAAGGTCCGCCACGAGGTGTCCCTGTCGCGTGGCGCCGGGCCGATGCCGTGGGCGCGCAGGATTCGCCGGACGGTCGATTCACCGAGCTGGTAGCCGAGGCGAACGAGTTCGCCGTGCACTCGGCGATATCCCCACTGTGGATTTTCTCGGGCGAGCCTGTGGATCAGTTCGCGGATCTGGGCGTTCACCGGAGGACGACCGGACCGATTTGGCGTATTGTCACCTACGACTCACCAGGCGACGGTGCCAAGCCAGCAGCGTAGCTGGTGTGACCAGCCGGTGGCTGCGTAGCTGTCGTGGCAGCAGCTGGGCTAACGCGGACAGGATCGCGCGATCCGGCCACGAGGGCCGTGGCCGGCCCACCTGCCGACGTAACACCGCGACCTCGTGCCGCAATACCAGCAGTTCGGCAGCGAGCGCCGACTCGCTGCGTGCCAGGACCGTCAGCCACCGGAACAGGAACACCATGATCAGATAGAGGAGTCGAAGACACACGATCGACGATCGCTCCTGATCTTCATCTTCCTCTAAACCAGCAGGTCAACCGACACACACGAGGTTCTGAAGCGGTACAGGCGTTTGCGCACCGTGTCCGCAGTGACGTCCATGTGGGTGCCGATCCGGGAGAGTGACCAGCCTTGGTGGTAGAGCCGCTTGGCGTCCTCGACCTGGTCGTCGGTCAGGCCGCGGCGTCTCATGCCGAGCGGCTAGGGTGTGTGCATGGTTTCTCCTGCTGCGACGTTGCCGGACGGTGACCCGGTGCCACCGTCTACGGAGCCAGTCGCGATTCGTGCATGCCTAACGCCGGACGTGGCTGCTGAGTTCGACCGCGAGTGGGAGATCGTACTGGAGCACGCTAAGCAAACCAAGGATCTTGCCGGGGTGCACGATTTGCTGAATAAGTGGCGGCATCTCGCCTATGCCGAGCTGAAAGAGCCCGGGAGCTACTACCGCCTGCTAGCCACCGCGGCGCACACGCTGGCGACCGGTAAGGCCCTGCCTGGCAGTGTGTCGGGTGAGGACATGAAGGCTCTGATTCGCCAGCGGTTGGGCGAGCACTCGTAGGTGTACCGAATCGTCGTCTATCCCGAAGCTGCCGACCAGATCGCCGCACTTCCCGCTGACGCGCTCCACTCCTATGCCGATGTGCTCGGCGCGCTCGAACTGACACCGTGGAGCGGGCCGTCGTTGCACGAGGACAATCCAGACGGCGCCGTTCGTCGCTGGGATTTCGGCCCCGGTCATGCGGGGCAAGCCATCTACCTGGTCTTAGACGAGCTGCAGGAGGTCCACGTCATGCTCGTCCAATGGTTCGGCTGACTCCTTGCCTCATCCCGCAGTCCGATCCTCATGCGCGACGCTGCGCTGGGTCTCACCCCCGCCCGTCCCCGACGTTATTTTCGGACCAGGAGGCGTCGCGGTCCTCGTCTGGCCTGATCTCTGCTTCATGGTGTCCGAGTTCGATCAGCCTGGTCCATAGCCGCTGGAAGTTCTCGTTCACAGGCCCCTGGCGACGCCCTCTCTGTCAGCGTTTCGATGGGCCGCACGGGCGATGTGGCCCTGCTCCCACAGCTTCGAGGAACACTCGACGTTCCGCGAGGATTGCCTGGTACTTCATGCCGATCCGGCCGGGTATCCGGACGACGTTGTCGAGAACCTGTGCGAAGTCGGGTCGGATCGCCCCGTTGTTGCGAAGTTCCCAGCCGGCTAGTGCGAGCACGGCTTGGAACGCTCTACTTCCGGGGTTGTTGATCGCGCGGATGAGGGCGTCGTGTCCGTCGAACGAACTGTCGCTGTCGTCGGTGTCCGGGGTGCGGTCGATGAGGTCGAGCACCCATGTCTAGGCTGTGTCAAAATGTCCGGCCAGGTCCACGGCCGCGGTGTCGACGTTGTGCTAGCCCAGCTCGAAGTCAAAGCCTTTCGTAGCTCGTCGAGTGGATGACGTCCGGCGGACACCGGCGATGTGCAGGAGGCGCTTGACACTCGAGTTTTGGTTGTCGCCAATTTTTGGTTGATCGGGTTTTCCTGGCCCCTGATTCTGCGGTTCGTTGTGGTTTCGGTAAGCTAGTTTTGTGTATTACGGGTTGATGCGGACTCTTCTACCGCACTGTCGGGCACGCGGACTCGGGCTGATCCTCTGATGCCGGAGGGTCACACGACACACCGACTGGCGGGTGCGCACCAGCGGTGGTACGGAGGGTCGCCAGTTGCGGTGTCCAGTCCGCAGGGTCGCTTCGCGGTGGCCGCAGCGAAGCTGGATGGTCGGGTGTTGCGGCGGGCCGAGGCGCATGGCAAGCATCTGTTCCATGTCTATGGCCCTGATTTGGTGGTGCACGTGCACCTTGGTCTGTACGGTTCGTTCACTGACGCGAGGTTGCCCGTGCGGCCGCCGCAGGGGCAGGTGCGCATGCGGCTGGTCGGTGTCACGTACTGGACGGATCTGCGGGGGCCGGCGGCGTGTGAGCTGCTTACGGGGGCCGAGGTGGAGGCGGTGCACGCTCGGTTGGGGCCGGATCCGTTGCGGGGTGACGCTGACCCGGACCGGGTCTGGGCGCGGATCTGTCGGTCCCGGGCGCCGTTGGCCACGTTGTTGATGGATCAGGCGGTGGTCTCGGGAATTGGCAATGTTTATCGGGCTGAGCTGTTGTTCCGTCACCGGCTGGATCCGCTGCAGCCAGGGTGTGATCTTGGCGAGGATCAGTGGTCGGCACTGTGGTCAGATCTCGTGGGATTGATGCATGAGGGGGTGCGTCGTGGTCGGATTGATACGGTCCGTCCGGAGCATGACCCGGTGGTGATGGGACGACCTGCGCGGCAGGACCGGCATGGTGGCGAGGTCTATGTCTACCGCCGGGCCGGGGCGCCGTGTCTGGTGTGTGGTACCGACGTCGTCACTGCGCGGCATGCGGGGCGCAATTTGTACTGGTGCCCTCGCTGCCAGAGGCGGCCGGTGGGGTGAGTTGAGAAGTGGTGGGACCGCGGGCGGAGCCCGCGAGGCCGTCCGCCACTCTCCCCCACCGTGTCCCGTTCAAGAGCTGATACCGCTCATGGCCGGGCCTGCCTCGCCCACAGACGGTGAACCCGCGGGAACCGCGAGGCGCGAACGAGGGTGATCAGCCCATCGTTGCTGTCCCGGGTGTCAAGGTGTCGCCACAGGACGACCGTGGTGCATCCACTCCATAACGCATGATCTGTGGGACAGCGACAGTGGCCGCCCACTCCCTCGTCGCCGCCAACCGTTCCCGGCTGGGCACGAGGTCGCGCCGCACCCACCACCCGGAGCGGTCATCGGTGAGGTGGATAGGCACGTAGTCGGCGGTCATCCGCGGGTCGGCCACGATCCCCGTGTGTCCCGACCAGAACCCCCGTGGGTCTCGATGAACCCCGGCCGCACCTCGTTGAACACGTAGTCCCGCAGGCCGGGCATGTCACCGGCGCGCCAGAACTGGGCGATCGGGGCGGAAGCGAGCCCGACCAGATC
>DATEMN010000179.1:0-3347 GCA_035275565.1 Pseudonocardiaceae bacterium | reverse complement strand
GCTGCCGCCACCGCCGTTGCCCTTGTCGTCGTCGGAGCCGCCGGGTGTGAAGTTGCTGAGACCCACCGGGTCCTCCTTCGTGCGGGTCGCTCGGCGTGGTGGCGCGCTGGGTGGATGCGCCACGGTGTCCCGAGCAGGGATATGAATGAGTGAGAGGGAAAGTCAGGGGTCGCCAAGAGCGGTGCCGGCCAGGGGAGTCGGTTGCACGGCACCGCTCTTGGCGGTTCTTGGGGCAGCAGGGTCAGACGACCATGCCGAGGAGCCTCTGCCGGATGCTCGGATCGATGTGCTGCATCGAGTCGGCGTAGCGCTTGGCCAGGTCAACCATGGACGACCAGTCCATGGCGGAGCACGGTGCGTAGTACAGGTTCTTCGGGTGGTCCTGACGCGTGGACGGCGGCAGCCAGTCGAAGTCGGTGACCATGAGCGAGAGCCTGCGCTGACGTACGCGGCTGGCGTTGATGTACTGCCAGATCTGCGTGTACTCGGTTCCGCCCGACACCTTCGGGATCCTGCGGAACTCTTTCCAGATCTGAGCCGTCGACTTGTTCTCCGTGCGCAGCATCACCTCCTGGGACAGGAAGTGGCTGAACGAGTTGAAGTACAGGTTGATGTTGAGCTTCTTGGCGATCCGGATGAGCATCATGACCGCCTCCTGGTAGTTCTCCTCGGAGATCGAACCGGAGGTGTCGATGTAGATGTGCAGGTCGGGCATGTAGTGCACCGAGGTGATCCGGCCGGGCTTGTTGAAGTCGTCCGGGTTCCGGCGGTTGGCCTTGAGGAAGGTCGCCTTCGTCGTGCGGAAGATGTTCTGCGACTTGTTGACCTTGCCCATCCGGCGCAGCACACGGGTGATGTCCTTGAGCAGGTCGAGCTTGCTCGGCGGCTGCTTGCGGAACGCCACCTGGGCGCTGCGGCTGCCAGGCTGGCCCGGTTGCTGGTTGGCTCCCAGGGCGGCGGCCCGGGCGGCGGCCCGTGGCAGCGATGTGAGCTTGGACAGCGACGTGTTCGAGACGACCTTCACCGGCGAAGCCAGCGACTGGTTGATGAGGTTCCACTCCCCCGTGATCTTCGCCGCAGTGGCCCGGGCATGGGCCTCGACGTTGACCAGGACGAGGGAGCGCGGGCAGAACAGCTCCCCGACCGTGAACGGCAGGACGCCGGTGTCCAGGGCGGTGTTCTGCTGGCTGGCCTGGGCCCGCTGCTGCTCGACGTAGTTCATGAGCATGTGCACGAGCACGCGGGCGAAGGAGTGCTCATCGCTGGCGTCAGAGTCGTCCCTGCGCACCAGCAGCGACTCGGTGAGCCCCTTCAGGGACAAGGCCGTGAAGTCGTTGAGCAACTTGGCGGTGGCCGGCGGCAACGCACTGGCCATCGTCTGTGTCTGCTGGGACAGCCAGACCTTGAAGTCGTCGAAGGCGGCGGAGGACTGGAACCAGAACCCCAGGGTGTCGGGGTGGAAGGTGTAGGCGACCGAGGCGAAGAAGGCGCTCTCGTCGCCGGTCCCCGCCAGCAGAGCCTTGGCGGCCGGGAGGACATCAGCCTGCGCGGTGTAGAGCACCCGCGGGGAGGGCGCGGGCATCTTGTTCTGCTGCCCGGCCTGGACGGCGAAGAGCTCGGCGACCGGCAGCGGTGTGCCCTGGTCGAAGTTGATCAGGGTCTGCCCGAGCAGCTCCTTGACGGTCTGCTCGCTGGCCACGTTCAACGTTTCGCCGAGGCAGCTCAGGACCAGACCCGGGATGTCCCCCGTCAGATCAGCGCCCTGGGCGTCGGTGATGCTCGCCGGGGCGTTGGGGTTCAACGGCTCCAGCAGCGGGTCGATGAGGGTCTGCCGGATCGCCGGCATCGGGTCGTAATCACCGGTGCACGAGATGGTGTGCAGTGCGTCGAGTACGGCCGGCTTCTGGTTCGTGACGGTGATCGTCATGGGTCGTGGTCTCCTTCTGAGGACAAGGCAGCGGCAGAGCGCCGCCGGTGGTGGGGAGTTGCAGCAAGGACGGCAGTCCGCAGCAGTCCCCACCACCGGTGAGGGAGCGATCAGAGGAAGGCCGAGAGGACCGGCTTGGCCTGGTTGACGATCGGAGCGTCGATCTCCATGAAGGCCTCCAGGTTCTGGCGGTCGATCTGCTGGCTGGTCACCATCTCGATGAGCGTGCGGGTGTGCTCCGGCTCGATCTGGGTGATGGCCTGGGCCAGCTGCTCGATGAGGCGCGCGTTGTCCTTGCTCTCCTTGAGCGCGTACAGCAGCGACCCGGACTTCTCGTTGTCGGTCAGCGTCGCGATGACCGCGGCCATGTCGGTCATGGTCGCTGCGGCCTTCAGGCTCTGGTAGCAGTTCGGCTTCGGGACGTTCACCCGGTTCTGCTGCACGCCGCCGGCGTTGTTCGCCAGGTCCTGGGCGATGGTGGCCACGAGCTGCGTGGTGAACATGGTGTCCCCGACGTAGGCCTCGATGGCCTCGTTCAGCAGCGAGGTCTCGCGGTCGCCGATCTGGATCGGGGTGGCCAGGTACTGCGCCAGCTGCTGCGGGTCGGCCGCGTTGAGCCACTTCGACAGGTTGTCGATGGTGCGCGGCGTGGTGAGCTGGTTCATCTCCTCGCCGCCGTCGAACAGATCGGCCATCGTGACGTTGCCGTTGCCGTTGTCGTCGTCGTCCTGGCCGTCGACGACGATGGCCTCGGGCGTCGACTTCTGGAAGATCAGCGCGGGGTACTGCGTGAGCACCGTCTTCACCCAGGGGTTCAAGTTGTCGCCGAGGACGGACATGAGGGTGGCGGCGTCGGGCTCGACGTGGAAGATCGCGAAGCGGGACAGACTTGCCTCGTCGAGCGAGGTGACGTTGCCCCTGTCGTTGCCGGCCACGACGATGCGGACGTTCTTGGGCAGCTCGACGTACCCCATGCGGCGCAGCGTGACCAGTGTCAGCGCGCCGGAGGTGACGTCGGAGGTGGTGCGGTTGATCTCGTCGAGGAAGAGGATCGGCCACTCGCGCGGGTTCTTCTCGGCGTAGTCGATGCACTCCTGGATCACCTGGTGCGGGTAGAAGACCTGCTTGTAGCTCTGCGTACCGTCGTCCTTGGTGTACAGCACCAGGCGCGCACCGGTGAGGTCGGCCTTGTCGGCGAGCTGGTTGCACGGCAGCGTGAATGCCTGCGTGCCCATGGAGTAGGCCAGGTCCTCGACGAAGCTGGACTTGCCGATGCCGGGTTCGCCCATGAGAGCGGGCGTCGCGCCGACCTCAAGGGACTGCTTGATGAGGGTCGTCAGGGTGTCATTGAACTTCATGTCGACGTCTTTTCTGTGCGTGGGCGAGGAAGAGAGAAAGACAAGAGATGCCGGAGGACGGC
>DATEMN010000178.1:0-3716 GCA_035275565.1 Pseudonocardiaceae bacterium | reverse complement strand
TCAAGCGGAAGAACGCCGAGCTGGAACGCACGATTGAGATCTTGAAGGCGGCGACGAGTTTCTTCGCGCGGGAGTGCGACCCGCTACACCGCTGATCTGCCAGTTTATCGAGCAGCATCGGCAGGAGTTCGGGGTCGTACCTGAGGGGTCCAGGATCTTCCGGACAGTGAACCCACTAGGGTTCCCTTTCCGGAAGAGAGGAAATACGTGTCAAAGAATCGTCGGTCGTTCACCCCTGAATACAAGGACGAAGCCGCGAAGATGGTGGTGGAGTTGTCGCGGCCAATTGCCTTGGTCGCGCGGGAGCTCGGACTCAACGAGCAGACCCTTCGTCACTGGGTGAACGCCTATCGGGAGGCTCACGCCGGCGAGGAACCGCCACTGAACATTTCCGACCGAGCCCGGCTCCGGGAACTCGAGAAGGAAGTCCGCGAGCTCAGGCTCGAAAAGGAGTTCCTGGGAAAAGCCGCAGCCTTCTTCGCGAGGGAGTACCGGTGAGCGAGAAGTACGAGTTCATCGACGTGGAGAAGGCTACCGTGACCGAGGCCGGCGAGAAGAAGTACACGATTGTTAAGATGTGCGGATGGCTGGACGTGTCGACGTCGGGATACTATGAGTGGCGTGACCGACCCGACTCGGCCACCGCGCTGCGGCGGCAGTTGTTGACGCTGCTCGTGACGAAGGCGTTCGAAGATTCCGACGAGACCTACGGCCACCGGCGTGTCCACGCCCAGCTGGCCCGCTGGGACACCCCCTGCAGCCCCGAGCTCGTCCGGGGCATCATGCGTGAGCAGGGCCTGATGCCGTGCCAGCCCCGACCCTGGCGGCACAACCTGACCGAGTCCGACCCTTCCGCCGGCCCGATCCCCGACCTCGTGTGCCGAGACTTCACCGCCACCGCCCCCGGCCAGAAAATGGTAGGAGATATCACCTACATTCCAACGTGGGAGGGCTGGCTCTACCTCGCAACCGTCATCGATTGCCACACCAAGGAAATCATCGGATGGGCGATGGACGACAACTACAAGACCCCGCTCATCAGTGCCGCCATCAGAATGGCCGCACGGAATCATGCCCTCGAAACCGGTGCGATCTTCCATTCTGACCGGGGCAGCAACTACACCTCAAAACAGTTCACCGACACCCTCGCCGAACTCGGCCTGCGCCACTCGGTCGGCCGCACCGGAATCTGCTACGATAATGCCATGGCCGAGTCGTTCTTCGCTGCCCTGAAGAACGAGCTCGTCCACCGCACCGCCTACCCCACCCGCGAGCACGCCCGACGGGACATTGTGCGATACATAGAAATCCGTTACAATACCCAACGTCTCCACTCGGGACTCGGCTACAAGACCCCACGCGAGGTCCACGACGAGTACCTGAACCGGCAGCACGCAGCCTGAAATAACCACCAAGAAAGCTGTCCGGAAAACGCGAGACCCATCACGTTGAAGGGCTACACCAAAGGCGAACATGTGCTGCGCTTCGAGGCGGTCGTGCACAACACCACACAACTACGCTGCGGCCGCATTGTGGACCGCTTCGGGGAGATCGTCGGCCGGCTGGCCGGCATGGTCGACCGGTTCACCACCACGCTGGACTGCCTCGATATCAGCTTCCTGCCCGAAGACACCCTCGATGAGCTGCCGCTACCCTCCCAGATCGGCGCCACCCGGGTCGGCGGAATCGACCTGAACAAACCCCGGATCCGCACCGCGCTGACCGCGGTGCTCGCCCTGGCTGCCGCACCCGGCGGCTTCACCGTCGCGGACCTGGCCGCCAGGGTGCACACGATCACCCCAAACACCGGCTACACCCCTCGTCACGCTGCTTATGACCTGCGCAAACTCCGCGGCAAAGAGCTCATCATCAAACCCGGTCGCTCCCGCCGTTACCAGGTGCCCTCACCAGCAGCCCGCACCATCGCCGCTCTCCTGGCACTGCGCGACCACGTCATCGCACCCATCCTGGCCGGCGTCCGAAGCCCCCGGATGGGCCGCAAACCCACCCACTGGACCCGCATCGACCGCGACTACGAAACCCTCCGCATCAACATGCAAACCCTCTTCCACGACCTCGGCATCACCACCACCGGAACCGCTGCGGCATAGACAACTATTTGTCGATCGGGGTCCCGCAAGCGCCTAGTGCGGCCTGCGGTCGACTGACCGAGCTGGGGCGGCTACGGGTGCGGGCACAGGTAGTCGCGACTGGGCCGGGCTCGATCTAGCGGTGTTGCCTCCTACTGGTGGCCTTGTTGCGGGGCGTAGTGGCTATTGGCTGGCATGGCCGGTCTCTTTGGAGTCGCCAATGATGTCTTACCCTGAGGTTTGACCTATCGCAAGCCGGTGCGGCGCTCGTCGCGGAAGTCCTCGGGGTGCCGGCCAGGTAAGCGACCCCGGAATCCGGGAATGACGATTCCGCTGGTGGATAATCCGGATGAGATCATCACCAGTGATCCGGGGTGCTGTGGTGGCTGTGGGGCGGATTTATCGGGTGCGCCGGGGGTGACCGAGTACCGGATCGTGACCCGCGCCTGCGTGATCTGCGGTGCCACGGCTACCGCCATCGCGCCGGCCTGTCCACCCGCCTGAGTCCAGTACGGGCCTATGGTGCTGGCCCGGGCCGCAGAGCTGGTCTGCGCGCACTACCTGCCGGTGGCCCGCGCGGCGCGGCTGATGCACTGGCTGCTAGACGTCAACCACCAGGTCAAATCGCCGTGATAGGGTTTTTGAATCCAACAAGTCGACGCCGTACTTACTGTGGATCACACAACGGTGCTAATACGGTGCGCGGGAGCGGGCGTCAATGGCGTCAAGGGTGAGTCAAACGACGGATAAGGTTCGTTGTCGCTGCTGTGTGAATTTTTTGTCGATCATTGCGCGTCCACAGCGCTGTGGGCGCTGATTAGGGATGTCGACACGGAGGCGCGGCGGCCGCGAGCGACCTCGATTAAGCCTTCGTTTTTGAGCAGCGCTATCGCCCGGTGGGCTGTGCCCACCGAGACGGTGTGGGCAGCGGCGAGTTCGGCGACGGTGGGCAGCTGGTCGCCGGGTTTGAGCAGCCCGCTGTGGATCTTATCTCGAAGGGTCGTCGCGATGATCTCGTACGGCCCCCGCGGCCGGTAGAGGGGGACGGGTTTGGGCATGACGTTGGCCATCGTGGTCGCTGCTCGCCGATCGGCCTCATCCACCCAGGCCGCGTACACCTTCAGGGTGGTGGCCCCGCCGCTTGCGTGACCCAGCCGTCCAGCAACGGTGCGTAGATCCACGCCGGCGGCGACCAACTCGGTTGCCGAGTAGTGGCGTAAGGAGTGTAGGCGGGTGCTGCGTAGGTTGAGCTGCAGCGCCATCCGGCGGTACTTTTGCGTGATCGACCGAGGGGCATACGGGGTGGAGCCATCGGGAGCGGGGGAGAACAGGAACGCCTCGCCGGTCAATGTGCAACCGAGACTGGCGCAGCGCTGCTCCCACCGTGTGCGGTGCTGAGCCAGCAGCGCGAGCGTGTAAGAGTCGAGAGCTACCTTGCGTCGCTGCCCGGTTTTGGTCTCCTTCTCTTTAACCCCGTGCTTGGTGTGGGCGTTGCTGCGGTGCACCCACAGGATTGCGCGGTCAAAATCGACATGCCGCCAGCGCAGGGCGGACACCTCACCTCGCCGGGGTCCGGTGATCATGGTGAGCCACAGCAGCAGACCCCATTCCGGATCGGACCAGGCC
>DATEMN010000177.1:0-15391 GCA_035275565.1 Pseudonocardiaceae bacterium | reverse complement strand
CGGTGTTGGCCTGCTGCAAGGACGGGGTGAAAGTGGGTATGCCGTCGCCGAGCCTCGGGCGTAGGATCGGTGCCTGTGACAGCGTCGAAAGCAGAGGGCGAACGGGTGGTCCTGGCTCGGCGTAACAAGGTCAGCACCATGGTGCCGTTTTACTGGTCCGAGGACGCGCCGCCCGGTCTGAACGAGCTGGAGTGGGCTGAGGAGCTGGGCGCCAGGTGGGAGGGTGATGAGCTGGTCACCTATGACTACCCGACGTTCATCGACCTCCTCGAGTATTACGAGAAGAACGAGTACCTCCCGGACAACGACTGAAACGCCGCGTCGCCGTCCTGCTCATCGTCCTCACTGGCGTGCTCCTTGAGCACGCCCCGGGTTAGCGCAGCCAGTGGTCGACAATTACGCCACCCACGAGCACCCTGCGGTCCGTCCAGAGCTTGGGAACCCTCTCATAGTGCCCCGGTTCGGGCATTGACCAGCGGCCAGCCGTGGTCAGGGGTGACCCTGGTTGGCCGTTGTTGACCCCCTCTTGTGGCACGCGTGTGGCACGACGCACCAGGCCCAACCCGCTGTGCAGAGGTGCGGGCCGTAACAGCGTGCAAACTGGAGAGTGTTCTATGCGCGGTCGGTAAGATCCTGTCCGGCCATCCCCGTCTCGCACTCCCACCCAGGCGCACCGCAACGACACTCACAGATTCTTATAGAGGCAGATTCGGCAACACGAGAACGCGGCAGTCGACAAGCGCCCCGGTGACATTGCCGCGCCAATGCATGCCGCGAGGGAACTCGCTACTCAGTTCGGGGAACCCGACGACGACCACGACCGCCTTGGATTCGGGTTCGGACCGACCAACGTCCGCCTCTGGGAAATGGCACTGGCGCTGGAAACAGGCGAGCCGGATCGGGTGGTGAGCATCGCTCAGACGATCCAACCCGAGCAGCACCCGTTCAAGCCCCGCCAGTCCCAGTACTGGATGGACTATGGCCGCGCGCTGGCCCGGGTGCGTCGGCGGGACGACGACGCGGTGAGGGCGTTGCGCGATGCCGAGCGGTTGTTCCTCATCCGCGTACAGCGAAACCCGTTCACCCGCGAGGTACTTGGCGAGCTGCTCGCCCGTTCACGGCGAGACGCCATCGGGCGGGAGCTGCGGGGGATGGCCTACCGGGCTGGTCTACCGGTGTAGTCCATTCGGGGTGGCGTCCACTTTGCCGGACGCTCGTCGCTGTTGATCGTTTACGGTTGTCAATCGTGATCGATGCACCTGAGACACCGCATCAGCAGCCCGTTGCGGCGCGCGGCAGCAACTCGCATGCCATCGCTGTCACCTGCACGCAGCATGGCTCGGCCAGGTTCATGAACCTGATAGTGAGCAAACGCGACGGCGCCATTGTGTTGGACCCGCACGTCGCCGGCTCGTGCGTGATCACGCTGGACGAGACGGCCGGAGCATGTTTTCTGTACTGAGCTACCGCTTTAATTCGCACCTTGCGCTCACGTCGTCCCGGCATGATTTTCGGGCCGGTCCCGGTCGCCCAGTGCCGCGAGGATGCCCTCGACCCGGTGACGGACGCTGTTTTCAAAATCGCCATGTGTCAGCGCATACAACCGATCGGCTTCGACCGCGGCGAGGATGTGCTCGGCCGCGATCTGCGGCTCCATCATGGTGGCGATCCCACGCTTGACCCCCGCCCACAGCTGTTGCATTTGTTCCCTCGACATGTCCACCGGCAGGTGCTCGGTGAACACGTCGTCATCCGCCTGAGCCAAGGTGAGCAGACCCTCGGCCAGAGGCGTGCGCACCAAGCCCGGGCAGGCCGCAGTCACCCCGATCGGCAACCCCAGCACCTCCAGCTCTGCGCGCAACGTCTCGGAGATCGCGATCACCGCGTGCTTGCTGGCGCCGTAGGGACCCCCGAACGGCGTCGTCGTCAGTCCGGCCAACGAGGCGATGTTGATCACATGTCCGGTACCGGCCGTCACCAGATGCGGCACGAACGCCTGGATCCCGTGCACCACGCCGAGCAGGTTCACCGCCAGCACGCGCTGCCAGTCCTGCGGGTCGGTTCGCCATAGCGGCTGGCCGCCGCCGAGTGCGATACCGGCGTTATTGACGACCACATCTACCCGGCCGAAATGGTCGAGGGTGCGGGAGGCCAGCGCGTCAACAGCCGCCGCGTCGCTGACGTCGGTGACCACCGCCAGCACGCGTCCGCCGCGGGCGGTGAATTCCTCGGCTGTGGTGTACAACTGCTCCGCCGCGGTGTCCGCCAAGACGACGGACACGCCACGATCGATGAGCGCGGCGGCCAGGGCACGACCCAGTCCCTGCGCCGCCCCGGTCACGACCGCGACCTGGCCCGCTTCGATGATCATGTGATTTCCTTATCTTCTTGCGCGGATTTTGACTGAGGCGCAGGTGTGAGGCGTGAAACACTCGCCGGGGTGAGCGTCCGACGGGTCGTCGAGGCCGACATCAAGACGGTGGTCGAGATGGTGCACGAGCTCGCCTCGTTCGAGAAGGCTGCCGACCAGTGTCACCTGACTGTCGATGCGTTGCGCACCGCCCTGTTCGGCCAGGCCCCGGCGTTGTTCGGGCACGTCGCTGAAGCCGGCGAGGAGATCGTCGGGTTCGCCTTGTGGTTTCGCACCTTCTCCACCTGGGACGGCGTGCACGGGATTTACCTGGAGGACCTGTTCGTGCGCGCCGATCATCGCGGGGTCGGGCACGGCGGCGCGCTGCTGGCGGGGCTCGCGGCCGAGTGCGTCCGTCAGGGCTACACCCGGCTGGAGTGGTCGGTGCTGGATTGGAACACCGCCGCCCTCAGATTTTACCGCGCGCTCGGTGCGGAGTCCCTGGAGGAGTGGACTGTTCACAGGCTGAGCGGTGCACCACTCGAGCGGTTGGCGGCTACTCCCCTGGCAGCCGGAGCGCGAGGATTTCGACCAGTGCCGTCCCCGACGGAGTCCGGTACTGGATGATGTCACCGACCTCGCTACCCACGAGGGCGCGGCCCAGTGGGCTCTCGAGGGTCAGGGCGTCCGCGTCGTCGTCCTCGGCGACTTCCTCCGGGATGGCGACGACGCGCAGCGTCGAGACCTCCCCGTCCTCGAAACAGAGCGTGACCTCGGAACCGTGCGGCAGCTGATCGGCCGCCCGCTCGGGTGGCCCGCCGCAGGCGATCAACCCCGTGACCTCGGCGATGCGATCGTCCAGCCACGCGACGTCGTCGGCTTGCTCCAGCACCTCGGCGTGGTCGGCGCGGTCTCCGACGGAATCGCGCCCGTCGAGCTCGGCGGCAAGGGCAGCGCGGCGGGCACGAAGCCGTGCCAGCTCCTCCTCGAGGCGCCGACGGGTCCGGGCGATGGTGTTGTCGGCCATGACTTAGCCCCTCATCCCAGTCGAGCGACAAGCCAGCTGGGTAATACGCGATGTCATGGGTGTTAACCTGCCAGAACACCTCATCCTCCGCCTCCAGAGGGCGAGCCCGAGCTCAGGGCTGCGGCGGGCTTGCCGGGACGAAGACCTTCCGGCGATCCACCCCATAGAGCGGAAGCGCAGCCATGGCGGTCGGCGGCGAGGCTGGACTGGGGGTAGCATCGGCTGCCCCCAGTCGACCAAGGTAGAGACACCCCATGGCGGACATATCGACGATAAGGCTGTTCGTGATCTGGAAGTGTGGATCAGTGCCTCGATCTACGGAATCCTCAACGTCTTCTTCCCGGACAAAGCGGGCCGCGCACGCACCTGAACCTATTGGGTCATGCACTAACGGGTGAGAATCAAGGATCCGCCGCCCTCCCCGCATAACCCCTGACATCCGGCAATCCGGACTGTTACGCGCATCCACAGTAGCCCCTCTACCTGCGAGAACAGGGAGACTCGCGGGCTGGGTAACAAATTGTGACGGTGCTCGATAAGTTAATCGCGCCGGGCGTCGCACTCTTGCGTCAATCGTGAGGATCCGTACGGTCAAACTCGTCCGGCACCATGGAGCCACCTTGGGGCGGGAATCCGGTCCCGGCGCGCACAGCCCAGTCCCCCGGGGTCGGATACTTAACCACACCCCGAGTCGGGACAGTGACTGAGGGCCGTTGATCAGTCGATGCGGCACCCTAGCCCGCACGATCTGAGGTCATTCAGAGTGTGCGCGGCCACGGAGATAGATCATGACGATGATTTCCCGTTTTCTCGCGTGTACCGGTATCATTGCTGCCACAATGATGTCTCTCCTACTACTCGCGGCACCGGCTCAGGCGGCCTCGCTAGATCATTGGGATCGCTTGGCGTGGTGTGAGAGCAGCGGTAACTGGCGTGCCAATACTGGTAATGGGTACTACGGCGGTCTGCAATTCAGCCACAAGACGTGGACGGGCTTCGGCGGTGGAGCCTACGCGAGTACCGCTAACCACGCCACTCGGGGACAACAGATCGCCATCGCCCGGAAAGTTCTTCTTGTGCAGGGTTGGAAGGCCTGGCCTACCTGTTCTAGAAAGATCGGCCTCCGCTGACGAACCGATTTTACGGTGTTCTGCATCACTTGTCCAACGTCGTGAACTCGACGCCACCGACGTCATCGGGGAGCGGAAACGTCGGTGGCGTCGAGTCCACAGCGGGTCGGGGTGCTATTGTGATGACGATCTTGCGCTGCGACTACTCACAGCGTGGGGTAAAATGCTCGCACTCTGCATGAAGTGTCGCCGGCGCCCGCCACCTCCTAGCGCAAGCCACCCCCCACGATCGTCTTGGCCCGCGCCAGCTCGCCATGACCCGCCACGCCGGAATAACACCCAGGCACCCGAGGTGGTTTTCTGAGTCATACGTTCGGAGTTGCGCCAGCTACCAGCGGTTGGGTCGTTCATGGCGGTGGAGCGGGCGGTGGCCAGAGCCGGGCATGCGGTCTGTGACATGGGGTATTTCAGCGCGCGGGATGCGCAGCCGGCGCAGGTGTGTCGGGAGGCAGTGCGCAGTGCTGATGTGTTTGTGGGGATTGTGGGATTTCAGTACGGCTCGCCGGTGGCCGAGCGCCCGAAGCTGTCCTACACGGAGTTGGAGTTCGAGGTCGCCACCACGGCGGGCATGCCACGTTTGGTGTTCCTGCTCGGCGAGGATGCGCAGGCCCCTGCGGACTTGTTCCAGGATATCAAGCATGGGGCACGTCAAGAGGTGTTCCGGATCTCGCTGTCCGAGTGTGGGATCACCACCACGACTGTTGCCAGCCCCGAAGGACTGAGCAAAGCGCTCTATCAGGCACTGGTTAAACCTGACCACGGCCGCGATGACAGTGGATGGCAGGGATCGGTGTCGGCGGTGCCGCCGTTGCGGGGTGGTGAGGTCGCCGACCGGGCTGATGGATGACCTGGTAGCGGCGGTGACAGGGCCGGGTGCGGGCGTGGTGGGGTGACGACTGGGCTG
The DNA here is from genome assembly GCA_035275565.1 of Pseudonocardiaceae bacterium. Classification (GTDB taxonomy): domain Bacteria; phylum Actinomycetota; class Actinomycetes; order Mycobacteriales; family Pseudonocardiaceae. Next base: position 9,980 of record DATEMN010000177.1, on the reverse strand, counting down.
TGGGGTGCTAGAGGCTTCGGTAAGACGACGATGGCTCGGCTGCTGGTGCATCGCCAAGAGGTCAGAAAGCAGTTCCTCAACGGATTGTATGGGTGACCATCGGTGAGGACGCGGTGAGGCCGGAGTTGGCGGAGAAGGTCACCAATGTGGTGGGCCTGCTTACCGGTGTCCGGCCTGGGTTGACTGATCCGTTGGCGGCGGGCGCGGAGCTGGGACGCGCGTTGGGTGATCGACGGGTATTGCTGGTCGTGGCCGACGTGTGGACCTCCGCCCAGGTAGAGCCGTTCCTGGTTGGCGGGTCAGCGGCAGTGCGGCTTTTCACCACCCGCGTGCGCGGAGTCCTGCCGTGCTCCGCTGAGCCAGCGCAGGTCGACGAGATGGCCCGGGATGAGGCGGAGGGCGCCCCGGAGCTGCAAAATGCTTTACTTAGCGGTCAGCCCGCTGCGCGCCCGTGCGTGCGCACCCGCTCGACTGGGCCGCTGATGGCATGATGGCATCAGAGGGCTTAGTGGTCTTCTCCGTCGCTTTCTGGGGAGTGTTCCAAAATCCAAATCATTTCTTCTGCCTCGTGGTCCGCGCTGGTCTCGGTCGGTCGCGTTCCCCCGCCCTCCTGGGGAGCTATCTCTCTTATTCTAATTTCGATACTGTTGGGTGTCTTGGTTTGAGAGGTTGCCGAGGGCTCGGTGGACTCGGGATTGTCAGGTTTGGTGGATTGCGCTGGTTTATCCGGCTTGCTGGGCTCTATAGGCTTGTCGAGTTCGATGGGTTTTTCGGTTTCTACGGGCTTGCCGGTTTCTACGGGCTTGTCGGGCTGAGTGGGCTTGTTGGGGTGGACGGGCTTGTTGGGGTGGACGGGCTTGTCGGGGTGGACGGGCTTGTCGGGGTGGACGGGCTTGTCGGGGTGGACGGGCTTGTCGGGCTGAGCGGGCTTGTCGGGGTGGACGGGCTTGTCGGGCTGAGCGGGCTTGTCGGCAACTTCGATTTTATCGGGATAAGTGATTTGGTTTGAATGGGCCTCTTTGTCGGGAGGAGTGGGTTTAGGGAGCTGGACCTGCTTAACGGGACCGCATGTCCTGCCGTCGGCGTGACGCCCATTCCCGCAGTCACTATTATCTACCGATTTCGGAACGGTGGCGGGTTCGATCTTGTGGTCGTTAAGTGCTGCTTGAGGAGGGTCTGGAGCGGTCAAGGGCGCAAGGGGAGGTGCGCCACCGTCGGTCTTCCCAAAGAAAACTTGCGCTTTTTCGGTGGCCTCCTCGTGTTGTTGGTGCATCACCAGGATGGTCAACAGCACGACGGTGACAATCGTGGCCGCCAGTAAAGCCAGTAAGGTTCTATGTGCACGTAGCCATCGAGCGTTCACTTCGGCCCTCCTCTCCAACCGGCGGCGGAACTCCCCAAAATAAACTCTAGAGTCAGGCGAGTATGCCGGCGGGAGCTGAAGGTTTCGAGACAGCTAATGGCCGCACAAGCCATAACGTCGCTCTATAGTGGAAGTGATCGATCGCTCGCACGCGAACAGCAAGAATTTAGCGGCGCGCGTCCACATGACACTGTGAAAGCTGTCGTACTATCGGTGGCCCCTCTCGATGGCATGATGCCCGACCATCTCCTAGATTACGGTTGCTACCAGCTGTGGTCAAGGAGTCGCCGAGCGCCGCCGGTGTCACGACTGTATTACGATGGCTGCACGTGACGGCCGCCGCGACGATCGCCACTCTTAGCCTCTAACGCTGCTGCTGCGTTCTCACTCAGAGTGATCACTGGACCGTATGGGCCTATGTCGCGCCCGATATGCCGTTTTTATCATCTCTGCTGCCGCGATTCGGCGCCGAATGGCGCTCGGGGGGATGCCCGGAACTGCGATTCGGCTCCGAATGGCGGTTGGAGGGACGCCCGTGGCCGCGATTCGGCTCCGAATGGCGCTCGGGGGGACGCCCGGGACCGCGAGTTGCCTCGAGATGCAGGGTGGCCGCAACCTGGCAGCTACCACGAGTGCACCGCTGTCGGGCGGTCCCCGGGCTCAACGGGGACTATTTGATCAAGCTGTGACAGGCTCTGCTGATGACTTCGGGAACCCAGGGGCACGCCGGGTACGGGAGGTGTGGAGTCGACCCGTGCCTGCCATCCCGATGTCAACAGCGTGGCGTCTACGGAGTCGGCCCACGTGGCGGGGTACGCGGGAGGGAGGAGGGGTGGTCTCGCAATGTGGGAGGGGACGTTAGTTGTAACAGCGTTATAGAATAACGGGGTTACAAATGGGTGAGAGGCTGGGAGGCCACAACATGGGTAACGACTACCTCGAGGGTAACTACGCGCCGGTGTTACGCGAGCACACCGTCACGGAGTTGGCTGTCACCGGGGTCATCCCGGCTCATCTCGACGGCCGGTACCTCCGCAACGGCCCGAACCCGATCGCCGAGGTCGATCCGGAGACCTACCACTGGTTCACCGGCGACGGCATGGTCCACGGGGTGCGCCTGCGAGACGGTAAGGCCGAGTGGTATCGCAACCGTTGGATTCGCACGCCCGCCGTGGCGCGCGCGCTCGGCGAACCCCCGCCCCGCCCCGCTGCCACCCGTGCTGGGCTGGAGCTGATCGGCGCCAACACCAATGTGCTCTGCCACGCCGGCCGCACACTCGCGTTGATCGAAGGCGGGATCGCCAACTACGAGCTCACCGACGACCTGGACACCGTCGGTCCCTGCGACTTCGATGGCACCCTGCACGGTGGCTACACCGCGCATCCGAAGCGCGACCCGGACACCGGCGAGCTGCACGCAGTCTCCTACTCGTTCGGGCGCGGTAACCGCGTGCAGTACTCGGTCATCGGCGTCGACGGGCGCGTCCGCCGTACCGTGGACGTCAAGGTCACCGGCAGTCCGATGATGCACGACTTCTCGCTGACCGAAAACCACGTGGTGTTCTACGACCTCCCGGTCACCTTCGATCCCCGGCAGGGCGCCGCTGTCTCCGTCCCGCCCGCCCTGCGCGCACCGGCCAGGTTGGTGTTGTCCGCGCTCATTGGCCGGATCCGGGTACCCGACCCGATCCTGGCGATGGCTGGGAAGGGGATGCGCGGAAACGCAAACCTGCCTTACACGTGGGATCCTGGTTATCCGGCCCGGGTCGGCGTCATGCCACGCGCTGGCGGTGGTGGTGACGTCCACTGGTTCGATGTCGAGCCCTGCTACGTCTTCCACCCGCTCAACGCCTACGACGAGGGTGACTCGATCGTGCTGGACGTCGTGCGCCACCCGAAGATGTTCGCCACGGACTTCCACGGGCCGGATGAGGGCCCCACCACGCTGGACCGCTGGACCGTCGACCTCGCCGATGGCAAGGTCCGCGAGACCGGTCTCGATGACCGCCCGCAGGAATTCCCGCGCATCGACGACCGCCTCGTCGGCCGGCCGCACCGTTATGGGTACGCGATGCAGACATCGGGCACCGGGGGCGACGCCGGGGACTCGGTGCTCAAGCATGACCTGCACCACCGCCGGACCACCGCTCGGCGGCTGGGCACCCACAAACGCGTCGGCGAGTTCGTCTTCGTCCCGAACGCACCGCAGGCTCCCGAGGACGACGGGGTGCTCATGGGATTCGTCTACGACGCCGGTACCGACCGCAGCGACCTGGTCATCCTCGACGCCGCCAGCCTCGAGACGATCGCCGCGATCCACCTGCCCGCTCGCGTCCCGAACGGCTTCCACGGCAACTGGACACCCACCGCGGCCTGACCGGGCGCCAGGGAACGGATCCACCGTCAGGGGGTGCTGGCGCCCCGCCCCGTCACCGCGCGAGTTGGTCCGGCCGGGCGGGCTATCGCCGTACTGTGGGTACTGGTGCGATCCCTACCACCGGCGAGAGCTATCCCGAGCAGCTGGGCGAGCAGCAGCATCTCTTTTTCGTGCTGCGGCAGCAGCTGCCCCGGATACAGTGCGTCCAGGGTCAAGAGACCGAAGATCTCTGTGCTGGTGGCGACCGGGACGGAGATGTAGGTCTGGTAAGTGAAATCAATGTCGGGGAACCTGGTGGAATCCTCCAGGCTGATATTCTCTTTTAATTCCGACCGGCGGCTCTCCAGCAGCCGGAAGATCTCGGTGTGACTCGGATTGATACTGGAGAATTCCCTCTGCGGTTTTGAGTCCCGTCCGGCGTATATTCTACAGGTCAGTCTCTTCTCCGGGCCGTCATGTTTGTAATCGAAGTAGCACGCACGCGCCCTCGGTACGTCTGTGAACTGGACGACAGAGTTCACCACCGCCTGTTTTGCCGCCCCTTTCGCTTCCATTCGATCGGTCTCGTCGGGTGCCGTGATGATCCGGTCGAAGATATCGGTGAGTGGCAACAGGACGGATCTGAGAACGAGCTGATAATTAGTGACCGCTGTCTTGGCCAGCTGCTCGGCGTCCTCTCTGCCGCGCACCTCGGTCCACGTTTGACGAGCCGGCAGGAGAAGCGCCACCACGGTTGCGGCCGCGCCGCCGGCCTTGATCGTCCAGCTGGCCCACCCCGGAAGGTCATCGCTGGCCTGAACCTGAGCGATGAACGCCGAAGCGGCGCAGATCGCGGCGAAGATGGAGCCACCCCACCAGCTAAGCCAACGCGGCCAGCCGTCCTCACCCATACAGCAGACGGTAGCCGATCGAGTGACGATAGTGGTAGTTTCAACGGGGCGAGACCCACCGTTGTGTGACGGTGGGTCACTGTAGATCGACACACGGGTGTGCTGGGTCTCAGGAACTTGCTCCTAGGCCCGAGGGCTGCTTCACTGGTAGAGGTACGTCTGTGAGTCGGCTTGGCGGCGGAGGTTTCTCGTGGCGACAGGAAGTCTCACCAGTCATAAGCTACCGAGCGTGGACCCCGCGATCGAGCAGGCCGCAGCCGACGTTCTTCGGGACCCCGACGCGTACTTCGAGCGGCAACGCGCGTTGTGTGCGAGGGAAGCCGAAGAGTACGTAGGACGTGAACTCGCTAGAGCTTTCTCGATGCGTCGCCGTCCCAGCATGTGGACGCTTCTGGCCAGATTATCCCACGGCTGAGCTGTCCTCCCCCTGGCTTCTGAGCTGTCCCCTGGCTTCTCAGCCAGCGAGGCTGGGTGAACCTACACGGTGCGGAGACGCCTTACCAGCCTCGGTCAGCGGTGGCGGATGCAAGTGTGACAGTCAGGGGCAGTGTGAACGACTGGCCCTGACACTTGTCGTCTACAGTTGCCGCCATCGTCACGCTGACGTCGTAGGTCCGAATTCCCGTCGGCCTCATGAAGCCCGTCGGGCCCTCTACCGGTGCGCTGGTGACGATACCGGCCGGGCAACCCCCGCCGGTCGCCGTCGAACTGCCCGCACTGATCGAGTCGACCCGGACGCCGTAGTCGTTCGGGTTGTTGATGTAGACGGGGAATGTCGTGGTGCCGCCGGGGGACAGGGGGCGGACCTGATTAGCCGGGGTGACGGTCAGCTCGACCGACGTGGTCGAACCGCTCTCACCACCACCGATGGTCCCGATGAGGAAACCCACACCGGCCAGCCCGAGCGCGACGATCAGGGCGAGACCATCGAAAATGGTCAGACCACGCACATTGACACCCAAGCCGTTTCCCACGTGCAAACTCCCTCCAGCGCCTGGTTATCTGACCGATCGTGCCCGAACTGCTGCGCTCGGTAGCGTCTAGGAGCAGGTTATGCGATGCGACCGGGGGAGGGATCTCCTGGGTGCCGGTTGTGAGCACCGGTGCGGCTCCACGTCGCTTGTATCAGCTCGCGGTCGGTCGCTCTCCTGGTGAGATGAGCCCCAGCGGCGAGCGCGGGGAGGTGGCGTATATCCGCCTCGAGTGCCGCTGCCGGCGGGGGCCGAGTGACCAATCCGAGCGTTCAGCGGATCGCCGAGGTCCCGTTGTCCCTGGTGCACGGGCCGCCAGGGTCCTATGTCGCGGAGTGGCTTGCGGCCGCAAGCCAGGGTTGGGACCGGTGGCAGGACTGTGTGTGGCTCCGGACTGTGGTGTGCAACCTGGAACGCTCGTCGAATCGCTGGTGAGCGCGTGCCGGCATCGTTGGGGCGACGACGCCGGAGAATCGTCACCGGTGTCGAATGCCAGGCTGGATGAGACGATGCGCCGGCCGGGGCTGTCATCGTGCTCGAACTGGAGGGATGAGGTCACTCCCGATCAATCCCGAGCTCCGGGTCGGCGTGGACGTGAGCGCTTCGAAAGGCGCTGTCGGCGGCCAAACGCTGTGCCGAGCGGTCCGGTGACCTCGACCGTGCTCTGACCGTCTGCCGCGAGATCACCGAGCTCTACCGGGGCGACTTCGCGTCGGATGCGCTCGACGACCGCGTTTCGGCTCCGAATGGCACTCGGAGGACGCTCAAAACCGCGATTCGGCTCCGAATGGGACTCGGCAGGGTACTTGCGATCTGGATTCGGGTGCTAGAGGGCTTTGAGTTCTTCGATGACTGATTCGACGGAGGCCTTGGCGTCACCGAAGAGCATCGCGGTGCCGGGGGAGTAGTACAGCTCGTTGTCGATGCCGGCGAAGCCGGGGTTCATCGAGCGCTTGAGCACGATGACCGATTTGCTTTCGTCGACGTTGAGGATCGGCATGCCGTGGATCGGCGAGCTCGGGTCGTTGCGGGCGGCCGGGTTGGTCACGTCGTTGGCGCCGATCACCAGGGCGACGTCGGTGCGGTTGAACTCACCGTTGATCTCGTCCATCTCCTTGAGCTGCTCGTAAGGCACGTCGGCCTCGGCGAGCAGCACGTTCATGTGGCCGGGCATCCGGCCGGCCACCGGGTGGATGGCGTACTTGACCTCGACGCCCTTGTTCTCCAGCAGCCGGGCCATGTCCTTGACGGCGTGCTGGGCTTGCGCCACCGCCATCCCGTACCCGGGCACCACGACGACCTGGTTGGCGTAGGCCATCTGGACGGCCGCGTCGGCCGCGCTGGTCTCCCGGTGGGTCTTGTCGCCGAGCTCGCGGCCCGGTGCCAGACCACCCCCACCGAACCCGCCGGCGACGATCGCCGGGATGGACCGGTTCATCGCCTTGGCCATCAGGTTGGTGAGGATCGACCCCGACGCGCCGACGATCATGCCAGCGACGATCATCGCGGTGTTGTTCAGCGCCAACCCGGCCGCCGCGGCCGACAGCCCAGTCAGCGCGTTGAGCAGTGAGATCACCACCGGCATGTCGGCGCCACCGATCGGTAGCACTACCAGTAACCCCAGCGCCGCGGCGAACAGCAGGGTACCGACGATCAGCAACTGTGCGTCGCTGCCGAAGCCGATCGCGACTGCGCAGACCAGTGTCGCCAGCAGCACCAGCAGGTTGACCAGCTGCTGCGGCTTACCCAGGCTGATCGGCCGGCCGGGGATGAGTTCCTGCAGCTTTCCGTATGCCACCAACGAGCCCCAGAACGACACCGAGCCGACGATGGCGCCGAACAGCGAGGCGACCATCACATACGCCGGTTCCGTGCTGAAACCGGCCGTGGTGTTGAACTCCACCCAGGCGATCAGCGCGACCGCGCCGCCACCGACGCCATTGAACAATGCCACCATCTGCGGCATCGCGGTCATCTTCACCTGCTTGGCGGCCGGCACCCCGAGCAGGGTGCCGATCACCACCCCCAGCACGATGAGTACCCAGTTACTCATACCCGGCTGGAGCAACGTCGCTACCACCGCGATGCCCATCCCGGCGGCCGCGATGAGGTTGCCGCGCACGGCGGTCTGGGGGCCGGTCAGGCCCATCAAACCATAGATGAACAGCGCGAAGGCGACGATGTACAGCACTAGGACCAGGGTCGTCATCGGTGCTTGCTCCCCTGTTTGCTCTTGAACATGCCCAGCATCCGGTCGGTGACCAGGAAACCGCCGACCACGTTGATGGTGCCGAACGCGATCGCCACCACCAGCAGCAGCTTGTCGAACACCGACAGGTCGTGGCCCAGGCCGAGCACCAGAATGCCGCCGAGCAGCACGATGCCGTGGATGGCGTTGGTCCCCGACATCAAGGGGGTGTGCAGGGTGTTGGGCACCTTGGAGATCACGGCGAAGCCGACGAAACCGGCCAGCACGAGGATCGCCAGGTTGGCCAGCAGCATCAGCGGTCGTCTCCTTCCCGGGTGATGCAGGAGCGCACCAGCACCTCGTCATCGGAGTCTGGTGTCAACTGACCCTTCCCGTCCACCATCAGCTCCAGCAGGGACTGCACGTTGCGGGCGTACAGCTCGCTGGCGTGCTCGGGCATCGTCGCCGGCAGGTTCAGCGGTGCGGCGATCGTCACATCGTGGCGGACCACGATCTGACCCGGTTCGGTCAGCTCACAGTTGCCGCCGGTCTCCCCGGCCAGGTCGACGATCACGCTGCCCGGGCGCATCCCCTTCACCGCCTCGGCGGTGACCAGGATCGGGGCCCGGCGACCGGGCACTAGTGCAGTCGTGATCACGATGTCGAATGCGATGGTCGCCTCGGTCAGCCGCTGCTTCTGCTCGGCCCGCTCGTCGTCGGTCAGCTCGCGGGCGTAGCCGCCCTCGCCGGCCGCCTCGATGCCCAGGTCGAGCCACTTGGCACCTAGCGAGCGGACCTGGTCGGCGACCTCGGGCCGGACGTCGTAACCGGTGGTCCGGGCCCCGAGGCGCTTGGCGGTGGCCAGCGCCTGCAGCCCGGCCACCCCGACGCCGAGGATCAGCGCGGTCGCCGGCTTGACGGTGCCCGCGGCCGTGGTGAGCATCGGGAAGAACCGGGTGGACTGGTCCGCGGCCAGCAGCACCGCCTTGTACCCGGCAACGTTGGCCTGCGAGGACAGCGCGTCCATGGACTGCGCGCGGGAGATCCGGGGGATCGCCTCCATCGCGAAGGCGATCACGCCCGCGGTGCGGAGCTTGCCGGCGATCTCCGGATCGGACCGTGGGGCCAGGAATCCGATCAGCACCGACCCGCGGCGCAGCCGCCTGATCTCTTGGTCGGTCGGCGGCGCCACCTTGACCACGACCTCGGCGCCCCACGGGTCGGCGATGGTCGCGCCGGCCTCGGTGAACAGCTCGTCGGGCATCAGGGCGCCCATCCCGGCCCCGGACTCGACGACGACCTGCATGCCACGGCCGACCAGTTTCTCCACCATCTTGGGCACTAGGGCGACCCGGCGTTCCCCCTCTCGGGATTCCCGGGGGACGCCGATCCTGGTGACTTGATGGTCTTGCGATGAGGTCACCCGCAGAGCATCGAACATGATCGGGTGTGACGTCCAGTGCGAAGGCGCAACCATTGCCCGTGAACCGGGTGGACCCGAGACCAGCGATGCGGAGCAGGAGCTTGCCAGAAGCCACGACGGACGACGGGTGGTAGCTCCTGTTGCACCGGCTTACGCTGACGGGAGGGGTCCCGACGGGGGTCTGTGACGATCTGGGGTATGGGCACCCAACGGTTGATCGCGGAGCGCTACTCCCTGGTCGAGCCACTGCCGGGATCGGCTACCGGCATCGGCTGGCATGCCCAGGATCTGTGGTCGGGCCAGCTGGTGGCGATCACGCGGGTGCCGGTGTCCGGGCTGGTGGGGCACGAACTGCGGCGCGCGTATCACGAGATTGCTGGCGAGGTCCGAGTTCTCAGCGGCTTGCAACATGATCGACTCGTCCGGGCGATGGAAGTGGTGCTCGACGGGGACGATCTCTGGGTGGTTTCCGAGCTGATCGCAGGGGTGACAATGGCCGACGAGCTGGCGCGGCGTGGAGCGGTCGGGCCGCAGGAGGTGGCGCGATGGGGGCGCGATGTGGCCGACACGCTGGCGGTGGCGCACGGCGTCGGCGTGGCGCATCGGAATCTGCATGCGGGCATGGTGGGCCTCGCCGAGGACGGCCGGGCGCTGCTCGGCGGGTTCGCCACCACCGTGGTGACCCTGGAGGGTCTGCGGAACGGGACACCGGTGCATGTGGCGCCCGAGGTCGCCCAGGGAGCCAATCCGTCGCCGGCCGCGGATGTC
>DATEMN010000176.1:0-7279 GCA_035275565.1 Pseudonocardiaceae bacterium | reverse complement strand
ACAGCCGGTAGTCCGGGACGCCGACGACGTCCAACGCGTCGGCACTGAACAGCGCACCGTTGAAGAAACTCGCGATACCAGGCAGGAAGTCGGTTCCCAGCTCGCTGCGTTGCCGTTTCCAGGTCAGGCCCCGGCGCAGCGGGAACGCCAGCCGCTCCGGATCGTCGATGTTCACGACCACCGGCGAGACCACCGCGAGGTTCCGACGCTTGGCCTCCTCCAGCAGGGTCTGCAACACCCGGACGTCGGCGGGGCGCCCGTCGTCGTCAGCTAGCCACACCCAGTCCGCACCCAGCGCCAGGGCGTGCAGGATGCCCAGCGCGAACCCGCCGGCGCCGCCGAGATTGCGCAGCGACGGCAGGTAGGTGGACGGGATCGGGCAGTACTCGACGATCTCCTCGGCGGGGTCGTCCGGTCCGTTGTCGACCACCACCAGATGGTCCGGCGGTCGAGTCTGCTCGCTCACCACCGCCAACGACTTGGCCAACAGATCCCGTCGGTGCCGAGTCACCACCACAGCAACCACGGTTGTCATCGGGCGGCCTCCTGGACGCGTTGCAGCGCTTCTTTGCTGAGGTTGTCGAAGGGATCTTTGCCCTTGTAGTGGGACAGCACCGTGCGCAGGTCACCCTCCTCCCGGATCTCCCCGTGGTCCAGCCACAACGCCGAGGTGCACAGTTCAATGAGGAACTCGTCGGAGTGTGACGCGAACACCAGGATCCCGGATCGCTCGACCAGCGCTGTCAGCCGGTCCCGGGCCTTCTCCAAAAACGCCGTGTCCACGGCGCCGATGCCCTCGTCGAGCAGCAGGATCTCCGGGTCGATGCTGGTCACCACGCCGAGCGCGAGCCGGACCCGCATGCCCGTCGAGTAGGTGCGCAGCGGCATCGACAGGTAGTCGCCGAGCTCGGTGAACTCGGCGATCTCCTCGGTGCGGGCCTCCATCTGCTTGCGCGTCATGCCCAGGAACAGCCCGCGGATGATGATGTTCTCGTAACCCGAGATCTCCGGGTCCATGCCGACGCCGAGATCGAAGACCGGGGCGACCTTCCCCACGATCCGGGAACTGCCCCTGGTCGGCTCGTAGATCCCGGACAGCAGCCGCAGCAGGGTGGACTTGCCGGCTCCGTTGTGCCCGATCAGCCCGACCCGGTCGCCATGGCGCAGGGACAGGGTGATATCCCGGAGTGCTTCGATGATCGGCACCCCGGAATCGATCCCGATCTTGCCGCCAGCCCGCCCCACGGTGCCCAGCAGCGCCTTCTTCAGCGATCTGGTCTTCGCGTCGAAGATCGGGAAGTCGACGCAGGCCGCGTTGACGTCGATGGAGACCATTGCGTTATCACACCCAGTGCTGTCACACCCAGTAGGAGACCCGGGCCCGGTAGTTGCGCAGGACCAGCAGCGCCACCGCCCACCCCACCACAGTAATAGTCAGGGTCACGACCCAGTGCCGGAGTTCGAACGACTCGCCGATCATCGGGCGTCGCAGGATCTCGACGTAGTGCAGGAACGGGTTGAGCTCGGCCAGCCGGGCGCGCTCACCGACCGTGCCGGGTGCGCTGAGGAGCTGCTCGTAGTCCCACACGATCGGCGTCATGAAGAACATCAGCGTGACGATGCTGCCGGTCACTGGTGGGACATCCCGGTACCTGGTAGCGATGATCCCGATCAGGATCGCCACCCAGACTCCGTTGAGCACGATCAGCGCGAGCGCCGGGAACGCCAGCAGGCTGCTCCACCCGAACGCCCGCGGGCTTCGCGGGGGGAAGATCAGCATGAGTGCGACCCAGACCAGCATGTTGTGCCCGAAGAACAGCAGTTGCCGCCAGACCAGCCGGAATACGTGCACACTCAACGGGGCGGGCAGGTGTTTGATCAGGCCTTCGTTGCGGATGAAGACTTCAGCGCCCTCATTGAGACAGGCCGCCATGATCTGCCAGATGATCAATCCAACGGCCAGGTAGGGCAGGAAGTCGTGCAGCTCTTGACCGAACAGCGCGGCGTAGAGAATTCCCAACCCGACCGCTTGGACGGCCAGGCTGATAGTGATCCACAGCGGACCGATGACCGAACGCCGGTAGCCCTGCTTGATGTCCTGCCAGCCCAGGTGCCCCCACAGTTGACGTTGCCGCCACCCCGCCGTCAGATCGTCGATCGCCCGGGACCAGCTGCGAGACGAGAGCCCCTGGGCTTCCGTTATCTCGGATGCCGTTGTGGTGTGTTGCACGATCCGCGAGAGTACCCGGGCGATGGTCGTGATCGTCGAGGCACCGGACGGCCGAGTGGCCGATGTCCCTGTCCGCGAGATCCGGGGAAGAACTGCTGCATTATGTGGATGTGCCAGAGAACGCAACTTTTCGCCCGAAGCTGCGTTCTCTGGCACATCCACTACGAGTCGGTATCGACGTCGGGGGGACGAACACCGACGCGGTGCTCATGGGTGGCCGCCGTGTGCTCGCTGAGGCGAAGGCCCCCACCACCGCGGACGTGACAGGCGGGATCGGTAACGCACTTCGGAGCCTGCTGTGCCATGCGGCCGTCGAACCAGGCGACGTGCAGGCGGTGATGATCGGGACGACCCACTTCACGAACGCGGTCATCGAGGCGAAGAACTTGTTGCCTACGGCGGCGGTCCGCTTGGGCCTGCCTGCGACGCAAGGGCTGCCGCCGATGGTGGACTGGCCGCAGCGCCTGCGCCAGTCGCTGGGCGGGCACGTCTACCTGTGCCACGGCGGCCACGAGTTCGACGGACGCGAGCTCTCCCCGCTGAATGCTGATGAGCTGCGGCGAGTCGCAGCCGACATCGCCTCAAAAGGGCTGCGTTCGATCGCGATCTGCTCGGTGTTCTCGCCGGTCAATGACGAGTGCGAGCAGCAGGCAGCGGAGATCCTCGCTGCGGAACTGCCTGGCGTCGCGATCAGCCGGTCGCACGAGATTGGCCGGGTTGGGCTGCTCGAGCGCGAGAACGCCACGATTATCAATGCCTGCCTCCGTGACCTCGCGACCCGGATCGTCGACGCCTTGCGCGCCGCACTGGCTCAGCTCAGGATCACTGCACCGGTCTGGTTGAGTCAAAATGACGGGACGCTCATGAGCGTCGAGGCCGCGCAGCGTTATCCGGTGGCCACCTTTGCCTGCGGGCCGACGAACTCCATGCGCGGGGCGGCTTTCCTCTCTGGCCTGCGCGACTGCGCCGTGGTCGACATCGGTGGGACGACGACGGATGTCGGCATGCTCCGCCACGGGTTTCCGCGCCAAGCTTCGGTGGCGGTCGAGATCGGGGGAGTGCGGACCAACTTCCGGATGCCTGCCGTGTACTCGTTTGGGCTGGGCGGAGGCAGCCTGGTGCGAGACCGGGCCGAGTTGGCCATCGGGCCGGACAGCGTCGGCTACGAGCTGACGAGCCGGGCACTTGTCTTCGGAGGTGACACCGTGACCGCCACTGATGTGGCGGTAGCCGGGGGTCTGGCAGTGATCGGCGATCCTGGAGGGGTTGCCGGGCTCGACCCCGACCTTGTCCGGCGGGGCCTTGACCGGATCGAGGAGGCGATCGCCGAGGCTGTCGACCGGATGAAGATGACGGCGGAGCCGGTGCCGGTGGTCGTGGTCGGCGGTGGCAGCATCCTGCTCGGCGAGCGTCTGCCCGGTGCGTCCGAGCTGATCAAACCCGACCACTTCGCGGTTGCGAATGCGGTCGGTGCGGGGATCGCGCAGGTCGGCGGCGAGGTCGATCGGATCTTCTCACTACAGCACCATTCGCGCGCTCAGGTACTGGAGCAGGCGAAGCAGGAAGCGGCCGACAGGGCTGTCGCGGCAGGCGCGATTCGGGCCAGTGTGCAGGTCATCGATGTCGAGGACGTGCCGCTGACCTACCTGCCAGGCAACGCGACTCGGGTCCGTATCAAGGTAGTCGGGGATCTCGAGTGTGAAGGAGACGACGGTGCGGCGCGTCGATGAGGGCCAGCTCGATGACCTGGCCGTCGGCGCTGCCGTGCTCGGCACGGGCGGTGGCGGCAATCCCTACCTCGCCGTTTTGCTCGCGAAGCAGGCCATCCGCGAGCACGGGCCGGTTGAGCTCGTCACCGTGGATGAGGTGCCTGACGACGCGCTTGTCGTGGCCACCGCGGGGATGGGCGCGCCGACCGTCGGGGTCGAGAAACTGCCCCGTGGCGACGAGCACATACGCGCGCTGCAGGTGTTGCAGTCCTACCTCGGGCGGCCGATCACCTATACCGTCTCGATCGAAGCGGGCGGGTCGAACTCGACGGTCCCGCTCAGGGTGGGCGCGAAACTGCGCATCCCGGTTGTTGACGCCGATGGCATGGGGCGGGCGTTCCCCGAGATCCAGATGGTGACTGCCAGCTTGTACGGCATCTCGGCGACCCCGATGGCACTGGTCGATGAGAAGGGCAACACTGCCGTTATCGACACCATCGACAACCATTGGGCCGAGCGTTTCTCCCGTTCCCTCGCGATTGACATGGGGTGTGTGGCCAAAATCGCATTCTACCCGCTTTCGGGCCGTCAGCTCAAACAGGCGATGATTCCAGGCACGATCAGCCTCGCCGAGGAGCTCGGGCGGCTGATCCGCGAGACACGAGCCGCCCACGGCGACCCGATCGCCGCAATCCTGGGTCGGCTGGGCGGCTACCGCCTCTTCGACGGCAAGATCAGCGACGTCGAGCGGCGCACTGAGACCGGCTTCGTCAAGGGCGAGGCCCGAATAGAGGGCACCGGTCCCGACACCGGCTGCACGCTCGCGATCCGCTTCCAAAACGAACATCTCGTTGCGATTCGTGCGGGCCGGGTTGTCGCCTCAGTGCCGGATCTGATCATTGTCCTCGATACCGGGACCGGCGAACCCATCACCACCGAGGAACTGCGTTACGGATTCCGCGTGACGGTGATCGCCGCACCCTGTGACTTCAGGTGGCGGACCAGCCAGGGCCTTGCGCTTGTCGGCCCCCGCGCCTTCGGCTACGACTTTGACTACATCCCCGTCGAAGAGTGAGGTCTCTCCGCGACCGCGATTCGGCTCCGAATGGCACTCGGCAGGACGCCCAGAACCGCCATTCGGTTCCGAATGGCGGTGGACGTGGTCGTGCGCAGAACTCGGTTACCGTTCGGCTAGGTGGACACCGGGGCGGTGCTGAGCCGGGCGATAAGCTCGGCGAGGGCGAGCAGGCCGACGCCGGCGGCCAGCCCCGCGCGCGGAGTGCCCAGCAGCGCGACAATGCCGGCCAATGCCGCGCCCGTCAGGGGTCCCACCCCCCGCCAGAGCAGCCGGGTGACGGCTCGGCCCGGTGTGCCTACCGCGTCCAGGCCAGCCTTACTCGCTACCGTGTACGCAGCTCCCCACAGCAGCCCGGCTGCCACCGCGGGCAGCCAATGAGTGGACGCCAGCACACCGAGCCCACCGGCCAGCGCCACCAGCAGTCCGTCTCCGGCCAGCCGGGCCGGTTCGGCCCACCGAGTCAACGCCGGGTACAGCGCACAGGCGGTGATCGCGCCGAGACCCCAGCAGCTGATCAACAAAGCCAGCCGAGCATCACCCGAGGGTGACACACCGAGGTGCCGGTCCGCCCATGGCAGCAGCATCGCCAGATAGGCGCCACCCGCCGCGGCGTGCAGAGTCCCGGTGAACGCCCACGTCCGCGCCTCCGGGTGGCCGCGCAGGAACCGCAGCCCGGCGCGCATCCGGTGGCGGGGAGGCGAGATCGGTTCGGCGGTCTGGGGATCGGAAGACCACGTGCGAACGGCCGCCCGGACCAGCAGTGCCGAAGCCAGGAAGCTCACCGCATCGAGGACGAGCAACGGAGCGGGGGCGACGATCGCGACCGCCAGCCCGGCCAGCGGCGGCACCATGAGCTCGACCAAGCCGGTCGTCCCCCGCCTGGCGGTGGTGTCGACCACAGTGGCTGCGACCAGCGTCGGCAACGCACTGGCGTGCGCAGCCTTGAGCAGTACGAACACGGCCTGCACGGCCCCGGCCACTGCGAGCACCTGCCACCCGGACAGTGTGCCGAACCGCCAGGCCAGCGGGATGCTGGCCAGCAGCGCCGCGCCGGCCAGGTCCGCGGTCAACAGCACGTTTCGGGCGTCACGCTGGGCCACGATCGACGCGGAGAACGGGGCCAGCAACAGATGCGGCAGCGCCTCGGCGGCGACCACCGCCGCGGTCCACGCCGCGGCACCGGTCAGCCGGTACACCAGCACGGGTAACACCACGGCAGTGATCAACGTCCCGGCCAACGAGATCACTCGGGCGGCCAGGTAGCGACGCAACCCGGGATCGGCCCCCGCTGAGACCGCCGTCACTGCCACGTAGTGACCCTGTCAGTCCCCGGTTGCAGCCCGAATCCGTCCGGGTTGCGAATCGATCACAGTATATTGACGCTTGCTGTGCTGCCGGCGCGCGTTACGAACGCTGTTCGAGCCAGCTCAGCAGCGCGCCGAACTCGGGTGACATCGTGGTGTCCGATTCGGTGAGAACGACCTGCTGCTCGCCGTCCTGCACGGTGATCGTGTAACTCATCTCGTCCCGGCCGCGCCGGGGGCCTGCTGGGGTGGGCGCGTTAGCGGCCTT
Source organism: Pseudonocardiaceae bacterium (assembly GCA_035275565.1). Taxonomy (GTDB): domain Bacteria; phylum Actinomycetota; class Actinomycetes; order Mycobacteriales; family Pseudonocardiaceae. The sequence continues at coordinate 690 of DATEMN010000176.1, read as the reverse complement.
CGCCGCCGCCACGAGCTGAGTCAGTTCCTCCACTGCCGGCTGGTCCAAGGTGGCGGCGTCGACAACCGACGGCGGGCGGCGGGCGGTGATCGGCGCCGCCAGCCCGCCGTGCGTTGCCAGCGTTATCTTCATTCCCACCACCGGCATCTCGCGAGGGACGCGAGAGTGCTCACGTCCCTTTGGTGAATGCCTGGACGTCGGCGGCCAGTGCGGTCACCTGGGCGGACAGGGCGTCGATCTGCCGGGTCAACGCTATCAGGCCGTCCTCGTTCACTCGAGCGGCTGCGCCGAGCGGTATCCCGCTGATCCGGATGCCGACCTCACCCCAGGCGGCGAGCACGGCCTGCTGCTCGGTGCTGCCTGCACCGTATAATTCCTCGGCCTTGAAATAGGTGGTGTCCGCGAAGGCTTGGAACTGAGTTCGCGCGCTGGATGCCTTCAGGGCCTCGTACCAGATGTGCCCCGGAGCCTCCCAGGCAAACCCACCGATGCCCGTCGCGGTCAGATAGAACGCCTTGTTGGGGATCCCGGAGTTGATGTGCACACCGCCGTTGTCCCCTTCGTCGGTGTCCGGCATGTGGGCGAACTTGCTCATGTGGTCAGGTTGTGGGTCCTTGCCGAACATCCTGTTGTCGTACGCTTGTCCCGGAGCCTTCAGCGATCGCAGGGCGTCCGCCTCGATCCCCGGGG
>DATEMN010000175.1:0-9487 GCA_035275565.1 Pseudonocardiaceae bacterium | reverse complement strand
CAGCGACGAGTCGGTGGTCGAGGAGGTGCTCTTCGGCGAGTTGGTGAACCAGCTGCGACCGGGCACCACGGTGGTGGACACCTCGACGGTGTCACCCTCTTACGCGCGCGCTACCAGCATCCGACTGAGGGCGTCGGGTATCCGGCGCGTTGAGGCGTGTGTCGTGGGTAACCCGCACATGGCACGATCGGGCCAGTTGCGCGTATTCACCGCAGGCGCTGAGTCCGATGTGGACGATGTCGGTGATGTGCTGGACGCGATCAGTCAGGAGGTGCGCTATCTCGGTCCGACCGGACGGGCCAGCGTGCTGAAGCTCGCCTTTAACCTGCTGCTCGGCGTGCAGACCGCCGGACTCGCGGAAGCGGTGGCGTTTGTTGAGAGTGGGGGAGTGGACCGAGAATTGCTGCTCGCCGCGCTGGGAAACAGTGGCTGGGGATCACCTGTGCTGACCTTCCGTGCCGAGTTCATGCGGCAGCGCAGCTACGAGCCCGCTGGCTTTCGCGCCACGTTGATGCACAAGGATCTGCGGCTCGTGTATGAGGAAGCGGCCGCCTACGGCGTGGCCCTCCCCCTGACCGGTTGCACTGTCGAGCGCTTCGGTCGGGTGGTCTTGGCGGGCCGTGGTGATGAGGACGCGGCGGTCATCGTCGAGTTTCGGTCCCCAACCGTCCACGACACCGTTGCCGCATCGGAGGCCACCCACGGATGATCACTCAATTCGAGACAACCAAGCGTCTGCTTGCCAGGGTGGTGCTGCCGTGACCGCGGTGCAATGCATTGGCGCCGAGGGTGCCTGCACGCATCTGGTGGTGCTGACGGCGCTGGCTGATCTCGGGTTCGAGGTGGTGTCACGGTGATTGTCGGCATGTTTGCCGTGGCGGCCGTGCTGGGTAGCGGGATAGTCGCGGGCGTGTTGTTCGCTGTGGCGCTGAGCGTGCTGCCTGCGCTGTTTACGATGCCGCCGGATCGCTACGTTTATACCCACCAGATGCTCGGCCGCAACTGGGACCCCACCATGCCGATCATCGTGCTCAGCTCGCTGTTCAGTGACATTGTGCTCGCGACGCTGGTGCCAGCAGGCCCAACGCGCGTGCTGTTCATCACTGCCGCGGTGCTGCTGCTGAGCGTCTCGGTTGTTTCGCACTTCTGCAACGTTCCGATCAACCGTAGGGTCACCGGACTGGATCCCAGCCGGATTCCCGCACAGTGGCATGATCCGCGGCCGCTGTGGCGTCGGTGGCACCTGCTGCGCACCGCCTTCGCTGTGGGCGCATTCACGATAAACGCGGTTACACTCACCGTGCTCTGAGGCGCCCCGCATTCTGGCGCTGGTCGAGGGCCGCGCGGGTGAGTCAACAGATCGACGTTGGCCGCGCGGTGAAGGTTCTTCGAGATCGCTGATATGCCTGGAGATTATGGATTGATCAACGAAACGGTGGTCCCTCGGGTTATGAAGACTACCGGTGTAGCCTTCGAGGTATCCCGTTGAGACCACCGCTCCGCACGTTGTGACACGCGGTAACGCCGAACTTCGTCAGGAGGCTTGCGCATAAGCCTCGTTGGATCTCCTTTTATTATCCGTCACTCGCCGCAGTCGTCGCAGTCGCAGCTCGAATCGCATTCTGCCTCGCTGGCGCAAGTGCAATCACAATTACTTCCCTCGCAGGAGTGGGCCAGCTCGGCTGATGCATGGCCCATCCCGAATAGCTCCAGACTCCTGCTCGGGCCAATCACGGTCGCGTCGAGACGCTCGACCTCCAGGGTCGCCAAGTCAAGCAACAGATTATCCACGATTTACCTCCTCGTTGGTTGCTCGCTGTCGCAGGTATGCTCCAGCGCTGGGCAGTTGGAAGACTGTCGATCGCCCGGTGCTGAAACCAGCTAGTGAGCAAAAAGAAGGTTATCATCATCATTGCCGGCGAGTATCGCCCACGCCGTACCAATTGTGACTATGTCATCATGCGTCTAATCTGGTACTTTCAGTACCACCGCCCCGCTGCAGTTCCCGGTCATGTCGCAGTGTGCCCACGGCTACTCTGGGCGACACCGCCACCTGCGCCCCCAGCCGAGCTGGGTCTGGTGGTGACCATAACGGAATAGTACCAAAGGTACCAGGCCAGCCTACTGTGATATGGTCCAGGTCGGTACTTCAAGGGTGGGGGCCGGTAGGGATAATACTGGTACTGTCTGATTAATCGCCGATTGACGGTGTTGGCTTGCGGTTAGTTGCGATGCGCCTATTGACCTGGGATCTCGGCGCAGCTTGCCGTTTTTGATCCGTTGCGTGGTTGTCTGCGGGGTGCGCAAATTGGGCAATAGGGGATAGGGGAACAGCTCGGATTGACGACGATGAGGGAGTCGTGAAACCTAGGCTGCGCGATGACACTAAGTATTCCTTACGCCCATATCCGTGCGCCGCAGGACGTGGTTGTGGCACGAGCCGCAGAATGGTGGGGGCATGAAACCTGCGCTCATGCCCGCCGATGCCGACCGCCGGGACCGCGCATTTACCGTGGGGCCGAGTTTTGTTGTGCGGGTCGCGGGACTACCGATGGCAGTGCTGCGTCGATTGCGCTGCGAGGCGACCATCGATGCGGTCAACGAGCTGCTGGAGCTCCGGGACCAGCTGCGCACCGAGGGTGAACAGCTCTCGCAGGCGCTTTACGACGTTATCGGCACGGTGGAGGACCGCGCGTTGCGCGGTCGCCTGCTCGCGCTGCGACGCTGCGTGTACCAGGCGCGACCACCACGGCCAGGCAACCTCGACGACGGTGTGCGGGCGGTGCTCCCAGCCGATCTCGTTACCAAGATCGCCGCGTGGGAACGGTGCTGTTCGCAGCAGGATGTGCTGCTGGCACGCGCTGAAGCCACGGGCGAGGCCGAATCTGTCGAGAAGTACTGGGCGCTGGTTGAGGTGGTTAGTGACGGTTGGTTCCAGCAGGGACTGGTCCTTGCCAGCCCGGACCTGTATGCCGAACTCGTCAAGTTGCTGGCCGCCGGTCCTGGGGAGCGGAAGGACGACCAACTTGAGGTCACCCTGGCGAAATATGTGGGCCGAGCGGCCACGAAGACCACCCCGTACAGCACCTTCACCAGCCTGGCGCAGGGCCGCTGGACGCCTACCGGCCGTTACCCGGTGCGCTGCGCCAGTGCCTGGACGCGTCGCAGCGCACTCGAGCCGACTGTGTGGATCACCTTGCACCTGCGCCACGAGCTGGTGTCCTGGCCAGAGGTCCGCTCGCACGTGCGGCTACGCGTCAACCCAAGTATCACGCAGGACGGCGCACTGCTGCGGTTTCTCCCGCATCTCGGCGGCGAGGCGGTGGTCGAGGTGGGCATGACGCCTGCCCTGCGGCGGGTGCTCGAAGTGATCCGCACCGCACCCGATCCCTCCTACGCCCTGCTCGCTGCGGCGGTGGCTGCGCTCGATCCGACGTCGGGCTCGGCTGAGATCGCTGCCTACCTCGACCATCTCGTGGACGTGGGAGTGCTGGAGGCGCAGTTGGACGTCGCCGACCAGTCGCTGGACCATCTCGGCGAGCTGTCCGACGTGCTGGCGGACTGCACCGGCAACCGCGTCGATGCCCTCCGCGAGCTGCTGGAGCGGTTGCGGGCGCAGGTGGCCCGGCTCGCGGAGGGCGCTGGGGCGCAGCAACGGTGTGCGTCGATCGCCGCCGTCGATCACACGCTGAAGATGCTGTATGCGCAGCTGGGCTGGACCGACAAGGGCATCGATGTCCCCGTCAAGAACGCGATCTTCGAGGATACCGTCGTGGCGGGGTTGGACTACCGCTTTGCGCTGCCCGATTGGGCTGGTGTGCTGGATGACCTGCGCTTACTGGCAGGACTCAGCGGTCTGTACGATCGGTTCCTGCCCCCACGTCTGGCGTTGACGGCCTTTTCCTCCGGTCGATACGGGTCCGGCTTGCAGGTCGGCTTCCTTGAGTGGTCGCGCGAGGTGCACCGCGAGGGACGCCGGCCTGGCGCAGACCTCGGCACGATTCTCAACCAGCGGTCGCTGGTAACGACCGCCGGTCTGGACACACTGGATCAGATCAAGCGGCTGCGGCACCAGATCGCCGCGTATATCCGCGAGGTGCCGGTCGACCAGGCCGGGATCCGCCAGCTCGATCGTCGTGCGCTCTCCGGTTGGATCGCGGCACTCCCGGAATTCGTGCAGCCCCGCGATTCGATCGCATTCTACGGCCAGCCGATGGTCAGGAACGGAACACCGTGCTTCGTATTGAACAACACTGATGCCGGTTTCCGGCGCGCGCACGCCCGCTGGCAACGCTTCGCCGCACGGGCGCACACCGATGCTCACCCCACACCGGGGCTGCCCGCAGCCCGCGGGACGGTGTACGCGGACGTGGCCACGATCAGCGGCTCGAACCTGAACCTACGGCGCGCGTCGGCTCCCTACGAGATCACCTATCCCGGCAGCGTGAGCAACCGCCCGCCGGCCGAGCAGATCCATCTCAACGACCTGGACGTTGTCCACGACACGATCACCGATCAGCTGCGACTGGTCTGGCGCTCCCGCGCAGTGCAGGTCGTCCCCCTGCACCTGGGCATACTGGTGGACTGGGCGCTGCCCTGGACCTACCGGCTGCTGATGCAGGCGTTCGGTGTGTCGACGTTCTGCCAGCTCCCACAACGATTGTCGGGGCTGTCCTTCCTGCGGCCTGCCCAGGGGGTGCACTGGGTTCCCCGGCTGTGCCTGGGCAACGTCGTCATCGCGCGCGCGAGCTGGGTGGTCCCTGCCGGCGATACCCCGCTGCGCGAAAAGGGTGAGTCGGCGTTGTCCCATCTGATCAGGGTGACGTGCTGGCTACGGGAGCACGGCATCCCGTCGCAGTGCTTTGTCAGGGTTGTCACCGCATACGGCGCCCCGCTCAGCCGGGACAAGAACCGCAAGCCCTGCTACGTCGATTTCTCCAATCGGGTCTTTCTCCGCGTGTTTGCGCAGATCGCCGCCAAGCCCGATCGAATGCTCGTCTTCCAGGAGGTCCTGCCAACCGATGGCGACCTGCTCGTCACAGACGGGAATGTCAACTATGCCAGCGAATGCGTCTTCGAGCTTGACCGCTGGGAAAGGGAACCGTGATGAACGATGAGGTCAGCTGGCATAACATCCAAGTCTATTACTACGACGACGAACGCAGAGACGACCTGATCCTGGACTGCCTCCGCCCACTGTTCGCCAGCCTTGCTCCCCGGCCCAGCTTCTTCCTGCGCCACTGGCTGCGCGGCCCGCATCTACGGCTGCGATTTCACACCACCATTGATGACTTCGAACGGGTCGTCCTCCCGACCGTCAAAGGCCAGGTGGGTGGGTGGCTCGCTGCGCACCCCTCCACCGTGTGTCTGGACGAGGCTGCGCTGGTGGCGATGCATGAACTGCTCGCCGCGCGGGAGCGTGAAGTGGGGCCGTTGTCCCCGTTCTACCCGGACAACTCCCTCCAGTACCTGCCCTGCGACCGTCGCATCGAGGTGCTGGGCAGCGAAGCCACCGCCAGCCTGCTTGAGGAGTTCTACGCTGCCACCACCGAGTTGACCTTCGCCATGCTCGGCCGAATCCGCCACGGCACTCCCCGGATGAACCTGGCGCTGGATCTGATGTGGGCCACCGCCTACTGCGCCGGGTCGATCACCCGGGGATACGTCTCCTACCGGGCCCACGCCGAGGTCAGGATCATGACCGCCCCGGACCCGGCTGCGCGGCGCTCGTTCTTCGAGCAGCAGTACCGCCTTCGCGCACCTGCGCTCCTGGAGCGTCTCCAGCAGGTGCTCGACACCTTGGATCACGTCAGTGACCATGTCCCGTTCGTCCGTGACTGGCTCCACGCCATGAACCGTTTGTCCAGCCGGGCCGAGCCGCTGCTCACTGCTGGGGAGCTCACCCTGTCCGTACCTGAGCCTGGCAAGTGGTTCAACGACGAGGTGACCGCACATAGTGCTTTTCACCAGGCGTTGGCGAACAACCCGGCGTATCTGGAGATGATGCGGACAAGTGTGTGGTTCCACACCTGGCGGGTGATTATCAACTGTACCTACCTGCACCTGACCCGGTTGGGTGTTCGACCGTTCGAACGGTCACTGCTCGGATTCTTGCTCTCTAAAACCATCGAGGAACGCTTCGGCGTCTCAGCGATCGAACGAGTCACCGCATCATAAGCCGCACAACGTGGGCCGGGAGTATATCTCCTCATGTGTCATCCGGCAGTGCGGTCCGGCTGGAGGTTGCTTCTAGCCTTTTTCCAGCGCCCCGTGCAAGAGTGTATCCGCTGTCAGGAAACCATCGCAGGAGCTGCACCGTGCACCGTACCCTCATCGTGGCCAGGATGGATGTCCGCGACTCCGAGTCGATCGCGGAGGTGTTCGCTGAGTCCGATTCGACCGACCTTCCGTACCTGATTGGTGTGTCGCGCCGCACGCTGTTCACTTTCCACGACCTGTACTTCCATCTGGTCGAGGCAGCGCAGGATATCTCGCCGAATCTCTATCAGGTGCGCAGTCACCCGCTTTATAGCGATATCAACACCAAACTCAGCCGCCTCATCACGCCCTATGATCCGAACTGGAAAGAACCCAAAGACGCGATGGCCACCCCGTTCTACATGTGGACCGCCCAGGACGGCAGGCCGCTATGACGACTATCCGGCCGAACAAGGTCAGCGCCGAGGAGGTGACCCCGAACCGGCGACGCGGTGGGGACATCCGCGTCACGTTAAGCCCGAAGACCGTCGGGTCAATCTCAGGTTTTGGCGGGCTGTTGCGGCTGCAGCCCGGTGAGTTCGTCGCCGAACACTACCACCCCTACTCCGAAGAGTTCCTCCACATCGTCGAGGGCACGCTGGAGATGCGGCTAGACGGCCATCCGGTACCGCTTGGCCCCGGGGATTCCCTGCTAGTACCGATCGGCGTGCGGCACCGACTGATGAACGTGGGTAGTACACCCGCACACCTCGTGTTTCACCTGTCACCGTTGGCTCCACGGCCCGAGCTGGGGCACGTGGACACCGAGCCGCTACCCAATCCGGCAGCGCCCAATCCCCCGGTGGGCGAGTCCTGATGCAACGGCGTGCCGTCATCACTGGCATCGGGGTGGTGGCTCCGGGCGGGATAGGCCGGGAGGCGTTTTGGGAAACGCTCGCCACTGGGCGCACCGCCACCAGGACGATCACACTCTTCGACCCCACCCGGTTCCGTTCCCGGGTCGCCGCGGAGTGTGACTTCGACCCGCTCATGGCGAGTCTCTCCGCACGACAGGCCCGCCGAATGGACCGGGCGGCGCAGTTCGCCCTGGTGTGCGTCCGAGAGGCGGTCAAGGACAGCGAGCTGGACTTCGGATCGGTCCGGCCGGAGTGCGTCGCGGTCAGCATCGGCAGCGCGGTCGGCTGCACCATGGGGCTTGAAAAGGAATACGTGGTGCTCAGCGACAGCGGACGGCAGTGGCTAGTCGACCACAGCTACGGCGTCCCACACCTCTATGGCTACATGGTGCCCAGCACGATGGCGGTCGAGGTCGCGTGGGAGGTCGGCGCGGAGGGGCCGGTCGCCCTGATCTCCACCGGATGCACCTCCGGGCTGGATGCTGTTGCGCACGGTGCGCAGCTGATCGAGGATGCCTCGGCCGATGTTGTCGTGGCAGGTGCCACCGATGCTCCGTTGTCGCCGATCACGTCGGCATGCTTCGACGCGATCAAGGCGACCTCACCTAACAACGACGATCCGGAACACGCCTCCCGGCCGTTCGACGCCGCCCGTGACGGTTTCGTGTTGGGCGAGGGGGCGGCAGTGATGATCTTGGAGAGCAAGTCGGCCGCGCTGGGCCGAGGAGCACATATCTACGCTGAAATCTCAGGTTTCGCCAGCCGCAGCAACGCCTTTCACATGACCGGTCTCAAGCCAGACGGCCGGGAGATGGCCGAGGCGATCAGGGCGGCGCTCGACAGTGCCCGGTTGAATCCGGATGCGGTGGACTACATCAACGCGCATGGGTCAGGCACCAAGCAGAACGATCGGCACGAAACCGCGGCATTCAAGCGGAGCCTGGGTGAGCATGCCTATCAGGTACCGGTCAGTTCGATCAAGTCGATGGTTGGTCACTCGCTCGGCGCAATCGGTTCGATCGAGGTGGCCGCCTGCGGCCTTGCGCTGGATCGGCAGGTAGTGCCGCCCACTGCGAATCTGCACAATCGTGACCCAGAGTGCGACCTGGACTACGTGCCTGTCACCGCGCGGGACCACAAAATGGACGTGGTGCTCAATGTCGGTAGTGGTTTCGGTGGGTTTCAGACCGCGCTAGTCCTCACGACGGTGTCCTGAGTGGGCAATCATTGATGGCGAAAACTGGCGCGTTCCTGCGGGTTCCACTCATGTTCGAGGTTGGTTCAAGTGCTGGCTGAGACATTCCTTGGTGAGCGAATCTGATGCGGGGAGCGGCAGATGATTGGGCCAGCCACTGGTAGGCGTATTCCTGACGCAGCGTCGCGCGGTGCGAACCCAGTGATCACCGGGATTGGTGTGGTAGCCCCGACCGGCATCGGCACCGAGGTGCACTGGGAGTCCGTGCTGGCCGGCAAGTCGGGCATCGGCCGCATCACGCAATTCGCCCCCAGCCGGTACCCGGTACAGCTCGCTGGCCAGGTCCCAGACTTCGTGGCCGCGGACCGGGTGCCGGGCAGGCTGATCCCGCAGACCGACCGCTGGACCCACATGGGTCTGGCCGCCGCGGAGGCCGCACTGGCCGACGCCGGTGTCGACCCGGCTCAGCTGCCCGAATACGAGATGGCGGTCGTGACGTCCAGTTCCTCGGGCGGCACCGAATTCGGCCAGCATGAGATGGACCGGCTCTACCGCAACGGGCCCTCCTGGGTCGGCGCCTACCAGTCCATCGCCTGGTTCTACGCCGCGACCACGGGCCAGGTGTCGATCCGGCATGGGATGCGTGGGCCGTGCGGCGTGCTCTGCTGCGAGCAGGCGGGTGGTTTGGATGCCCTCGGGCAAGCCGGCCGCCTGATCCGCAGTAGTTCCCGTCTCGTTGTCACGGGCGGCACCGACGCATCACTGTGCCCCTATGGGCTCACTGCCCAGCTGACCACCGGAAAGCTGTCCACAGTAGAAGATGCCGCGCGGGCGTACCTGCCGTTTGACGTCGACGCCAGCGGCTACCTTCCCGGCGAGGGCGGCGCGATCCTTGTGGTGGAGCATGCCGACTCGGCGGCGGAACGTGGTGCAGGCGGTTACGGCGCCCTCCTTGGCTACGCCGCCGGTTTCGACCCGGCGCCGGAAACCGGCCGCCCACCTGCGCTGCGGCGCGTCATCAGCTCAGCGCTAGTCGCCGCCGGTGTCCACCCGTCCGATGTGGATGTCGTGTTCGCCGACGCGTCTGGCGTGCCTAGGGAGGACCTGTCCGAAGCTGAGGCGATCACCGCAGTGTTCGGGCCATACGCGGTTCCGGTTACCGCCCCCAAGACGCTCA
>DATEMN010000174.1:0-2550 GCA_035275565.1 Pseudonocardiaceae bacterium | reverse complement strand
GTGGAGTCGAGCCAGCAGACCATCGAGACCAGGCCGATGCCACCGAATGGGGCAATCCCTCGCCGTAGGCGCATCGACCGGTTGATCGCCGACCGGGACACCACGCCCGGCAAGCTGCGAGTAACCCGGATAATCCTCGTGCTCGGAATACTGCTCGCCGGGAGCGTCGCCGCTTTCGCCGCGCAGGCCCGCGTGGCCACCACTGGCGACATCGAGCATCTCGAGAAGCTCAACGCGAATGTGACCACCCTGTACCGGTCGCTGGCCGATGCGGATTCCACCGTCGCGCTTGCGTTCCTGTCCGGTGGCGGGGAGCCCCCAGGCCCGCGTATCCGATACGAGCAGGACAGGGCGCTGGCATCGGAGACGCTGGGACGGGCCGCCACCCAAATCGGTGAAGAGCCGGAAACCGTCAACCTGATCACTGACATCAACAAAGAGCTACCAGTTTACACCGGCTATGTGGAACGGGTTCGGGCGAATAACCGGCAGGGCAACACCGCAGCCGGAAGGGCCTACCTCGGGCTCGCCTCGGAACTGATGAAGAACTCGATCCTGCCCCGGGCCGCGGAGCTGCAACAGCGGCAGGCCGCTCGACTCGACGACGCCTACCGGCGGGCCGAGTCGGTGCCGATCGTGGCACTTGCGGCCGGCACGGTGAGCCTGACCGGGCTGATCTGGGCACAGGTCTTCGTGTTCCAGCGGACGCACCGGGTCGTCAATCTCGGCTTGGCTGCCGCGAGCGGGGCGGTGCTCGTCGGCCTGGTGTGGTGGACAACCGCGGGGATGGTCTCGGCAGGCGCTCTACAGAGCTCGCACCGCCATATCCAGTCAGTGTCCGGCGCCCTGGGACCGGCACAGATCGCGGCCCTGGGGGCTCGGGCCATCGAGACCAACCGGCTGGTGTCCACCAGTGGTACTGCTACCGAGGGCGACTTCAGTAAGCAGATACAGCTGCTCCAGACGTACCTGGACGCAGCCCAGCAGTTCAATTCCGACCAGGAGGGTCGAGCCCATGCGGACGTGGCAGTCCGCAACTACACCTCAGCGCATGCCGAGTTCCAGAACCTGGACAAGGTCGGAGCCGACGCCAAAGCGATCGACACAGCAGTGAACGCGACAGCCGCCAAGTTCATCGAGCTCGACCAGACGATCACCAACGCCGTCGACCGCCAGCGCACGGCGTTCGGCGACAACATCCGGCACGCCCAGGGTTGGTGGCTCACCGGGCTGCCCATCGGCACCGGTTTATTGGCATTCGCCGCGGCGGTCGGGGTGGCCTTGGGTATCCGGCAGCGGCTGGAGGAGTACCGATGAGTACCCGACTCACGCTCGCATGCTCGGCGCTGGCCGCCGCCATCCTGGTCGCAACGGCTGGTTGCCAGTCATCGAATTACCCACCCCTGGCCCCCGTGACGATAACACCCGAGTCGACCCCTTCGGCGACAGCCTTGCCTGCCGGGCCAACGCCCGCCGCACCGGAATGCGATCCCCGGGCCAGCCTGCGCCCCCAGGGTCCACTACCCGCACCCGGCCAGATGCCCGCTGATTCCACGATGGCCCGCATCGCCCAGCGAGGGTTCCTGATCGCCGGCGTCAACCGGGATGCCAACCCGTTCGCCGTCCGCAACAAGGACTTGAGGTGGGATGGGTTCGAGATCGACATTATCCGTGACATCGCCCAGGCGATTTTCGGCGACCGGGAGAAAGTACAGTTCCGGCCGTTGAACGTGGCCGATCGGGTCACGATCGCGAAGTCGGGCGATGTCGACCTGGTGGTTTCCACGATCACCATCACTTGTAAGCGCCGGGTAGACGCGGAGTTCAGCGCGGTGTATTTCGAGGCCGCGCAGAAAGTGTTGGTAAACCGCGGCTCAAGCGTCAAGAGCATGGCCGACCTGGGGGGCAAGCGCGTCTGCGCGTCCCGCGGTTCGACGCCGCTGGAACGCATCCAGCAAGCCCCGTCAAAGCCGATCCCGGTAGAGGTGTCCGCGACGACGGACTGCCTGGCCCTGCTCCAACTCGGTCAGATCGAGGCGGTGTCCACCGACGACGCCTTGCTGGCTGGCATGGCCGCGCAGGACCCCCAAACCGAGATTGTGGGCCCGGGATTCAGCGAGGAACCCTACGGCGTCGCGATCAACCACGGTACTCCCGATTTGGTGCGGTTCGTCAACGCTGTGCTGGAGCGCCGTGCCCAGGACGGCCGGTGGCTAGCCAGCTACCAACGCTGGCTGGAAAAGCTGCTGGGTCCGCCACCGTCGCCACCGTCGCCGCAGTACCGGACCGACCCATGACGAACTGCCCGAAAGCACGGTGCGGCGCGGTGATCGGAATCGACGGCTACTGCACCCGGTGTGGAACGGCCGCGAAGCCACCGACCAAGCCCCCACCTACCACCACCCAGCCGGCCACGTCCCAGCCCACCACGCACCAGACCACGGCGCGTCCGGTGACATCCCGGTCCATGACCGGTGCCGCCCGCCCTGGCTCACTGGTCAGGCTGCCTGAGGTGCCGGTAAGTGAGCACCTAGCGCCCCTGCTGGATGA
>DATEMN010000173.1:0-2768 GCA_035275565.1 Pseudonocardiaceae bacterium | reverse complement strand
CAAGATGTACAACGGGCGTTCGCACTCGTTGGTCGACGCAACCACAGGATCAGCGTGGGCAGCCGTCACGGCGGCGCCGAACGGGATCGTCACGCGGGGTGTCCTGCTGGACGTTGCGAAAGTGCGCGATGTGCCGTGGCTGGAACCGGGGCAGGGGGTGTTTCCCGACGATCTCGAGGAGGCCGAGCGTCGCCAGGGTGTGCGGGTGGGATCCGGCGATGCGGTACTCCTGCGGACCGGCTATGGCCGGGTCCGGCACGAGGCCGGTGCGGCCAGCGGTTTCACGCAGGCCGGCTGGCACGCGTCCTGCCTGCCGTGGCTGCATGAACGGCAGGTCGCGCTGATCGGCGCTGACACCCCCCAGGACGTCCAGCCATCGGGGTACGACGACGTGTTGATGCCGGTTCACGCCGTGAGTCTGGTCGCGATGGGTCTGTGGCTGCTCGACAACTGCGACCTGGAGGTGTGCGCGACCACGGCTGCCGAGCTCGGCCAGTGGGACTTCCAACTCGCCGTCGCGCCGGTCCGCTTCGCCGGTACGTCCGGCAGCCCGGTCAACCCGATCGCTACATTCTGACCGCGGCGGACGCTTCGACACCCACCACTGCCCGTCGCGCGTCCGCCTGGCCGGTCGGGTTCGAAATGGATGTCGATTAGCACCTTGGCGGACTACGGCTTCACGTACCAGTCAACACTTGTATTTACGCAAGCGCCAAGAATCGGATCAGGTTCGAGCGCATGCAAGCCAAACTGACCGGTATCAAACCGTTCCAGCACTCCGTCGCTCCAGCGCACCGTAAGATACAGGTGGCTGAGGTAGTAAGCCGAAGTGGTCCGGTGACAATACACATATCCCGCTGTGTCCAGGTCCAACCAGCCTTGGGTGCTGTATCCCCTCGATTCGGCAAGCACTCCATTGCGATCGCCCAGACGCTCGGTCGCCTCTAGATGAATGAGGATAGGATCGCCGTCACTGTGAGCGACCATCCGCGAGTAGCCTCGTAGGCGGTTGGTGCTGCCGCCGCTGTAGTCGAAGCCGTAACAGAACGAAACCCACTCGTGGCCGTTCGGCGTTGCATGCTTATAGGTGTTAATGCAGTAGCGGTGCACGAAGGTTCCGAACGCCTCGGCTGGCGACATCGTAATTGTGAATATCGAGATGATCGTGAGAAGAACGATTGCTACTCGTGGCGCGGTGCGACCCAAGCGAGTTGATCGAATGTGCGGCATGTATGGAACTCACTTTCTGTCTGCAAGAGCACCGGTCTGCCTTCGTCTAGCGGCAGATCGCACTGGATGCTGCGGACGCTGGTGTGCCGGTGGTGGTCGACGGCGCGACGTGGGACCGCAAGTCACCGGTAGGTGGGCGGCGCTGGACACGCATCGCCGAGCCGGCGGTCGGTGCATCGTGTCTTACCCTCCGTTTCGCGTTGCTGGTTTCGCGTCGCAGTCAGATATTGGGACTGCAACGCGTCGGAAACGTTGTGGCATCGTTGTGACGGACGGCGTGATGACGCAGCAGGCGAGGGATGCGGTGGTCGCCGGGTTCAGACTTCTCGGCCCGGTCGAGGTACGAGTCTCTGAGCAGTTGGTCGTTGCCGGCCGGCCACCTCAGCGCACGGTGTTTGGCCGCGCTGCTGGTTGACGCGGGCTCCGTGGTGCCATGAGACACGCTCGTCGAAGGTGTGCGGGGGCGACGCACCGCCGGCTCACGCACGAGACTCCGCCCGCGCCCATGTGGCGCGGCTGCGTGCGGTGTTCGCTCGCAGCTTGCGCGCCGTCCTCACCTCCGTGAGCCGGCAGCCCGCCGTCGCCTTCTCCCACTGGGGAAGCGCGAGGGCGCGCAGCCACCCGGTCGGTCGCCGGACCAGAATGTCAGCGAAAGAAAATCCGGCAGGCGGTGTCGGATCGGGGCGGCGGTGTTCGTAGCAGGGGTGAGGGGCTGCCCACCGAGGGCGCGCCCGCCGTACTCACGGAGGAGAGCAGCATGACCGCCACCTACACCTTCGACGTCTTTGCCACCCTCGACGGCTTCGGCTCCTACAACAGCAGCGGCGACTGGGGTGGCTACTGGGGCAAGCAGGGTCCCGAGTTCCTCAGCCGCCGCCTCGCCCAGTACCGCGAGGAGCAGCGGCTGGTCCTCGGGGCCACCACCTTCCGCGATTTCCTGCACTTCCTCGGCCCGGCGTCCGAGCAGTCTGCGGTCAGCGACCCGATCAACACCCGGATGAAGACCATGCCGACCACGGTGGTCTCGACCACCCTGCAGGGACCGCTCGACTGGCCGGACGCGACCCTCGTGAGCGGCAACGCCGTCGACATCGTCGCCCGGCTCAAGGAGGAGTCCACGGTGCCGTTGCGCTCGCACGGCAGCCTGTCGCTGAACCGGGCGCTGATGGCCGCCGGCCTGGTCGACCGGGTCCAGCTGACGATCTTCCCGGTGATCAGCGGCCAGACCGGGACGGACCCGATCTTCCAGGGCGCGGCCGACTTCGACCTCGAGCTACTCGGGAGCCACACGCTCGACGGCCATACCCAGGAGCTCATCTACCGGCCCACGCTCCACTGAGCGTCGTCGCCGGCGGATCAGGTGCTGCGGCGGATGCCGTCGTCGACGGCGGCGACGGCCGAGACATGGGCGGCGTGCGTGCCGATGCTCATCGCGAGCAATAGGCCCCGGCGGCCGCCTGATGGACGGCCTGGCCTGCAACGCGAGGCCTATGATGGTGCCGCTGCGCCGACCCACCGGAGGGTCGCATGGCGCCGGG
>DATEMN010000172.1:0-11971 GCA_035275565.1 Pseudonocardiaceae bacterium | reverse complement strand
TAGGCGTACGCTGCGACAACAGATAGCCACTTCCCTCTTCATGCCATTTAGGCTAAGCTGCCCACACCTGGGCACGGAGGCGGCGCCATCGCCTCCGTGCCCAGGGCCCCTAGTCAGCCCCTTGAGCAGGCTGGCTTCGGGAGTGCCATGCCGCTTAGGTGCAGCTGATGCCGATGCAGACGCTGTTGAGCAGCGTCAACAGGCCGATGCACTGGCAAGTGCCGCCAAACTGGATGCCCTCAATCTCGATGGGATCAGTCTCCGGCAGTGCCTGCAACGAGGCGACCAGATCGAAGTTGGCAAGTTCCATGATATTCACCTCCCTTCACCAGGAAACGGATGTACAGGATCATCCACACCTGCCGCTCAGGCGCAGCTGATGCCGACGCAGACGCTGTTGAGCAGCGTCAGCAGGCCGATGCACTGGCACGTGGTGCCGCCGCCGAACTGAATGCCCTCAATCTCGATGGGATCAGTCTCCGGCAGTGCCTGCAACGAGGCGACCAGATCGAAGTTGGCAAGTTCCATGATATTCACCTCCCTTCATTAAGAAGAAGTCATCCAGATCATCTGCCTTGCCCCACCGTCCTTCAGCCAGCACGGGGAATAACATCCCGTGTCGACTTTCAGTGACGGTGGTTAGCCGGCTTCTAGCCGGGTGCGAGCGAGGCAGAAGCTCACTATTTTTTGGCGGAGATCCTTCGGCCAAGCCTGTGCCACCTCTTTGTGGTCACTGTTGACTTCGAGGTATTCGAAGTCAAGGCCGTCGGTCCTGCCCAGTTCGGACAGACGCCGCCGCAGTAGCCGCGACTGCTCCACGGGTATCGTTTCGTCTCTTCTGCCGTGAATCAGCAACAGCGGTGCTGAAAGCGACGCACAGGCCCATAGTACATCTCGAGGCCCAATGGCGTCATCGATTCGCTTCAGTCCACCCAATTGTTCGATCCGGCTTCGCACTGCGGTATCCGCGCAGCCATACAAGCTTGGCCCCGAGAGAAGAGGGGCCAGAGCCACGCAGGCCGACCACAGATTTGGCTCATGGGAAGCCACAAGGAGCGCCAAGAATGCTCCGTAGCTCGCGCCCAGCACGACTGGCTTGGGGAACTGGAGAGGTCCTCGCTCGCTCTCGAGGCTTCGGACCAGATGAAGCACGTCTTCGAGGTCCGGCCCGCCCCAATTGTCAACGACTGCCCGCAGATGCTCATCGCCGTAGCCAGTGCTACCACGATAATTGGGCGCCACCACAGCTATATCTGCCTCGGCCAGGCACTGGAAGAGCGGGTCGAAGTCGAAACGCCAGGAGGACAGCGGCCCTCCGTGCAGTGCTACGACGAGGTGCTGGCAGCTTCGCCAGTTGGGGCCGCCGTAAGTGATCGCCTCGATCGACCCCACCGCACCTGGGACTTCGATCAGCTCGGCCTGCGCCCAGGGGGGTCGGATTCCGCGTTGATCATCTCCCACAGTCCAACGGGGCCTCGTTTCGGACCGTTTGGTTTCGAGCCGCACTGTGGCGAGCGTGGGAGGTTGGTGTGGAGCCGAAAAGCGGAGCCGGATGAGATCCCCAGTCCATGATGCGGGAGCCGACATGGCGCCTGGCGGGGTGGCAAGGGGTATGAGACGGTCATCCGCCGGGCGGTAGACGAACAAGCGGGATACAGCTCCTGTTATCTCATGCACCAGGAGCCGCTCTCCGGGTTCGTCGAGGGCCAGCGCTTGGCGCACATAACCCGTTCGGTGCAAGGTGTCGGGAAAGCGTACGGTGGAATCACCGAGTATTCCCCAGCCAAGTCGTTCTTCGCCAGCGGAGTTGGTGGTGACAACGAGCAACTTCGACCGGGGGCTGGCAAGCACGATTCGATCAATACTCGTGTCAGAAACCGACCAGATACGCCGCCAAGATCGTTGCGGAAGGTCGACGACGATACCGCTGGAACGGCGACTGTCGCAGGCCTCGTTGGTCGCCAATATGCTCCCATCACTGTCAAGCCACACGGCCCCGGAGAGGAAGCCCGGGATCCGCAAGATCATCTCTATGTGTGGTGGCGAAGCCGACAACCGCCAGATCGTCGAATTCTCCGGATCATCGAGCGTGACGAGGAACCCAAGCTGGCCGGGGTTGGGGCTCGACACGAGGTAGCTTCCCAACCCTGGAATGTCAGCGAGCCGTTGCCGGAGAATGCCTCGCTCTCCAGCAGGCTGCAGCAGGATGAGCGTGTGCCGTCCAGATGTGCTGGTCCCTTCGCTGCTGAGGAGGAGGATCCGGCCGTCGTCAAGGGGTAGTGGGTACGTTCGTCGACCGACCGCGATGCCGGACATTGTCCGACACATCGCCTCCTCCGAGGAGAGCGTCCAATGCTCGAGGACCAGATCCTCATCATCAGCCCTCAGACACGTGCCCCAGCGCCCGTTTGCCGAGAAGGCGATGTTGACGCGAGTCAAGTGGGCCATGCCAGCATCTGGCAAGACTGTGATCACGACAAGTCGCTCCGCTCGAGCAGCGCGTCGACCATCCACAGCCGGGGCGAGCGGTGTCGTAGCCGCAGGAAGAAGGACAAGATCCCGCTTACACCGTCCCCCCAGGTGGCGGAGAAGCCTTGGTGCTCGTTAGGGAACACGACCTGGTCTTCTCGGTGGGCTCGAGTGGTGAGGATGACCCGAGCCAACTGGTGGGCCGAGGTGTGGTACGACGCTCCATCGGCAGCCTGCGCCATGTCGAGAAGAAACTCCCCGTTGCCCGCGAGGCCGTGGCATTGCCCGAGTGATCCCCGCCACGAGTTCTCGATGACCGCTTGAGCGGACATCTGTGCCGCCTTGCCGAACCGATCGTCCCCATTGGCGCGATGTAGCCGGGTAAGAAAGCTCCCGATACCGGAGGCGCCATGGCACCAGTAGGGGGCAGTCGGGGCGTCACCAGGGCCAGCGCCCCACTGGGCGACGCCGTCTACCTCGGTGGCATTGGCGAGGAGAGTGTCACCAACCCGGCAGGCAAGCGTGAGGCAGTCGGACCGACCGGTGGCGAGCGCCACGGCGAGCAGGTAATAGCCCACACCAGCGGTGCCATGGGCGTAGCCATAGTGTCGTCGACCGGCCAGACGGGAATCGAATTCAGCCGGCGGTTCCCAGATGAGTCCATCCGCATCCTCGCTGACCGACGTGATCAGGATGTCGGCGGACTTGCTAGCGCGCTCGGCGAACTCGTCGTTGCCCGTGCGGAGCCAGAGATGAAGGAAAGTGAGCCCGATCCCAGCGGTGCCATGGATGACGTCAGGGCTCGACCAGGAGATGGGCAGCGTGTCGGCCAGCGCGAGGCCCCGCTCAACCAGCTGGTCATCACCGAGCACCCGCCCGGCTTCATACAGCGACCAGGCGATCCCAGCATCCCCGAAATAGAGTCCGGGTGGTCGTTTCGCACCCTCCCGCAGCCGCGCGGCGATCCACCTTCCCGCGGTGCCGATTACCTCGGCCACCCGCTGGTCGCTGGTGAGCTCGAAGTATCGGGTGAGAACGCCCAGAATTCCCGGGGCGCCAAGCTGGAGACTGCACGGGTCCGGTGCCCCGAAGGCACACGACACGGGCCACAACCGCTCGCTGTCAAGGGGGCTCATCGAGGTGAGGAGATAGTTCACCATGCCATCGACGGCCTGCTGCCACTGCTCCTCGCCCAGCCTGCTGCCACTGCTATCGAGATCACGCACTCGCGTGACTCGAGGTCGCGGTGATCGTTCAGGCACCGTTCGCGCCACAGTCAGCGCATTTCTCACCTGAGCCGGCGTCCACCGCTGTTCGGGCATCTCGTCCATCAAACCGAGGATCAGCATCTGGATGTCGGCTGGCATATCGAGCGCCTCCCCACGCACCGTCAGCCACTCCGTCAGCCGCGTACGCACAGACCTACCCTGGGGAACCTCTTCCAAGAAAAATGGGGTGTCGCCAGTGAAGATGAAGCAAATGGTGGCGCCGAGACTGTAGTAATCGGCCTGGACAGCTGGGAACGCCCCCGCCATCTGCTCCGGAGCGCTGTAGCCTGGCGTGCCTACGTGGATCCGCTCCGCTTCCGTTTCTTCTACCGCCACGGCCAGTTCCAAGTCGATGAGCCGAAGCTCCCCGCCGGGAAGCACCATGATGTTGTTGGGGTTGAAGTCTCGAACAATCAGACCGGCTTGATGGACCACATCCATCAGTTCTACCAGACGGCAAGCCTGATCCATGGCCTCCGGAACATGGCGGCGCCACCCAACATTGCGGATCATGTCGGGAACCCACTCGCGAAGAGTCATCCCCGGCACGAGCTCCTCGGCAAGAAATAGGTGCTGTCCTTGCTCGAAAAGCTTGAGCAGCTGAGGCGCCACGCCACGCGGTCCAATTCTCTCGAGCGCCCGGGCCTCTACACGAAGCAGGTCCCGCGCGTCTTTTCCAGCCTCATCAGCGGCCACGTGAGCACGTGCCTCTTTAATCACGATGTCCGCGCCACTGTGCGTGTCAACCGCCCGATAAACGCCGCCTTTATTAGAATGTCGAACCGCTTCGCGAACCAGGAAGCGATCTCCGATCAGCACACCTTGACCTTCTTTGTTCGCACGCGAGGAACCGTTACCCGCCACCTGAGGGAACGGACATCGCACCCATTTTGGCGGTAAGTACTGGCCGACACGTCGATCCTCCACGGGGTTGCCATCCGGGTCGAGAATCGTCCAAGCGTAGAAACCATCGTTAGAGATTTTGCGTTCTTCGACGAAAGCACCGTACCGATAGTGAACGAGACTCATCGGCACGTAAGGCTGATCTGAGAGGATACGAGGACCGGCGAGGCCAGCCGTCGCCTGGTGCAACGCCTCCGCTAACCGGACCGCTTCCTCGTCGCTGTACGGATAGACGGTGACGAACTTCCCGGAGTGCCCCCGAGGTGTGTGGCGAGTGTTCAGCAGAGCAACGTGATCGATCGTCTTCGCGAACTTGAAGGGGGAACGACCGCTGAGCAACACGGGTAACGACCGGGCAAGCACCGTTTCAGCGGATGCGAGCGTCGCCGATATGTGCAGCTTCCACCCCTGTGCACGTTGAATTTTTTCGTGTCGCGCAAGGTAACACCAATGGCCATCTTTTGTCACCTCCCAACAATTTTTCTCGTTGGTGGCACCGAGCGCACTGTCAAGTACCCGAGCTAACGCAGAATCATCCGCTTCAACCCGTGACGCCGGAGTGAGGACACTGAAACTGAAGTCCGCCATTTACCCATTTCTCCATAGTAGTGATCCGCACTCGGCTCGTCCTTACGCACGGAAACTCAGGTAGCTCGACTACCTGTGATTTCCACACACCGCCCGAGGCATCTGCCTCCCTGCCCGTAAACACCAGGCCAACAGAACACTAAGTGGGAGAGCTACGAATGATCTTAGTCCAAGCTTAGCTGACTTCTAGTTTCGTCCTGGGTACCAGCAGAGCGGCTCACCACATCCACCCGAAGGTGACCGTGATTGCGATCTTGGAGCAAGGGCTGTGGAGCCGGTAGCGGATGCGACGCGTCCGCGAGGACTGGTCGACGGCGGCCCGGGCACTGATCACCCAGGAAGCTTCTACCAGGGCAAAGAGTCATGTGCGGTCGTTACCCGCGTCCAGACGCGTCCCGTAGATCATGGAACAAAGCCGTTGGGCGCTCCTCGAACCGCCGCTACCGGATTAGCCTCCAGCCGTCATGTCCGGCAGCGGGCTCGGTTCGACGTCGATATCCCTCATCCGGTGGACGTAGCTGTCGTAGTGACGACGAGCCTCACCGAGACGACCCGCGTCGAGCAGGACTCCGACGAGGATGCGATAGGCATCCTCGTCGTAGCGGTCCTGCTCGAGCAGGCGCAGCGTGTACCGCACGACCGCGTCGGTGTCGCCAGCGTCGCGCAGCCGCGCGGACAATGCCCGAAGCAGGGCGATGTGGGTAGCCCGGACCTCTTCGGCCAGCCCGACGGCCCAGTCCAGGTAGGGGTCATCTTCGAGAAAGTTCCCCGTGTAGGCGTCGACAGCGGCCACCAGCCGAGTGGTCGCATCCGGCTCGCCGGCCCGGTCGGCGTCGAGGGCCGCGATGGCTTGAGTGAGGAAGTCCTCGACATCGACGCTGACCTGGGCGGGGTTCAACGACACCGCGCCGCCGGTGGTGACCAATGGACCCTCGTCTGCTGTTTCGGGTTGCAGCACATCGCGGACCGTGGAGAGCAGCACGGACAACCGGTTGCTGGTCACCGCCGGTTCCACCTCCGGCCACAACAGCTCCATCAGCTGATCACGGGGAATCGGCCGGCGCCGCGCAACCAGGATCTTCAGCAGGTCCCGAGCTTTTTTCGACTTCCACGCAACGTTCGGAAGTGGTGCCCCGTCGCGGATCACCCGGAACGCCCCGAGCGTCTGGATGGAGATCCTGGGTGCGGAACAGATCAGCGCACCTAGCGGTCCGGCGGCCCGCTGCGACTCGACGTCGACGCCGCAGTCCTGGAGCGTCTGGTTCGCGAGATCGGCGCCGATGTTGGGAATGGGTGCATCAAGGCGTGCAGCGACGACTCTGGTCGTGGCCTCCTCGAGGCGACAGCCCGCTTCCTGCCAGATGTCGATCGCTTCCCGCAGCGGAGTGGTGTCCACGGCGGGATCGCTGGAGGCCAGCACACCTAGGGTGACCGCCTCGGCCAAACCTGAGTGGTCCCGCTGCCGCCGCGCGACCACGGCAGCGTGGTCGGCATCCGCCGAGGCGCCCTGCCGGTCGCCGCCCATCAACTTCACCCAACCGCGGGTCAGGGCGGCCGAGACTTCGCGGAGTGCCTCACCCAACCCCACGGCCCGGTTCGCCCGCTCACGGGCCAGCTCCAAGTTATCGGTCACACCTATGCGCGCAAGACCAGTCAGCGCTGAACTGAGACCGAACACGTCGTGGCACGGCTCGACGAGGATCAGCGCCTCCTCGTACGCCGCCCTGGCCCGAACCAGCTGACCCCTGATCCGGTGCAGGTCGCCCAGGCCGCATAGGGGCCACGCCACGAACCGGGAACCGATGCGCTGAAAGAGGCCAATAGCCGTGGCAAAATCATCTTCCGCCATCTCCAACACCCCGAGGCGCCCGTAGGCGCGGCCACGGATGGTCAGCGCATGCGCGATGAAGAACGGGTTCTCGCATCGTTCACTGAGGCTCAACGCGATCTCGGAGTCAGCCAGCGCCTGCCGGGGTGTACCCGCCTCGACCTGGTGAAAGGCATGGCACGTCCGAATCCACGTCAGCTGGAGCAGGTCGTCGCACGCCTCCGCGCTACGCAGTGCCGCGCTGGTGTGGACATCGGCTTGCCGCCAGTCACCCTCAGCTGCGGCGAGGAACGCCAAGACGTGATGGACGCTGGCCCATGCGCGTGGCTCGTCGCACCGTTGGGCCGCGGCATGCGCTCGAAATGCCACTTTCCGTAGACCCACGAGGTCACCGGTCATCCGGTAGGCGCTCGCCGCCAGCGCCAGCAGTCGTGTCTCGTCAAGCGTGTCCTCCCCGGCCAGCCGGGCGCGTTGGGTCAACGCCTGGACCTCGTCGAACTCACCCTGGGCGAAAGCGATCATCCCGACTCGCCAGGCCAACGCGGGCGCTGGTTCGGCTGGGTCGTAGCCGGCACGTTGGAGGTGCCGCAGGGCCTGCGCCCACTGCCCCCGCACCTGCTGCGCCTGTCCCAGAACTCGGTGAATCCGTGGGTCGTCGAGATACTCGGGGGGCAGCTCGACGGCCTTCAACACGGCGTCGAGTTGGCCACGCTCCACCATCACGTCACCATGATCGATCAGTAGCCGAGCGCCCGCGGCATGATCACCTGCGGCGAGCAGATGTCGCACCGCTTCGGCCTGCGCCCCCCGCTCGAGAGACTCATGGGCCGCCGTCACGTGCAGCGCTGCGCGCTCGCGTGCCGACGGCGCCGCGTCGTTCTCGAAGTAGTCCCGTAACGGGCGCACCAGCGACCAGCCGGCGCGGTCTCGACCGCTGCGCCGCACAAGTCCCTGGCGGCTCAGTTCGGCGAGCACGATCGCCGGATCAGGAAGCCCTCGGGTGATTTCCCTCGAGGAACTAAACTCGCCGAAGATCGCCAGCCTGCGCAGCAGTTGCTGAACCCACTCGGGAGCGGCGCCGATGACCTCCTCGGCCAGATAACCATGGAAGCGCTCGCCGGGTTGGGACAACCGTCTCACCGTGCTGAGGTGGTGC
This sequence comes from Pseudonocardiaceae bacterium, assembly GCA_035275565.1. Classification (GTDB taxonomy): domain Bacteria; phylum Actinomycetota; class Actinomycetes; order Mycobacteriales; family Pseudonocardiaceae. The sequence goes on along the minus strand of DATEMN010000172.1, from coordinate 3,759 downwards.
TCCGCCGCGACGCCCCGCAGCAGCTCCACCGCGCTGTGCACCGCTGTGGGCCAACCACCGGTGTACTCCCAGACCTGCCTGGACAGGCTGCGCGGCTCCCTTCCCACGGTCTTGCGCAGCAGTGCCTCAACATCGGCGACATCGAAAGCGAGATCTGGCGCGTGGATCTCCGCGACAAGACCACGCCCCCGCAAACGCTGCAGCGAGAACGGCGGCTCAGATCGGGATACCAGCACGAGATGCAGCCGGTCCGGAGCGTGCCGGCACAGAACCTCGATGACGGCCGCAGCGTCGCTACCCGGTGGCAGCCCATGCAGGTCATCGATGACGAGGACGAGGTCCTCACTCAGGGCACCGTGCAACCAGACGCAGATGTCCTCGACGGAGGGGCCTGCCGTGCTCGGGATCGGAGCGTGTTCCCGCAGTGCCCCGCACAGGCTCGCTACCAAGCGATCTGGGTCCGCCTTGTGATCCTCGTACCGCAGCCACACGGTCGGCCGGCTGCGCGACCACATCGCCACCGCTGTCGTCTTGCCCCAGCCGGCGGCGCCGATCACCACACAGATCCGGCGCTTCGCGGCACGGTCTAGCAGTTCATCAACTGACGGACGCTCAACGAGCTCTTCACCCGGTCCGGGTAGGTTCGCGACCAGCGCCAACCTATCGCCTCCTGCTTGCCTTCATGCTCCGCGCCCAGACCACGGTCCGGGCGCGGCAGCCGACCAGCTGTGGTGGGCTACCTACTCGACAGTACCTTGGTAGTCGCAGTTTGTACGTTTTTGAAACGTTTACGTTATTTTCACTAGGAGTACTGATGCGCCCGCAACCCATCATGACCCTGGGAACCACCCTGCTGACAGCATCAGTGCTGGTCATCGCCGGCTGCGACGTCAGCACCGACGTCGGCACTGGCACCGGCAGCGAGGCTAGCTCCACGCAGAACACCTACACGATTACGGAACCGGTCACCTCCCTCATGGTCGACAACCCGGTCGGGAGCACCCGGATCGAGGGCACCGATGACACGACGGTCTCGGTCACCGAGCAGCTCACCTACAGCGGTGACCCACCACAGACCAGCCATCCGATCACCGGTGGCCGGCTCACCCTGAGCTACACCTGCCCGTCCGAGGTCATCGACACGTGCAGCGTGAGCTACGTCGTCAAGGTGCCACGGCGGATCGCGCTAGAAATCGACGACAAGGTCGGCGCAACCACACTGACCGGGCTCGCCGGCCAGCTGACCCTCACTTCCAGCACCGGAAGGATCGACGCCACCGAGCTCACCAGCAGCACAGTGACCGCCCGTGCCAGCGCCGGCACGATCACCCTGGCCTTCACCTCGGCGCCGACCAGCGTGGACGCGCAGACCCAGGTCGGCTCGGTGACCGTCCAGCTCCCTGCGGGTACGGCCTATGCGGTTGACGCCGGCAGCCAGGTCGGCACTGTCGAGGTGACGGTCGCCCGGGATCCGGGCTCGGCGCACCGGGTCACGGCTCGCTCGCAGGTCGGCGCGGTGACCGTCAACAACGGTTGACGTCCGTCCATTGGCTGATGTACCGAGCTCCCGTACACTCAGGGGGCGAGGGGTGGGGGTTACAACACGTCGCGAATAGGCAGGTCGCTTCGGTCTTATTGCTACTCCGCCGCTTTCGGGAACGAGAGGACGCAATCCCGGGAAGTGCAGCTCCCGGGAAAAAGACACAGGGGAGATCGTTATGAAGATCGCGGAAATCTTCGCAGTCGGCTACGGCCACAGCGATCACGGCTACCAGGGGGGTCATCGCGACCACCACCACGATAAGGACCACCACCACGGTGGGGACTACGACCGGAGGAGCCTTTCCGATCGCGATACCCCCATCGCGAGACTGCGGGGAAGTTCGACCTTCTAGCCCGGTCGCCGCTGTGCGGTGACGTTCCGCTGCCGGCGCCCAGCTCGCGAAGTCGGGCGCCGGTCAGAACCACCTTTCCAGGACGAGCGCGAGGCCGTCCTGCGAGTTGGGTGCGGTGATCTCATCGGCGGAGTCGAGCACCGTGGGATGGGCGTTGGCCACCGCCACCCCATGCCCCGCCCACTGCAACATCGAGAGATCGTTAGGCATGTCACCCAAGGCCACCACCTCGGCCGGCGCGATCCCCAGCTCACCGGCGAGCCTGGCCAGGCCGTTGCCCTTGTTGACCCCGGGCGCGGAGATCTCGATCAGGCCATGGCGGGTGGAGAACGTGACGTCCAGCTGGGTGCCGACGATCTCACCGACCGCGGCCGCCATCACGTCACTGCTCGCATCCGGCTGACGGACCAGCAGCTTGATCGCGGGTCGGCCGAGCAGCACGTCACGTGGTGCGAACGTGGACTCCCCGTCGGGCCAGGGGTGGGTATAGCCCGGTTCGGCGAGGAACTCGTCGAACCCGTTGCACGTACCACTATCGGGGGGCAGCTCGACGGCGAGCTTCGCGCCCGGAAGCGCGGTCGCCACCACGTTCGCGGCGTCGCGTAACTGCAGCGGATCCAGCGGCGCCGTATAGCGCACGCAGTCGGTCGCGGCGTCGTAGAGCACCGCGCCGTTGGCGCACACGGCCAGACCGGCATATCCGAGTAGCTCCACGATCGGCGGGATCCACCGCGGAGGTCGACCGGTGACCAAGACAAAAGGAACATCCGCGGCGAGCACCCGATGCACCACGGCCCGGGTGCGCTCGGAGATCCGGTCAGTCGAGTCCAGCAAGGTGCCGTCTACATCCGATGCGACCAGCCGGGGCCTCTGCATCCCTCGACCCTACGTTTCCCCACATGCCCCCAGCGCTCGGTCGCACCGTTCGGCTCTGAGGGAGCGCGCTGCTGCAGGGTTCCAGAAGTCGACCTGCGCCGCTAACCTGGGAGATCGGCGGGCCTGGCTGGCAAGGCATGGAATTGCAGCAATCTTCTCCGGACTAAGATTGGCCCAGATGAGCCACCGGGTCGGCGCGGTGTGCTGCAGGTCATCACATCATCTGGCGTGACGATCACGGCCACGCTGAAGTCGTGCTCGATTTCGGGTAGCTCGTCGTCAACGATCTGCAGCGAGTGCACCGTCGTCAGGACGTAGAACGGCAGCCTATCGGCCAACTTGGGCACCGCCATGTAGACGAGCTTGCCCTCACGCAGCGCATGAGCACGGACGGGTTGCTGTGCGGTATCCGGGACGACCTTGATGACCCGTGCGGCGTGCCAAACCGGAAGTGTGATGAGCCGGTCAGCGGCGTGGTCCGCGCCGTAGAAGGAGGGGATGCGGCCATGCACACCGGGCGGAGCCGCATGCTCACGCTCCAACAATGACCACACCCGCTCGCGAATGGTCTGCTTTGCCTGGTCCACATCTGTCACTGGTACTCCTCAGGCTGCCATCAGGGCCATGACCCGGTCATACACCTCCTGGACACCAGGTAAACACGAGGTGACCGTCTCACGTTCGCGTTCGACATTGCGCTCAATCTTGGCTGTTAACTCGCCGTACCCGACCTGCCAGTAGCAGCCCCGTATGGCCCGAGAAATCGCTCCCCATTGAAGTGGATGAGATGCGTCGGATTATCCGCGCACCACACTTCGGTCTCCCACGCGATGTCAGCGAGGTACTTCCGCATCTCGCGGCGATCAGGGAAGCATGACACAAAGACTAGACCGGTCGATGAACCCACGAAGAGCTCGGCCAGCTCGCTGTGACGCTTCGCATCAACGGGACCATGCGAGGAAGCAGCCTCGAGAAGGACGAGCCAGTT
>DATEMN010000171.1:0-2599 GCA_035275565.1 Pseudonocardiaceae bacterium | reverse complement strand
AATCCAGGCCAGCAGGGTTATTCGAAAATCCCAGCTGGCGACACGCACGCAGAACCGTTGCAAAGAACCACCCGCCATGACCGACATTGACTTCACGAAGGGGCCACGATTCCGATGACGACCGCCACCATCAGTTACGTTCCCACCGAGGCCACGGAAAGCATGGCCGACCTATTCGAACGGATCAGTGACGGGGATTCGGCGGCCTGGGATGAAATCCTCCGCCGATACGGCAAGCTCGTGTCCATAACAGTGCAGTCGTTCCGGTTACAAGAAGCCGACGCGCTCGACGCGATACAGATGACCTGGTTGCGGCTGGCCGAAAACGCTGGCCGGGTGCAGTTCCCCGAGCGGCTGGGCGGGTGGCTGGCGACCACCGCCCGCCGCGAATGCCTGCAAATCCTGCGCCAGGCAAAACTCAGACCACATCTCACTGACATGGCGCCAGAAACTGTCGCCGACCCCTCGACGGGTCCCGAGCAACGAGCCCTCGACGCGAACATCACACGGATGCTGTGGAAACTCATCAACGAGCTATCACCGCGCCACCGAACCGTGCTAAGGATGCTATTCACCGACAATCCCTGGTCCTACACCAAAATCGCCCGCATCGCCGGAATCCCCCTCGGCGGAATCGGGCCCACTCGGGCACGAGCCTTACGACAGCTGCGGGACAGGCTCAACAAACACGAGCTGGGACCCGGCGCCTGACAATAGCCATCGATGTGAACTGCCGTCGGATGCCATCATCAGCGAGCGCCCGCTAGGGCCACGATCACCTGCTCGTCGTTCATGCTGGTCGCGGTAGTGGAATAGCGTGATTTGGACCTCCTGCTGGTTTCCCGACGTTCGCTTTAGAGATGCGGCCCTCTGTTCAGCCGTGATTACCCGACGTGTTCCCATCTCTCCGCCGACTGACACAGTCCTCCGCGAGCACCGACGATAGATCTGATTACAACGTGCGCCGCTTCGTGCCCCAACCGTTCAGTTCCCGAGCGGGGACAGCTCCTGGCGGGTTATGTACAGATCGCGGCGGAAACACTCACCGAGCGCGTCGTGGGCCGCTTGGACCTCGTCGAGCGAGGGAATGTCGCTGGTCGAGAACTCCCGTTCCATGGATTCGTGCCACCAGCCGAGATTGCGCCGGTTACCGAGCGGACTGCTGATCGCGACCCGGAGCGGAGCGTCGTCGTCGATCCGCGCGTAGAGCTCGAAGACGGTCGTCGTGAAGACCAAATAGGCATCGAACAACTCCGGGGAGAACAGCACGCGGTCAACGTACATGATCTCATCAGTCTCCCGCTTGAGGTGGATCGCGTCGGCCGGTGTGATTTCCTTCCAGCTGCCAACGAATACCGCGAAGCACAGCAGCCGATTCAGTTTCGGTGCCACCTGCTGGAAGATGTCCAATCGCCGCTGGATGACAGTCTGGTTCGCCCACTGCACCGACTCCAACCGGCTCGTGGCGCGGGAGACGATGTAGCCGGCACCGATCACGGCGAGCGGGATCAGCGCGGACACCACCAGCTTGACAACCTCCACACTGGTCCAGCCACCGCTATCCATCCCGCTCCTCATCTCGTCACACCCGTGCCTCGACAGCAGCCAGCGGGTCAAGGTCCACACGGGGCTCTCACAACAGCGTCCAACCAGGCCCGTTCATCCTCACTAGCTGCGCAGGCTGCTGATCCTGATTCGGCATCTCGACGTCCTCTCCCGTCCGCCGACCTAAACCAACCACCCCAAGAAGAGGACGAACAGCACCCGATACATACATCATGCTCCACCCGATCGGATGAACTGCCGCGCTAGTCACCATAAAGGCCGCCAATACCGCTACCCGCTCACGCCGACCTGGAAACTCTCATGGCCAGCTCGGGCACGAGGATCTCACTGAGACCGGGCTGGCTGCGGTAGAGCTCAGCATCCGGAGCCGTGTACCGATCCAAAACCCGGCGCGGGTCGGTGACCTGTGGTTTTGTTGAGTGGCTCAGGCTACTCGGTAGTATTCGTTGATCACACCGCCGAGTATGCGGTGGCGTTGGATCAGGCCGTCGATGGGCAGGGCGGCTGGCCGGTGCTCGTTGTTGGGGGCGCGTTGGTCGAGAGCCTGGTGCGGTCGGTGAGAGTTGTAGTGCCGGGCATACTCGGACAGGACTCTGGTGGCGTGGTGTTTGTTGTAGATCAGGATGCGGTTGGTGCACTCGTTGAGGACGGTGCGCACGAACCGCTCGGCGTAACAGTTCGCTCGGGGAGTTCGTGGCGGTGTGGTGATGATCGTGATATTTTCGCTACGGAACACGGTGTCGCAGCTGGTGGTGAACTTGGTGTCTCTGTCCCGGATGAGGAAGCGAAACGAGCTGATCCGATCGCCCATGTCCATGGCTAGGTTGCGAGCGGTCTGAGTGACCCACTGCCCCGTTGGATGGGCGGTCACCCCCAGGATATGCACCCGGCGAGTGCGCACCTCGATCACGAACAGCACATACAGCCGATGCAGAAAGATAGTGTCGAGGTGGAAGAAGTCGCAGGCCAGCAGCCCCTCGGCCTGACTGCGCAGGAACGTGCGCCACGAGGTGTCCACCTTTCGGGCGCCGGG
>DATEMN010000170.1:0-2201 GCA_035275565.1 Pseudonocardiaceae bacterium | reverse complement strand
TGTTCCTCACCCGCGCCGAGATAGCCTCCTGGATCAGCGGCGTGAAAGCCGGCGAATTCAGCAATCCGACCTGAACCGGCCAGACGTTTGTTGAGGCTGGCACGCCACTCGTCGATGAAACCTATTACCCCCACACAGTAGCAGCGACGAAGAGTCAGCGGTGGTTGGGTCGACACCGAGTTAACTGCGGTCTGAAGAACGGCCCGCTTAGTCGGGAAGTGCCCTCGGACCCGGTGCGATCCCGCGAGATCCCGGATTAGCTCGGCGAGGTCGCGAATGGGGACCTCGTGAGGGTTGCCGATGCTGACCGGACAGTCCGAGCTTCCAGACGTGGAGAAACGTCCAGCACCTCACCGCGTTGGAGAGCTGGTCGGCCAGCGCAGTGGCATTACCCGCGGAACGGGTCCAGCGCGGCGGTGAGGATCTGGGCCCGCCACGCCTCGGGTTGCCCGGCCAACCAGGCAGCACCGTCGCGGAGCGACCGCTGATCAGGCTCAGCAGCCACGCCGAGCGACCCGGGGTGAGGTCGATGATGCCGGTGGCATATTGGGTGTGGGCGGCCGACCACCGCGCTGCCAGACGTGCTCGTCGACCCCGATCGCGGTGACCCAGTCCAGGCGAGTCGGGTCTTCCACGGCTGCGTGCCTCGCCCGGTGGCCTGCCGCATCACCGTGTGCAAGAACACCCCAAGTGCAGGACTTGCCCGGTGACGGTGCCCGGGCGCGTGCGACCTGCTCGGCGGTGGCCGCCCGGGGCCCGCTCGGTGAGCACCGCCCACGGTGCGGAGAGCCGGGCCGGCTGGGCCTGGAGTCCATGCCTTGACCTCGCACCGCTCGTGTCGGCACGACCAAACCCGCTTGGCCCCGCACAACACCATCGGCCACCCACCGATCGGCAGATCCCCGACCCAGCTCGCACGGCGGTCCTTCGCGGTGCCACCGCCCCGCAGCCAGGACAAGCGACCAGATCGGGCGTGGTCTGGATCAACAACTCCAACTCGCCGCTGGCATTCGCTGCCGCGAGCACCTCGAACCCGTCCAAGCCGAACAGTGCACCGACGTGAGGTGCTTCGGAACCTCCTCCACATCCGCTACGACTGGACTAACTAAACGTTTCTATACGCCCTTTGGCGTGAGGTGCTTTGGAACCCTACCGTGGTGTACGGGCCGCTGACCAGCGTATTTTGTCGGCTCCTGCACGCGAGGGTCAACAGGGACTGCTCTCGACCTGGAACTGGTGGTGTGAAGTGGTATTTCTGCAGGCAGAAGACCTGCACGCGAGACAGGATGTGGATCTTCCCCGGCCATCCCCTGAATGGCGCAACATACGGCGGACGGCTCACAACGCTGCCCAGTATGGCTTGTCCGGAGTCGCGTCGGCCTGGCCGCGCACCACCAGCCGCGACCAGCATGTTGCGCACGTAGGCAGTAGGTGGACAGCGTCGGTCGCTGGATCGATCATCTCCTCCACCCGGCCGATCATCTCGCTCAGGTCGTCCGGTGCGACCACACAGACATATACGCTCCGCTGAATCCGGTCGCCCCATTGTTGCAGATACGCAGCCACCCTGGCTCGGGCGGCATCGCGGGAGATGTCGTAGCAGACTAGCACTGTCAGCGCCACGACAACCCCACATACCCCGGTCCCAGGTTCTCCACCCACGCCGCCAGCACCTGCGCCTGCCGGTACAGATGCCGCCGCAGTGTCCCCGCGAAATCGGGCAGCGCACCACGAGTCATCTGCAACATCCGACGCTCATACGCATCTACCATGACCTCCCGCCCCGCCGCCGTGACCAGGACACCACCCCGGTACTCATCACGACGACCGTGCTCGGGTCGCAACCTGCGCCGCCGCAGCGCCTCCATCACCACCTGATCAATGACGAGCGGGCGGAACTCCTCCACTAGATCCAGCGCCAAACTCGGACGACCATCATGATCGGTGTGCAAGAACCCGATAGCCGGATCCAGACCCGTGGCGACCAACGCGGACACCGCTTCGGACAGCAGGATTGCGTATCCGAAGGACAGTGCGCTGTTGACCACATCGAGCGGCGGTCTGCGGTTGCGCCCACGGCCGTTCCAAGATCATGTTGTGAGTCCGAGGATGGTGAAGGGCCGGTCCATGCGGCGTGCGGCCCATCGGGTGGCTTCGGTGATGTCGGTGCGTCCGGCCAGCCGGAGGGCGCTGATCGCGAG
>DATEMN010000169.1:0-9531 GCA_035275565.1 Pseudonocardiaceae bacterium | reverse complement strand
CGCCGCCGTGACTCATGAAGTTGCGCCATTCTGGTAGCTGCGTGCTTCCTTAGCCGTCTGGATAATCAGATCAACTAGGGCATCGGCCTGCGTGGTCTCAAGAATCGCTTCGCAAATGAACGGACGGTCAAAGGAGGTGATCCAGACCTTCCCCTTATGAGCATCAACAGAGAAGGTGACACGGCCATCCGGCCCTCGACCTCGTACCGTGAGTCTGCGCCGGGTCATGGAATACCATGCCACGAACCTGGCCGCGCTGGTGCAGCCGGGAGGGCAGCGCCCCGGGCTCTGGGCTTTCCCTGACCTGCTCGACCCAGCAGAACAAGGCAATATAGGTGCCATCGACGTCGCACCATCGGTGATGAGCCGATCGCGGTGCTGGATTGGGACATGGAGCACATCTCCCCTCTCACGGGGTTTAGGTAGGAACCGACTGGACGCCGGGAGTCGAGCGTCGGAGCCGCTCGCTGATGGGTCTCAACCGACAGCCAGCCGGCGGTCAACAATGGGTATATGGGATGGACATATACGGGCTTTCTACAGCCTGGCTCGGGTCAGGACAGTGCCAGGCTTCGTGGCCATGCATGAAGCTACGAGTGGACATGTGGGACAGATGCCCCTCCAACGCATGAATTTTATGCGCGTCACGCATACTGGTGTTGTGACATTGATCGTCTGGATGCTCCACGTAGCCCCGCCTGTGTGCTCGTCTTGTCGCGTCACTGCTGGCACCCCTCGAAGGGGCGTCTCATGACCGCAGATATCCTCTCGGCGCTTCTTCTTGCCGTCGGGGTGCCGTGCCGTGATCAGCAGGGTAAGCCCAGGTGAGGCACATAAGCCGTACTGTCAGTTCGGGTTGACTGATGGCCCGGCTATCCCGATGGGGGATACGGCTAGATCGGCAGTTGGAGCCGGGCGGCCATCTGGGCTGCCTGCTCGGCCACTGATCGCCGACCGTGCTTTACCAAGTGCTGGATCAGCTGGCGGCTGGTGGGGCGGTAGCACATATCCTCTGGTGCCTCGCGTTCGGCTTCCAGCAGGAGCAGCAATAGGTGGGCGTTGTCGCGTCGCTGCCACCAGCCTTGGGCTTGGTCGAGCAGGAATGCGATACGACGCTCAATCGACGGTACCGCACGGTGATCGATGCGTTCGGCGATGCGCAAGCCTTCGGCTGCGTGGCCAGTGACCAACTCAATACTGGCCACATGCATGGCCACGTTGGTGGGGCCAAACACTGTCCAGCAGGCATTCAACTCACCGGTTTTTTCGGCTAGCCGCGCGGCCTCATCGACCCGTGCCCGCGCTGTCCATGCGTCACCGCGCTGAACGGCAGCCATCGCACCAACAAGCAGTAGCGCGCCATACACCGCGGCCAGTTCAGCATTCAGCGCATCACTGTCGCTGTTGAGCGAGGTTCGCAGCGTGTCGGTGGTCATCGTCGCGACATCTTCAGCACCCTCAACGTGGCCATCTGCCAGCAACACGTGCGCCAGATTCCAGTGGGCTGCCGCGAGCCGCACCGGATCGTCAGCCAGCTCGGCGGTGCGGATTGCCCGGTCCGCACTTAGCAGCGACAACTCCATTCGGTCAAGGCGCTTACAAAACGACCGGAGCAGGCCATACAAGTCACTGGCATGACGGGCAACGTTTCGTCGCTCGCTGCGCACGTCATCGCCCTGCAATGTCCACAGCTGTTGCTCAACATTGATGACAAGCGTCGGCGCCAAAGCGCCGACGTGGCTGTAGCGCTGCGGTGAATGCTGCCAAACGTGCCAGGCATTGCAGACCTGTTTGTCTAAATCACCGTATAGAAGTTGTTCGTTACAGACCTTATCGGTTAACGAGCTGTCATGAGTGACGAGCCCGAAACAATCATTACTCGGCGCGGTCATGGCCGCGTAAAGCCTGTCACCAATCGGCACGCTGCTCGGTGCTGGACTGGCGTCAAAAATAAATGCTGGCTTGGCTGCTTTTCTCGCGTCGCTGCGCGTCGACATTGTCGCTCGGCCTGGCCGGCTATCGCTCGACGCTTCACCAAAAAGTGCTGACAGCGGCATATCGAGGACCCGTGCCAACTCGATGAGCACGGTCAGCGACGGCAGCTTCAGCCCTCGCTCGATCTGGGACAAGTAGTCCGTGGTGATGCCCGCCAAACCCGCCACGACCGTCTGCTGCTTGTGCCGCCGCCGCCGGGCCAGTCGCAGCCGCTCGCCGACCTGGCGAGCCAGTAAGGCGTCAGACTCAAGCTCCGGCATCTGCGTATACCCCTCCTGATCAATGCGGTGATCCTACGCTGGAGCCGCGAGGTGCAGTCGGTGCGTCGCAGCAAGGGGTTGCTGGCAGACTGCGCAGCATGCCGTCCCGCCCGGTTGACCGGTTACCGCCTTGCATCCTCGTACTCTGGGACGTCGACCACACCTTGATCGAAACCCGTGGCGTCGGCTTTATCATCTACCAACGAGCGTTCAAGGCCGCCACCGGTCAGGACCTGTACCATCTCTCCGAAGTATCGGGCCGCACGGAACTCGACATCATCGCTGAGACCCTGCGCATCAACGGCCTGGAACCCAGCGGCGAAGCCATAGCCGGGTTGGTTAATGCGCTTATCGCTGGCTACGAAGCAGCTACAAGCGAACTCGCCACCACGGGACGAGTGCTGTCTGGCGCTAAAGAAACACTCGCACTACTCACCGAAGACCCCACGATCTATCAAACTGTATTGACCGGCAACCTTAAAAACGTAGCACGCATCAAGCTAGAAACCTTCGACCTGGCGCAATACCTCGACCTCGAAGCCGGCGCCTACGGCGAAGACGACCACGACCGAACCGAACTCGTTTACCTCGCCCAATGCAGAACGCGAACTATCACCGGCATGACCCTCGCCAATAGACAAACAGTCATCATCGGCGACGCACCCAACGACGTACACGCCGCCAAAACGGCAGGCGTACACATCATCGCTGTAGCCAGTGGTAAAAGTGACACGGATAAGCTGAAACAGTCAGGCGCCGAAAAGGTTCTGGTCGATCTAAGGGACGCAAAACGCGTCCGGTACCTGATCAATTCCCGAATAAGAATAATTTCTAGCCGGGTTGCGGATAGTAAGTCCGCATAGCCACGTCCCCCGCATTGTAAGATCGAGTTGGTGACAGTCAAAACTCGATCTTTCCTGTCCTGTTTAACCTTGGCGCGAACCCCGTCAACGACGACTGCATGAAGTGCGTCTGCCCAGGGCGGTGTGCAGTGCTGGCCTTGGGCGCAGGTTCACCGAAGGAAAAAGATTACTACGGCGCCGTACGTGGAGGGCGGCGCTGCGACTCGGGTTCGCGCAGCGTGTCTAACCTACAAACTGGCTTCGAGTGGCCAGGAGGAGTGCGCCGCGCTTGGTGACGCGGACCGGGCGGTCATCTCGCGGGAGGCCGCATTAGCGATCGCGGCCGGTGCCTGCCGTCCGAGCAGGTAGTCCCGGATCGCTGACGCGGTGGGGAGCGTTACCAGGGGCGCGTCCCACGGATAGCCAATGACCGAGTCGAAGACTTGTGCGAGAAGGCGGGGTGCTTCCTCAGCGTCAAAGCTTGTTGCCGGGCGGGTCCAGTAGTCGTCAACTCGGAGGAGTCGTCGCGGGCGATCGCGGACACTACCAGGTGACCACTGGCGTGCAGCACGCGATGGGCTTCGCGCAAGGCGGACAGCGGGTCAGGCACGTGGTAAAAGACGTTCAACGCGGTAACCGCGTCGAAAACGTCGTCGGCGAAGGGCAAGCTGGCAGTGTCGGCCCGCACCACCGGGGCCGGATGGTCTCGCAGCAAGATCGCTGACGCATCGACCCCGACGAGGTGCGGTCCCGAGAGTGAGAGGGCTGCGCGGAGCACCCCATCAGCGCAGCCCACATCGAGCACCACACCGACGTGCAGGTCCACCAGCATGGCCGCAACCCGGTCGTACAAGCTGGCCACTGAATGTGCACAGGCGACCTGTATCCCTCACCGGTACCGCTCGGGGGCCGCGTTGTAGTCAAAGGGGATGATCACCGGCTCAGCTACGATGCGCAACTGGGCGACCGTGCCCACGCTGTTACCCCTGTGCGAGGTTTGACGTTTGGAAATCCGAGCGATGTGGTTCACGCCGTCCAGCGGCATCGCCGGCTCCTCCGCAAACCTGGGTGCCCCACCACCGTACTTCTTCGGACCAGCCGGCGACGAGGACACGGATGCCGACCAGTTGACGCTCTGGCCGGCCGCGTAGTCATCCGTCACGGACATCGCTGCGCCAATCGGGCGGTTCACCGGACGTAAGTCGCGTGGTGGGATAGCGAACCCGGAAGGAGTACCCGGCACCGCAAGGGCGCCGACCAGTGCGGCTGCGAACCCGGAGGGTGGGTAGTTGACGGTCGTACCAGATTCGGTTGGGCTTGATCTTCGTCTATCTGGGTGACCACAGGGCGTGGCGTACCGGGTACTCTCCGGAAGCCTTGGCATGGTCTACTCAGCACCCGCCGGGCATCCGCTCGGTGTTGAACCGTGATCAGGCCCCGAGGGGGTTGCGATGACTACGTTGATCGTGGTCGCCCAAGCGGAGTTGAGCACGAACAACCTGCGCACGTGGATGTTGGACAACATCGTGCCGCTGCTGCTGCTCGGTGTGGCGGTGCTGCTGTTGTGGCTGGGCGGCGGTAAGGGAGACAACGCCGGAGTGATGCGGCGGGTCGGTGGCGTGATCATCGCGCTGGGAGTCGTTGGGCTGGCCGTGTCCGGAGCAGGGGTGAACCTCGGAACGTGGATCGCCGGCCTGTTCAGCGGCTGATCGGGAGGTAAGCGCACGTTGCGGATCCGCACCGATGACGATGTCTACCGGGTAGACGCGGTCTGGCTCGGACCACCGAAGGCGACGTTCCCCTGGCGTGCCCGCTATGTGGCCTGGGGTGTGGGACTGGTGGTGTTTCTCGTGGTGCTCGGTGTGGAGCGCCAGATGGGGATCGGCTTCAGCTTCTTCTCGACGGGCTGGGCGTTGCTGATCACCATCCTGCTCACCAGGATGATCGGTTCCCGGATCAGCCACGAACGCCCCCTGACCGCCGTCGCCGCGATGTGGATCCGCGAGCTCACCGCCCCCCGGATAAAGACCGCAGCCCGGGGCGGGGCCGCCAGTCCGGCACAGGTCCGCGTCCAACGCAACCGCCCCCGGCCCGGCCATCGGGGCCGTTCCAGAAAGGAGGGCGACGATGTTCGGGCGACGTCCCCCCCGCAGCCATGAACGTGACCAGCACCACGCGCCGAACAGTCAGCGCTCGATGGCCGCCACGCCTGCCCCTCGGGGCGGCTCGAACCGGCGCAGTCACGCGCTACCCGGGGAGGCTACTGCCCCCCTCTACACCCCCTCCGTCGCGTTGCGGTCCATCGACGGGCATCTGGTGCGCAACGGGCAGGAGGTCTACGCCTGGTACCGGCTCGCTCCGCAGCGCTGGTCGTTTCGCTCGGACTCGCAACGTCAGGACCTGATCCACGCCATCGCCGGCCAGTACGCGGAGCTGCAGGGCCGTTGGCTGCACCTGCGGGTGACCGCTCGCCCGTACCCGATCCGGATGTGGGCCGAGGCGCATGCCCGCAACGCGGTGGGCCGGCTGCCCGACACCCCCGGTGCGCTGTCCTTCGACGACTACATGGTCGGTGAGCAGCAGCAGCTGCTCGGGCACTCGATGGCCGAGAAGGAGGTTTATCTCGGCGTGCAGGTGCAGACCCGGTCCATGGTGGACCGGGTGGTGGAACGGGCCGCGCCGGTGCTGCGGCGGGTGTTCCCCACCGCCGTCGACGCCGAGCTGGTCGCGATCGACGCCGAGGTGGAGCATCTCGACGGGGTGCTCGGCGTCGCCGGGCTGGAGGGCCGGCCGGTCACCGCCGAGGAGATGTCCTGGCTGATGCACCGGTCGTGCTCGCTGGGGTTGCCCGCGCCGCGGAACCTGCCAGCGGTGCCGGGCGCCACCTGGGAGCCCGAGGACCTGGCCAGTTTCACCGACGCCGCGGACTTCCACGCCGAGCCCTACGCACCTACCCTCACCGTCCGCGGCCGCACCGGCTCCAACGCCGGGACCACCCGGCACGTCGTGGTGCTCACCGTGGGGCAGATGCACGGGTTGCGGATCCCGGAGATCGACGACCCGTGGGTGCAGCGCTCGGATCGGTTGCCGGCTGGGGTCGAATGGTCGGCCCGCATCTACGTCCGCCGCCCCGAAGAGGTCGCCGGCGAGCTGCAGCGGCAGATGAACAAGGTGCGTTCCCAGGTGCGGCACTACACCGACGAGCACGACCTCGAGCCGCCGCAAAGCCTGGTCCGGCAGGCCGGCCGGGTGCTGGAGATCGACGACGAGATGACCTCGGGGTTCACCGCGCTGGGCACCCGGGTGCGGTCGTGGTGGCGGCTGGCGGTCTCGGGACCCACTGATCGGGATGCGCTGCGGTTGGCCCAGCAGCTCCTGGACCTGTACAAGCCCAAGATCGCTATTGAGCATCCCGAGGCGCAGTACGCGTTGGCCCGCGAGTTCATTCCGGGCGAGCCGCTGTCCTCGGGTGCCTACCTCCGTCGGGGTTCGGTGATCTGGGCGGCGTCGGCGGTGCCCAGCGCCACCGCGGAGGTGGGGGATCGGCGTGGCATCCTGCTCGGCGAGACGTGCACCGCCACCCGTCGCCCGGTCGCCTGGGATCCCTGGATGGCCCAGGAGATCCGGGACTCCTCCGGGTTGACCGCATTGGTGGCCGGTCTGGGTGGCGGTAAGTCCTTCCTCGGCGGCGGCATCGTCTACAAGACGCTGCGTTCCGGCGCGTACTGGACCCTGCTAGACCCCTCCGGTCCGCTGGCCAAGCTGTGTGAGCTGCCCGAGCTGCGGCCCTACGCCCGGCCGATCAACCTGCTCAACGCCCAGCCCGGCATCCTCAACCCCTACCGGGTGGTCGCCGAGCCCGAGCTGGCGCACTTCCTCGACGAGGAGGACCCGGAGCGGGCCTGGCGGCGGGAGAAGGCGCTGACCGCGGCCACCCGGCGCCGGTTGGTGCTCGACGCGCTCACCGGCGTACTTCCCTTCGAGGTCGCCCGGATGGCCAAGACCCGCATCGTGCTGCTCCGCGCCGTTCGGGCGGTGGGCGGTCGACCGGACGCGCATCCCGGGCAGGTGTTCGAGATGCTGCGCCGTGATCCCTCCGAGCACCACGAGCACGCCACCGTGGTCGCCGACTTTCTCGACGAGATGCGCGAGCGCATGTCGTTGCTCATTCCTGAAAAGGACGCCGACCCCTACATGGAGGTGCGCGACGACCGGCTCACCGTGCTCACCATGTCCGGTCTGACCCTGCCCAAGGACAACGTCAACCGGGAGCACTGGACCGACGCCGAGTCACTCGGTGTGGAGTTGCTCAACCTCGCGGCGTGGCTGACCCAGCGGTCGATCTATGAGCGTCCCCGCGACCAGCGCAAGGGGGTCTGGATCGATGAGGCGTTTTTCCTGTCCGAAGTTCCTACCGGCCGGGTGCTGATGAACCGCTTCGCCCGCGACTCCCGCAAGTGGAACGTGCGGGTGCTGCTCTCGTCGCAGATCCCGGCGGACTTCCTCAAGATCCAGGGTTTCGTGTCGTTGTTGGACTCGGTGTTCGTCGGACGGCTGGACGACGAGCCTGCGCAGGCCGATGCGCTGCGGCTGCTCAAAGTGCCTATCGACGTGGGCTACGAGCAGGTGGTGGCGTCGCTGGGACGTCGTCCGGGTGGTGACCGGCTGGCCACTGAACGGGACCGGGCACCTCGCCAGTTCATCTTCGGTGACGGCGCCGGTGGGGTGGAGCGGGTCCGGGTGGACTTCTCGGGTGCGCACCTGGAGCATCTGTGCGCCGCGCTGGACACCACTCCGGATGCCCTGCGCGGCGATCCCCCGGGTGCCGAGTTGCCCCCCAGCGCCTCCTCCCCGCCAGTGGCCCGTCCCGAGTCCAATGGCGTGGCGCACACCGGGATCGGCCGGGAGACCGCCACCAAGGCGAGAGCATGACAGGCCGGGTGCTGCGCGGCAGGACGGTCGCGGGCCTGCTGATAGTGGTCATCGCGCTGCTCGGGGTACAGGCGGCACTAGGCTCGCCGGCATTCGGATCACCAGCGCTGGCGCAGGTCCCCGGAGTGGAGGACTGTAAAGACGCCCCCAATCCGGATCGGCCCGGGTCCGGCATGGTCGGCGCCATCGACCCCACTCCGCTGCAGGCCGGCGCGCCGGACAGCGTGTACCACGAGGTCGGTTACGCCGGGCTGCGGTGGCACACCTACGACCTGGGCTGCGGCCCTTCGGGCTTGCGCAACCCGAACGCGGTGATCGATACCTGGACCGGAAACCTGCTGTTCGACATCGGCAAGGCGGTGGTGGGTGCCACTAACGGGCTGCACTACGCCCTTGCCGATGGGGGCCTGCTGGCCCCGTTGAACGACCTGATTGTCTCGGGCACCGTCGCGCTCTACGACAGCGTGTACGCACCCTGGTTCGGGTTGATCGCGGTGCTGCTGGCGATCGTGCTGTTCCGGTCGATCTGGCGGGGTGACCTCGCCACCGTCAGCAAGCGGGCCGCTTGGGCGCTGGCCGGGATCTGGTTCGCTGCGGCAACCTACCTGACCCCGCTGCTGTACACCCAGGTGCTCGACGGGGTGCTGGTCGACGGCAGTAACCAGGTCCGCACCGGGTTCCTCAACGAGGTCGGTATCGAGCAGCGTGATGTGCTACCCACCCTGCTGCACGAACAGATCATCTACCGCAATTGGTTACGGGGCGAGTTCGGTTCCCCGGATGGGCCGCAGGCCGCCCAACTGGGCCGTGAGCTGGTCCGTGCGCAGGCCTTTACCAAGCAGGAGATCGCCGACGGCGCGGACGATCCGAACTCCGGTGTCGCGGACCGCAAGAAACAGGAGTACAAGACCATCGCCGAGCGGACCGGCAGCGCCTACGGCTACTTCCAGGGTGTGGACGGCAACCGGATCGGTGTCGGATTACTCTCCGCCCTGCAGTCGGTGATGTTCGGGTTGTTCCAATTTCTCGCCCAGGCAGCGTTATTGCTGGCCCAGGTGCTGCTGCGGGTGGTCATCCTGCTCGGCCCGGTGATCGGTCTGATCGCGATCCTGCACCACGAACTGCTGCGTGGGGTCGGTCGCGTTGTCGGTGCCGCCATGCTCAACGTCGTCGTGTTCTCGGCGCTGGCCGCGCTGCACACACTGGTGATGGTGTGGGTGTTCGAACCCTCCCTCAACATCTCGGTGCTGGCTCAGATGCTGCTCGCCGGAATGATCACTTTGGTGATGTTGTTGGTGTCCCGTCCGGTCCGCCGGATGTGGCAGATGATGGAGCTGTCGGTCGGTGCTGTGGGTGGTGCGCTGCCGGCCGCCCCACCGGGTGTGCTGGCCCGGTTGCGACGGCGCCGTGAGGGTGTCGAGCCCACCGCCTCGGAGCGGTTCTGGGAGGAGACCCGCGGCACCGAGGCTGGTCCGGGGAAGCCGACTGGAGATCCGGTATCC
>DATEMN010000168.1:0-3470 GCA_035275565.1 Pseudonocardiaceae bacterium | reverse complement strand
GCACCGACGGTATGAAAACGGCGGATGGGTCTGGCTAGACCATGTTTCCGCGGCGGCTACCACGATAGTACCCGGTTACCGCGGCGGAATGTGCCGCTCGGGCCGTCGTCGGGCAGCAGTGCGGCGTCAACGACATCCAGGGCGGCCTCTTCCGGACTGCGCTCGCCGGTTGGCATCATGCGGGTCCGAGTTGTACCCGGGTTAACCGCGTTCACCAACACCCCAGTGCCTGTGGTGTGGGCGGCGAGCATCTGGGTCAACCCGTTGATGCCAGCCTTCGACACTGCGTACCCGGGCGCATGGGTGAATAGGCCGACGCCGAACGAGCCTGTCGCGCTGGAAATGAAGACGACCCGGCCCCATCCCCGCCCAACCATATCGGGCACGAATGCCTGTGCCACCCGCCATGATCCCAACAAATTCACGTCGATGGTGCGCTGTACCAGGTGCAGCGGCACCGAAAGCGGATTTGTGCCGCCGTCGAGCAACACGGCCGCGTTGGAGATCAGGATATCTACCGGGCCTACCTCCTTGCGGGCCCGCGTGACGCTCTCCGCGTCGGTCACGTCCAGTTGACAAGCCAGAACCTCGCCACCCAGTCTAGCGGCTGCGACGCGTGCGGCTGGCTCCTCCCGTGCGGTAACCACGACGCGAAGGCCCCGCCGGTACAGCTCGGCGGCCACCGCCCAGCCCAGGCCGCGGTTGGCTCCGGTGACCAACGCCAGTCGCTGTTCGGTCACGTCATTCTCCGTACTTTCGGGCCTTACTCTCTTTTGGCGCTATCTAGGCCGGTACTTCATCAAAGCGAGGCCGCCCGGCTCGGGGTCGTTGGCGGGATCGAAGCCAGCGGCGTTCAGTAGGCGGTTCCACTCCTGGTGGCTACGTTCCCTACCACCGAGGGCTACGAGCATCTCGATGTCGGCGAATTTTCCTATGTCCCACTGGCCGTATCCGGTCAGTAACATGTCTACAATAAGCAGGCGGGCTTCGGCATTGCTGCTGATGGCTTCCCTGATGCGTCGTAGGATAAGCCCGGCTTTCTCGTCGTTCCAGTTGTGCAGTGTGTGTTTAATCAGGTAGACGTCGCAGCCTGATGGGATCTTCGTGAAGAAATCGCCTCCTACGATGCGCACCCGATCGGTAACGCCAGCCTTAGCGAAGACGTCCCTGGCTTTGGCGACGACGTGGGGTTGGTCGCACAGCACGCCGGTGGCCTCGGGAAGGCCGATCAGAATGTCGGCAAGAAATTGCCCTGCCCCGCCGCCAACGTCAGCTATGCTGCGGAAGTGATCAGACTGGATGTCCTTCAGGATCAGGTCGGTCGCCGGACGATAGTGGTTTTGGAGCATGGCCTGATCAAACAATGCCCCGCTAGAGGGGTTGGCTTTGAGGTAATCAAAAAAAGACTGGCCAAAGATGTGATTGAAGGAAGGCTCGCCGGTTCGCACGGTGTTCAGAGCGTCTTCATAGGGCCGCCATAGCATAGGGTCGCAGGCGAACAGAAACATTTCACGCATAGCTTCTGGAGCGTCTGAGCGCAGACCTTCGGACACCGGGGTTGACTCAAAACTGCCGTCTGGGCGCTGGACGAAGACACCGACGACTGATGCACAACGCAACACTCGATAGAGTGCATCAACATCGGTACCAGTCGCCACAGCCAGCTCGGCGGCAGTACGGGGTCCGTCGGCGAGCAGATCGGGAACATGCAACTGAACCAGTGGGCGCAGTGCCCCAATCGACCACTTAGCCATAAATAAGGCGAGCACCCGCTGTTTTGGCGGCAAGTCAGTTGGGAACCAGTCAAGAAGGGTAGACGGCGCGTTCAGCGCGTTCTTCTCGTGCGCCATTGCTGCACTCCCAATCCAGTGACCGCTCCGCCAACCTTCACAGAGTCACGCTTCCGTACTCGGCTCGAATTTCGATCAATCCCTGGTGGAACCGCGCAATTACTCTTCGCGGTGATTGGGGTGTAGAGGGGCACCGTACCGGCGTGGGAACACGTGTCGGATGGGATCGTTGCGGTTCGGGTATGACTCGGATCGGGGTGGGGGCACGCCGATTCCGGAAGTCCTCGCTCGGGACGCGAGACGCCTTCGAGCGGTGCTTGGTACTCATTTGATCATAGCTGTACGTCGAGAAATGGGAGACGCGGATGTCGTTGACCCGTGGACGACGTTGACCTGTGGGACGACGAGAAAGGCGCTAGTGGGATGAGTACGGACGCTCCCTTCCGGTATCCCTTCCCGTGGACCCCTCCGATGGAGATCCCCGAGGGACTGCGTGGTCTGCGGGAGAAGGCCGTGGTCGAGATCATCATGCCGAGCGGGGACAAGGCCCTGCTGGTGACCCGCTACAAGGATGTCAGGTCGCTGTTCGCAGACGAGCGGCTGAGCAAGAACGTCGCCAGGCCGGATGCGGCCAGGATCTCGGCCGACAACGACCTGTTCATGGATCCCGAGCTGGATCCCGACCCGCCGGCGCACACGAGGGTGCGGGGTCTGGTCACCAAGGCGTTCACCGCACGCAGGGTGGAAGCGCTGCGTCCGGTCGCTCGGGCGATCTGCGAGGAGCTGCTAGACGACATGGAGGCCGGTTCGCGGCCGACCGACCTCAACGAGGCGTTCGCGTTCCCGTTGCCGATCCGGGTGATCTGCAAGCTGCTGGGCGTTCCCCCTGAGGATATGCACAGGTTCCGCCGGCTGGTGGACGGTTTCCTGTCGGTGACCAAGCTGCCCCCGGACGAGGTCATGAAGTGCCGCCGGGGCCTGTGGCGGTACCTGGGCGAGCTGATCGAGTTCAAGCGGAAGGATCCAGGCAGCGACCTGATCGGTGGCTTGATCAAGATTCGGGACGAGGACGACGGTCGGTTGTCCGAGCACGAGCTGCGGTATTGGACTCAGAGCCTGCTCATCGCTGGCTACGTCACCACAGCCAGCCAGATCGGCACCGGCACCGCCGTGCTGCTGCACCGGCGCGAGCTGGTCAAGGAGATCCAGGCCGACTGGACGCTGGTGCCCTCGACGGTGGAGGAGCTGCTGCGCACCCAGATCATGGGTTCCTCGGTGGGTACCCTGCGCTACGCGGTCGACGACATCGAGTTGTCTGACGGCAGCGTGATCGACAAGGGGTCCAGCGTCCTGCTGTCGGAGGAGTCGGCCAACGTGGACGAGACCGTGTTCCCCGACCCGTTCGCGCTCAATATCCGACGCACGGAAAACCACCACATGACCTTCGGTGCCGGCCTGCACTACTGCGTGGGTGCCGCGCTGGCACGGATGGAGCTGCAGGTCGCCACCGAGGGCCTGTTACGCAGGTTCCCCGATGTCCGCCTCGCGGTCTCCGGCGAGAAGCTACCGAGGGGCTTGGGCGGGTTCATGGAGGGCTTCACCGAGATCCCGGTCACCTGGTGACGCCGGCATCCGAACACGTCGTAGTAACCTCGATGCTCGTCAGAAGAGTGAAATAAC
>DATEMN010000167.1:0-38951 GCA_035275565.1 Pseudonocardiaceae bacterium | reverse complement strand
GTGACCGCGGGGGCGGTGGTGGGCTCGCTGGTCGCGGCGGCTGCTGTGGCCGGTCTGCACCGCGGCCAGCTCGGACCGGACTTCACCGACGAGCCCAGCGCGACGGCCCGCGCGGTGGCCAGTGGCTTGCGCGACGGCTTCGCCGCGGCAGTCCAGGTCCCCAGCGTTGCTGCGGGTTTGGTGGCGCTGCTCGCACACCGGCTCTCGTTCGGCATCACGACCCTGGTGGTGCTGCTGCTCTACCGCAACTCCTTCACCTCCGACGGGCTGCTTCGGGCCGGCTTCGCCGGGGTCTTCCAGTTGCTGGTCGCTGGGGCTCTGGGGTTGTTGCTCGCGGCGGTGCTCACCCCGCTGCTGGTAGCCAGATTCGGCCGGCGACGCACCATCCGCGGCGCGTTGCTGGCCGCCGGGTTACTGATCCTCGCGCTCGGCCTTCCGATGATCATGGTGACGATGCTCGCCGCTGCGTTCGCGCTGTCCACAGCCGGGCAAGTGGTGAAGCTGAGCCTGGACGCCACGGTGCAGGGCGACGTCGGTGACGAGGCCCGCGGTCGGGTCTTCGCGCTCTACGACGCGGTCTTCAACATCGGTTACGTGCTGGCGGTCGCACTCGCCGCAACCATCGTGCCCGCCGACGGGCACGCCCCTGAACTTCTCCTGCTCGCCGCCGCCGCCTACCTCGCCGCCGCCGCGGTGTACGGCCTGATCGACCGCACCCCGGCTGCCGAAAGCTCCGGGACGTAGCGACTGAGGGCAGCGCCACGTCACTCGCTGCTAACGAATAGGGCCGCATCGGCGATTACCCCTTGTGCTGGACCTGTCACAGACCCGTCGCAGCAAGTGCGGGTCGGCTCGTTCGTATGGGTGTTCCGAGGCCGGCTCAGCCGGCGTTACAGAAAGGAAGAGCTTCATGAAGTTGGGACGTGTCGGAGCGTGCCTCGCGTTTCTCTCGTCGGTTCTCCTGATCGCCGCCTTACCGACCACCGCACTGGCGC
Organism: Pseudonocardiaceae bacterium; assembly: GCA_035275565.1. Classification (GTDB taxonomy): domain Bacteria; phylum Actinomycetota; class Actinomycetes; order Mycobacteriales; family Pseudonocardiaceae. Next base: position 37,956 of record DATEMN010000167.1, on the reverse strand, counting down.
ATGAGGGTGATCGAGGATACAGGCACGGTGCGTTCTCCGTTCGGTTGACTCCTGGGGAGGTCCCCGGCGGCGGAGATCGCGGCGCGAGCGGCTTCGCGCGGATCACCCTCGATGAGGAGCGTGAGCTGGCCTGCTATGTCCTCGAGTGGAAAAATCTGGAGGGCCTCGTCACCGCCGCGCATCTGCACGTCGCGTCTCGGGGCGAGAACGGCCCGCATGCGATCGATCTCTTCAACGACGAACGCTTCGACGGGGAGCGCAACGGGGTATGGAACTGCGTCCGGGTGCGTGACGACAGAGGCCACGAGGGCCACATGACCGCCCGGGAGAAGATCCGGGACATCATCGCCAATCCCGAGGACTTCTACGTCAACATCCACACGACCAGGTATGAGGATGGCGCAATCCGTGGCCAGCTCGGTTAACTGAGAGTCCGCCGCTGCTCCCCCCGGATCAGGTTCGGGGGAGCAGCGGCAACCGCGGTCAGGGCTGGTTCAGCGGGATCGCCAGGTCGGCCGAGCTGGCCCATTGTGGTGTCCAGGTCGTACAGCGTGGTGGCGGTGTTCGGTAGGCTGCCTCAGGTGCTGTTGCGCGGCCTTGACAAAGCCCTCGACGTTCAGCAGGCGCCGGTCGCCGGTTACGTCGCGCGGCTGCGCCGATCGCGGCCCGACGCGACTCCGTCCCAGATCATCGTTGTGCTGGAGAAGCAGTATCTAGCGGCGGTGACCAGCACCGGAGCCGCTGTGGGTGGTGCTGCGGCCGCGCCTGGTGTCGGTACTATCCTCGCTCTCACGCTCAGTAGTGGGGAGACGGCGGTCTTCCTCGAGGCCACGGCGCTGTTCGCGCTGGCCGTCGCCGAGGTGCACCATATCCAGGTGGATGAGGTCGAGCGGCGTCGGACATTGGTGCTTGCCGTCGTACTCGGTGACCGCGGCGCCATGCTGGTGGAGAAGATGGCCGGCCGAACGGGCCAGCACTGGGTAGATCTGCTGCCTGACGTGATCCCGATGTCCTCGATCACCGCGATCAACAAGACCCTCGGCCGCTGGTTTCTGACCAGGTACGGGCGCAAGCAGGGAGTTCTGGCTATCGGCAGGGTCGCACCGTTCGGTATCGGAGCGGTGATCGGTGCTGGCGGGAACCGCGCGTTCGGCCGTCGGGTGGTCGACACCAGCCGACGCGTATTCGGCCCGGCGCCTTCGAGTTTCGCCGACGGCAGCCTGTGACGATCACACGTAGTCGGATGGGTCAGCCCTGCTCGGCGATCCGCTTGATCGACTTCAGTGTCACCATCATGTTCCGTTCATGCTCCTTTAGGCGATTGGCGATGATCTGCTCCTCACGGTCGGGCATCTGGGCGATCACCGCGGTCAAGCCGGAGGGGCCAGGACCCATCACGGCGCGGTAGCGCAGGATGGTGCCGCCCAACCCATCCGGAGCCAACTCGTACCGCCAGGTGGCGGCGGGGTTCGTCGGATCCTCCACCGCCCACCCGAAACTGACGCTGGGCTCCGCTTCGATGACCACCGAGTAGGTCTCCCACCTGCGGTCCTCCCGCACCTGCTGGGCGCGGAAGCGGGCACCGACCTCCGGCCTGCCGACGCTACTTTCCCACTGCGCGTCCACACACTCGCCGCCCCATTCACGGATACGGGTGACGTCGCTGACGAGAGACCAGACCCGTTCCGGCGGAGCGGCCACCGTAAGGGAGACCTCGACGCATGGATGATCAGACATGCGCATCCGTCTATGATACCCATTTTCCGAAACGGTCTGTCACCGTCAGCCGGAGGCGACAGAACCTTGGTGGAGCACCTCAGGCGGCATCGGGCGGTGCAGTCGCCAGGTAATCGCGATCGGGCGTTCGCCGCGGTGTTCCACCAGTGTTGCTTGTCCCAAGCATAGGTATGGCGCTGAACCGAGCTCGTCGTTGCGCGTTGTGCGCACGAACAGGAGCACCCGGCTGCCGCCCGTGAGGTAGCGGCGGCCTGTGGCCGAGTCGCGGGACGTGCTGTTCTGGGACTCCCAGTGGAACAGGTCCGCCGCGAGTGGGTAGTCGCGGTAGCGGGTGGTGGGTGAGAAATCGCGTTCCTCCTTGCGCAGAGTCACCAGCAGCGCGTCCACCACTGTCTCGGGCGCCCAGGCGACGCCCGCCGCCCGCCCGTGTGGTTTGCGCTGCCAGTTCGCCCAGCCGATTCCGGCGAGTATCTCCTCACGGCGGTAGCTGGCATGCGAGAGGAGCGTGACGTCCGGAATATCGAGTGGACGCGGGACGTGCCGGGCACGATCGGTGGTGAGCGCAAGAAGCTCCTTGATCTCGGCCGCGACGGCCGGATGCGCGCGCAGCCGGGCCAGGCCGTCGTCGTAGGACGCGAAGTCACCGCGGTCGGGCCACAGCGTGAAGAACAGCATCCTCGCGACGGCCTGCGCGTGCGGCAAGAGGGAACTGTAGGACTCCTCCGTTGTAGCCAGCCGATTATAAAGTGCCGACCGCTCCGAGTCGTCCACATGGGACAGTGCGACTACCCGCCGCAGCAACGCATCCTCGTGCGGGCCTGCGGGCAGCGTGGGGAGTCCGGCCGCACGCCGCAGTCCTGTCCAGCTTTGACCCGGCCGTCCGTACACATCGGCCAGCTCCCGCCCAGACTCGGACAGGAACTCCGCGAGCGGCATGTCGCCGTGCGACCGGAGGTCGGCGACCAGCTCCCGCCGGGAGCGCGACAGTGCACCACGGACGTTGTCGAGCACGATGTCGCGGGCTACCCGGTCGAGGATCAGCTGCGATCCTGAGGGCAGGAAAGGGAATCCCTGTTCGATCTCATGGCGCAACCGGCTGCGTGACGTTCCGGTCAGCGCTCGATAACGCAGGTCGAACCGGTACTCCCGGCGGTGTTGCCCGATGAAGTCCAGCACCGTGAGCACTGCCTTGCCCGGCGTACGCCGTAGCCCTCGGCCGAGCTGTTGCAGGAACACCGTCGCGCTCGACGTCGGCCGCAGCAGCAACAGGGTGTCCACATCAGGCAGGACGTACCCGGTGTCGAAACCGCTGTTGCGGCGAAACAGCCACGCCTTCGCGTGCAGCCGGGTGGACTGCGCGTCGTACCGGATCCGCACCTCGGCGCCGAATCGGCGGACCAGCTCGTCCAACGCCCGCCGTTCGGTGGCTCCTCGATAGGTCGTGGTGATCACTCTTAGCGGCACGCCGCGAGCGCGTAGCGCGTCGAGTTCATCGGCGAGCACCCGGATTCCATGCCAGCGGATGAATGCACAGAGCAGGTCAACCTGGTCGGCGCTGGCCAGCTCCAAGCGCAGTTCCCCGCCCAAGGACGGCTCACCAGGAGCATTAGTGAGTAACGCGACGTCCGACAGCGGCGTCGCTGGTCGCACCAGCTGGTGCACCCCAGGTGCCTCCGGGATGGCTAGCGCGAGCAGTTGCTCCAGCGCCACTACGACGTCGGCATCGTCGCTTACCCGGGCCAGCAGATTGTTGATCTTCTTCAGGCGCTGGTGATGCGGCTGCTCCTGCAGGGCTCGGCGCACCGCGTCGGCAATATGTCGCGCCAGCACTTCTGGCGCCTCAGCCGGTTCGATCTCGCCGAACTGAGGTGATGCGTTGGGGACGGCACCCAGCGCGCGGTCCAGCCCGCGAGTGCGCAGCGACTCGTAAGTGCCTGCGGAGAGCCTCTGGTCACGGCCGCAGCGTTGCACGGACCAGCGACAGGCTGGTCACAGCAGTCCGACTGGTTGCTGCGGCCGGCAACGTTCGCCGGACGGCCAACCGCTCCAGAGCGAGGTGTAACCGTGGGACTGTGTGTTTGGCTTCCCAGCACGAAACTTGGATGCTCCGGGGCCGTTCATCTGCAATCATGCTCGACGTTAAGCACGACAACACCGCAAGTTACCGCGCTGGCTATCGGGGCGCTGTCGATTGCCATTTAGATGTCAGTCGAACTCGCCGTTGTAGATTCCCGTGGTGAACGCTGCCCACTCGGCAGAGGTAACGATCAGAGCCGGGCCGATTGGGCTCTTGGAGTCGCGGACTGCCCGGCCGCCGTGGGTCAGGTTGGCGACCTCCACGCAATTGCCGCCCCCGGTACCGCTGCGGCTGCTCTTGACCCAGTTCAGGTGGGGCCACTCCGCGCCCCTGACTGGGCGGTGCGTACGCATATCTCCAGCTCCTTGACCCTGGTGGCGATGACCTTGGTCGTCTCATCCGGCTCGAGGGCCGCCTCCTGGATCTGGTCGAACGCCAGCCGGTAGAGGCCGACCTGCCTGGTCCCTTCGATGTGGAGAGTAGACGTTAACGCTTCTACGCAGACCGTGCGGCCGTCGGCAGGATCCGGGAACTCCAGCACGCTGAATGCTCCGTCGAGACCAGGGTGCTCCGCGGCCGTGAAGGGCAGCAGGCGCAGGGTGATGTTGGGTTCTCGGACGGCGTTGATCAGGGATTCCAGTTGTGCTTGCATGACCTGCGGACCCCCGATGACGCGACGCAGCACGGTTTCGCTGATCGCCGCGTCCAGGGTCACGGGGTTGTAGCCGGAGAGCCGGGTCTGGCGTGCTCTGCGCAGCTCAACCGCCCTCTCCATCTCGTCCGGCGTGGTGCGAAGAGGGAAGGCGGCCAGTAGAGCTGCCGCGTATCGCTCGGTCTGGAGCAGACCGGGAACCAGGTCCGACTCATAGGTGCTGATCTTGGTGGCTTCCGCTTCGAGGCCGAGGTATCCCTCGAACCACTCGGGCAGCACATCGTCGAACTTGTGCCACGGCACGTCATGCTGTGTCGCGGTCGTCGTATGGCGATGACCGGCCGCCCGGCCCGTGCCCGAATCCGGGCCGGGCGGCGACACCATGCCAAGCGAGAGGGGACGGCTGTGTTCACGATCCTCCTGACGATTCGCGACGGGGCACCACCGCGCCCGGCGCCGGGGACGCTCGATGACCGGTCTCGCGCTCACCGAGCGGGTTCACGTCATCGCCGTGACCAATGCCCGCACACATTGCGCTCACCTGGTGACCGACGACGCGGCCGTCGCGGGCCGCCACGCCGGACGCTAGAGCGCGGTGTGTGGCGAGCTGGTGCCGACCAGATCGATGCGCTTCCTGTGGCGGCCCTAATTGAGTACGCCCGGGTCCACGACGTGCTCGAAGTCGCACCGTGGAACGGCCCGTCGCACAACAAGGACAATCCTGACGCCAAGGTGAGGCGCTGGTTGTTCGGGCCAGGCGGCGCCGGCCAGGTGATCTACCTGGTGCTGGAACGAGACTGCGGGGTCCACGTCTTGCGGGTGTTGTGGGTCGACCTGACTGACAACTGATCGTGCACGCTGCCGGGCACCGGTGCCGCGGACGCCGGCGGGCTGCCTGCCACCAGTCAGCGCGGTCAACTGGTGTACAGCGAGTGCCGAGCCGCCACTGGATGCGTTCCCGACGTGTCGTCGACCGGATCCTGTGTGACGCCCGAGGCGAGACCGCCAAGCACCGTGTCCACCATCCGCCGCAGTGCGCCGGGAGAGCGTCGATAAGATTGGGCTGACGGCGGAACAACAATGCTATAGGTCCCTCGCACCTCCAGTTGTTATTTAGGGCTGCCCTAAATAACAACAGTTCAGGCCGCACGGCGTGGTCGTTGGGGTTTACCGGGCGGCGGGGTGGCGGTGAGCCCGAGCAACTCGCCGGGATGCAGCTGATCCAGCAGTCGGCGGTAGGTCGCGGCCTCGGCGTGATGGAACTCGTCGATGACCACGACGTCGAATTGCGGCAGCTGCGCAGGCGTGAACAGCGACTGCACGGAGGCGAACACGTGGACACCAGACCGTCCAGCAGTGCGGACTTCGACAGGTTCGAGCTGCCGGCCCTGACCGTATGCGCACCGGTGCCCAACTGTCGCGACGGGCTCGTATCGCCGCCTATAACTGACAGGTATTTTGCTCCTGCAGGGGGGAGCCGGCGGACCGGCACCTCAGCGAACCCGCCTCGCAGAACCACGAAGTCGTGCAGCAGCGTCGCCCAGGAGCGGGCGTCGCTGGCTGCGGTGCTACCAACGCGGCCGACCAGGCGGAGCCCCGTGCTGGCGTCGACACGGTGAGGCTCGATGGCATTGGGCGCAGGACCGGTGCGTAGTTTGCGGATCAATGAATCGGACAACTTGGAAGTTTTCGCGTCTCTGGAGATCGACATCAGGTTTTTAAGCAACGTCGTCCGCGTCAAGTCGTTGTCTTGAAACAGCGTCGCCAAGTTAACGAGGAGGGTGTGATCGCGGCCTTGTCGAGCCGATCAACTACAAGGGTTGCGGGGTTTCGATCAATCACTTGGTGCCACTGTCCTCTGCCAGTGGTAGCGGCCCGACTCGACCGTCCAGGAGGTCGTCCATGGATCCGATGGGCAGTGGTGAGTAGCTGGCGGCCGATGGCCGTGGATCGGTGCTTGATCAAGCGGTTAACAAAGGGGACTCGATGAATGGATCTTCCACAAGCCTGCTCCGATATACTAAGCCAGAGGGTCAGGACGAGTTCGATCTTGAGAAGTTCTTCCGGGAAGGACTTTCTCAGGCGTTGCGGGGAAAGACCCGGCTCAACGTCATGCTCGCCGGTCGTGTCGGTGTCGGAAAGAGCACGCTGGTCAACGCCATCTTCGGCGAGCCGATCGCCCCGACCGGCGTTGGCTGTTCAATTACCCAGAACATTCAACGCTACACTCGGTCGAATCTCCCGATTTCGGTGTATGATACCCCGGGGATTGAGCTCGGCGTGGAGGCGGAACTGATAGCGAAAACCTATCTTGCTGAAATCAAGAGACAGATGGGAGACGACGACACCCGTGTTCACTTTTGTCTCTACTGTGTTCGGACCCGGGATGAGCGTTTCGAGGCGGTTGAGTCAGACATCGTAAGAGCGCTCGCGAAGGACGTTTTGGTAGCCCTCGTGCTCACGCAGTGCCCTACCTCTGATGATGTTCGTGCCAACAAGTTTGCGCGATACCTTACTTCGCTCGAACTTCCCGTCCTCGACGGGCAGTGTTTCATGACTTTGGCGGAAGCGGACAACATCGCCGGCGTCACGCTGCCCCCGTTCGGCCTTCCTGATCTCGTGAATTCCATCTCCCATCAGTTGCCGGATGCGGAGCGGCATACGTTGGCAAGCTGTCAGCGGGTATCGCTGGAGCTCAAGGTCGCCGAGGCAAGGCGCTCGGTAAACTTCAAAATGGGCACGGCTGCGTTGATCGCGGCCAGTCCGATTCCGCTTGTTGATTCCATTCCCTTAAGCGCGCTGCAGATCAGCATGTTGGGTCAGATCGCCACTATCATGGGATTCAAGGTCGACCCCAAAGCCGTCGCTACCGCCTTCGCGACTGTCCTCAGCGTGGCTTCTATGGCCCGAACAACGGCAAGCTTCTTTAAGATCTTCCCTGGTGCTGGTGCTACTATCAATACGACCATCGCGTCTACTGCGACGAAGATCTTGGGTGAAGTGTTCATCACCGCGTGTACGAACGTACTGAGGCGTCAGATGGCAGGTGAGTGCATACATCAGGATGACATCGTGGGTGAGCTTCTCAAGGAGCTCCCGCTCCTGCTCAGTGCAGGTCTTCGTCACTCGACATAGCGCTGCCGACTAGTCCCATTTCAGGTCGAACCCCAGAAGAGACCGGTATCGCTCGAGGAGTTCCTCGTCGCTCAACTCCGACGGTGGGGTGCGAAGTCCCTTCGGTTCGGGACCGTAGACCTCTGCTGCTACCTCCAGCTCCTGCTCGAGCGCCCATCCCGTCGGAGCCTGGCTGAACTCATCGAAAGAGTCGTCGCTCATGGCACCACCTCCGAAGCGAACGCCCCTATGGTACAGCCATCCCGCGCAGGAACCGAGCGCGTCGAGCGGCGCTACGCTCGCGCCTCGTGTAAGCCTTTGGCTGCCAGTTGGTCGGCGCGTTCGTTACCCGGGTGTCCGGCGTGGCCCTTGACCCAGTGCCACTGCACTTGATGCTGGTGCACAGCGGCGTCGAGGCGCTGCCACAGGTCGGCGTTCTTGACCGGTTGCTTGCCGGAGGTCTGCCAGCCGTTGCTCTTCCATCGCGGCAGCCACTTGGTGATGCCGTCCAGCACATACTTGCTATCGGTGTGCAGCCGCACCGCCACCGGTCGGGTCAGGCTTTCCAATGCCCGGATCGGGGCCATCAGCTCCATCCGGTTGTTGGTGGTCGCCGCCGGCTCGCCGCCGTAGATCTCCTTCTCGTGCGTGCCGTACCTCAAAACTGCGCCCCACCCGCCTGGCCCCGGGTTGCCGCTACACGCACCGTCGGTGTAGATGTCCACGGCTGGCTTGGCCGGCTGCTCTGTCACACCGGCACCATACCGACCACCGCTGCGCGCCGAAGGTCGCAGAGCGCGATGCGCGGATTCTAGCCACCGGCCATGGCGCCCACGATCAGTAATGGTTCGGTCCCGGTTGTGACCGCGTCTGGTAGCGGGGTGTCAGGCGAGTCGTGGGACAGATCCTGCTCGCAGGCGAAGAACCGCACGAATGCGCGGCGGTGTCCGGTGACGTGGTCGCGGATCGTTCCGCGCAGCATCGGATAGCGGGTCTCGAGTGCGTCGAGGACTGCGCGTTGGGTGGCTTGACCTGTGACGTGGAGCTGTACCTCGCCGTCGATGTGGGCGAGTGTCCGCAGGTGCGCGGGGAGTCTGAGGCGGATCATGGCAGGGTCTGGACTTCCACGGAAAGCACGGCTGGGAGATCGCGGACGATGGGTGCCCAGCTGTCTCCGGCGTCGGCCGATGCGTACACCTGCCCGCCGGTCGTACCGAAATACACGCCGCACGAATCGAGTGCGTCGACGGCCATCGCGTCGCGTAACACGTTGACGTAGCAGTCGTGTTGCGGCAGTCCTTTGGTGAGCGGCTCCCACTCATTGCCGCCGGTCCGGCTGCGGTAGACGCGGAGTTTCCCGTCGAGCGGGTAGTGCTCCGAGTCGCTGGTGATCGGCACGACATAGACGGTGTCCGGTTCGTGGGCGTGCACGTCGATCGGGAAGCCGAAGTCGGTCGGCAGGTCACCGCTGATCTCGTGCCAGGACTCGCCAGCATCGTCGCTGCGCATAACGTCCCAGTGCTTCTGCATGAACAGCACGTCCGGTCGCGACGGGTGCATGGCGAGGTTGTGCACGCAGTGGCCGACCTCGGCGGTCGGGTCAGGGATCTGTTCAGAGCGCAGACCGCGGTTGGTCGGGCGCCACGCCTTGCCGGCGTCGTCGGTCCGGAACACACCCGCCGCCGAGATGCCGACGAAGATCCGCCCGGGGTCGCTGGGATGCTGCACGATCGTGTGCAAACACATCCCGCCGGCACCCGGTTGCCAGGACGATCCTGAGTCGTGGTCGCGTAGGCCGGACAGCTCCTGCCAGGTCTGCCCACCGTCGACGGTGCGGAACAAGGCGGCGTCTTCCACTCCGGCGTAGACGGTGTCCGGATCGGTCAGCGACGGCTCGAGATGCCAGACCCGCGCGAACTCCCAGGGATGCGGCGTGCCGTCATACCACTGATGAGTGCCGGGCACGCCGTCGTAAGAGAACTCGTTACCCACCGGCTGCCACGTCGCGCCACCGTCGTCGGAGCGCTGGATCAGCTGCCCGAACCAGCCACTGGACTGCGACGCATACAGCCTGCTGGGCTCGGCGGGAGACCCTGCGACATGGTATATCTCCCAGCCCGCGAAGTGCGGGCCGCTGATGTCCCATCGCTCGCGGTTGCCGTCTGACGTCAAAACGAACGCGCCCTTGCGCGTCCCCACCAGTACCCGTACTCCGCTCATCCGCGCTCCTTTCCGAGCGACCTGCCAGCCGGAGCCTCGATGGCTTCGAGGGCCGGTCCGCGCTGCGGTCGTGGGTCTACCGCATCGCCACCAACGTGTGCTTGCTTCGACATGCTGCGGGGCCGCGACCGCTGAGCGCGGCCGATGGACCTCGGGCGTCCTCAACGGCGGAGGGATCCCTCGGCCCGATGCTCCCCGAGCACTTCTGGGTGCAGCCCGTCCCTGACGGTCGAGTCCTGGCTGGCGATGGTGACCCAGCCGAGCTAGCGGTGTCAAGGGAGACCATCCGCCTGGCTTTCGTCTTCCCGCCCCCCTCCCGGTCCCCGACTTTTCGGCGTGAGCCGTCCGCTGTTATAGCTCGGATGCGCCCCAGGAACTGACGATCACCTCGTCGCCCACGGACAGCTTGCCGAGCCGCAGCACGGAGAACTTGGCGCCGAATGCCACGCCGCCCTCGGCCGTGCGGCGGTAGCGGACGAGCGTGCGGAGCGGTTCAGGGCCTGCTTTCGTGCCGGATTCCTGGTCGACTGTCGTGACGACACAGCGGATGGCGAGCTTGGCGTAGCCCAGCTCGGCGTCACCGGCGTTGATCCGGCGTGCCCGGTCCTCGATGTGCGGTTCGTCCCTGGCCACGCTCCGACGCTACGCGGCCAGAACACCGCGATGGGTTCGCTTACACCCGGCGCTTGAGTGCCCACAAGGAGAGTGGCGCGAAAACGGCCAGGATCACGGCTGCCCACAGCAGCGACCCGAGGACCGGTCCCGCGACGGGACCGCTGACCATGAGCCCGCGGGACGCGTCGGCGAGCAGCGTCACCGGACTGACGTTCACGAACGCCTGCAGCCAGCTCGGCATCGTGTTGGTCGGCACGAACACGTTGCTGACGAACGTGATCGGGAACAGCACGGTCATGCCGAAGAGCTGCACCTTCTCCGGGTCCGCAGCGAACACGCCGACCAGCACCGACACCCAGGAGAAGGCGAGCGCGAACACCAGGATCAGGGCGATCGCCGCGAGGACGTCGAGGACGGAGGTGCCGATCCGGAAACCGAGGACCACCCCGATGGCGAGCAACAGAATGATCGACCAGACCTGCTTGACCAGGTCCGCGATGATGCGGCCGGTCAGCGGTGCCCACTGGGCGAGTGGCAGCGAACGCAGCCGGTCGAACACACCCTTGGTCAGGTCCGCGTTGAGCCCCATGCCGATGTACATGGCGACGAAGAACATGTTCATCACGATGATCCCGGGTAACGAGTAAAGCAGGTATTCGCTGGTTGACCCCGAGATCGCGCCGCCGAACATGTAGGTGAACAGCAGCACGAACATGATCGGTTGGATGCTGAAGTCCGCCAGCTCCCACGGGTTGTGCCTGATCTGCACCAGGGTGCGCCACGCCAGGGTCATCGTCTGCTGTAGTCCCTCAACGGGACTGACCCTGGCAGCCGGCTCTCGAGCAGCGGTCGCGGTGGTCATGCGAAGACCCCTTCGGTCTCTTTGGTCTGCGTGGGCTCTTCCGCAGGATGCCCGGTCAGCGACAAGAACACCTCGTTGAGGCTGGAGTTACGCAGCGTGAGCTCGGTGATGACCACTCCGGCGTCGTCGAGACGGCGCACGACGGCCGGGAGCACCGCGGGATCGGTGACCGGCGCCGTCACCAGCTGGCCGGCCACCTCCGGCTCGGCCCTGGCCAGCTCCCTGACCACGGAGACCACGATGGGCACATCAGTGTGATCCGCCGGTCGCACGGCAAGCGATCGGGCACCGATCTTGGCCTTCAACTCGTCCGGCGGTCCGGTCGCGATCACCCTGCCGCCGTCAATGACCGCGATCTCGTCGGCCAGCTCGTCGGCCTCGTCCAGGTATTGTGTGGTGAGCAGCACCGTGACACCGTCGGCCACCAGGCCGCGCAGCAGGCTCCACAGGTCGAGACGGCTCCGCGGGTCCAGCCCCGTAGTCGGCTCATCAAGGTAGAGCAGCTGCGGCCGACCGACCAGGCTCGCCGCCAGGTCGAGCCGGCGGCGCATACCGCCGGAGTAGGTCTTCGCTGCTCGTCCTGCCGCGTCCGTCAGGCCGAACCGTGCGAGCAGCTCGCGGGCGCGCTGCTTGCACACCTGCCGCGACATCCCGAGCAGCCTCCCGATCAGCTGCAGGTTCTCCATGCCGGTGAGGGCTTCGTCGACCGCCGCGTACTGGCCGGTCAACCCGATCAGCTGGCGCACCTGATGGGCCTGGCGGACCACGTCGTAGCCACCGACCAAGGCGTGCCCGGCGTCGGGCCGCAACAAAGTGGCGAGGACGCGAACAGCGGTGGTCTTGCCCGCCCCGTTGGGGCCGAGCAGGCCGAGGACGGTGCCGGTGCGGACGGCGAGATCCACCCCGTCCAGGGCAGTGGTCTCGCCGAAGCGCTTGACCAGCCCCTCGGCCCAGATCGCGTGATTCATCGGTTGGCTCCTGTCCGGTGTCGGTCAGCTCAGCCTGCCCGACGGGTCTGACAATTCTGACGACGCCGTAGCGCGGCAGCGACTGGTTTTCTCGTGAGTGCCTGCCACGGAGCTTCATGGCGTCGGTGGCGGCTCGGTACCGCCCCACAGCAACGCGATGAGCCGATCCCCGAACGGCAACGGGCGCTGCCCGGTGAAGAACACGACACCTGTCACGAAATGGCGCCGATCCGGTCCCGGAGCGTCGTGAGATGCCGAAAGTCCTTGTCCAACGTCACGAACGTGCCCCCGAGTTGGGCGTGCAGCCAGCGCAGCAACGTCGTCTTGCCGGCCTGACGAGGACCGTTGACGATGGTCACCCGGAAGTCCGAACACACTCCTCAACGAGCGTCCCTACCTGCCGTCTGACCAACTGGGTTGAGTGTTTTGCCTCCGTCGCGGGGCAACTCTAGCGCTTGGTCGCCAGCTTCTTCGCTTTTCGCGGACGCCGAACTCTCTTTTCGCGGGTGTTGAGTCCGCGTTTCGCGGAACCCCGGTGAGTCTCGAGGCGCGAGCAGGCACGGGCGAAGCGCTCAGTCAGCCACACCGGCTGCCTATGTCCGGGTCGTGGCGACCTGGAGGGCGTGATGGGCCAGGTCCTTCGCGTCGGAACCCGGCCGGCCCGCCAGCGCCTCCGCGAGCGGGCCGAGCCGCCAGCGGGTGGGCACCGAGGGCAGCACCGCCACCTCTTCGATGGCGTGGCGGGCGAGCACCAGCCCGCGCGGTTCCCCGGCCTGCACCTGGATGGTGGCCAGGGTCAGCCGTGCCTTCACCCCGTCGCGGCGGTCGTGGCTGCCGAAGGTCCGCACCGCCGTCGCCGCGAACGACTCGGCGTCATCGAGCCGCCCCAGGCGCCAGACCGAGTCGGCTGTGGCCCAGTCGAAGTCGGCTCGCCGGAAGGTGTCCGGTGGCTCCCAGCCGTCGCGTGACAGGTTCAGGCAGGTCATGGCCTGCTCGTGGTTGTTCATCCGGGCGTACGCCCCCGCCGAGCTCACGTGCAGCTGTGAGGTCAGGACCGCGGTCCGGGGGTCGTCACCGGCGGCGCGAACCAGCGCGCTCTGCCCGAGCTGGTAGTACTTCAGCGCGTGGTGCGGGTGGTCGGACATCGCCTCCAGCTGGCCCACACGTCGCAGCACGGAGGCCGCGCGATGATGGTCACCGTTCGTGATGGCCAGTTCGAGGGCCTGACGGTAGTGGTCCCGCGCATGCCGGTCATGGCCGGCATCGAAGCAGCACAACCCGGCTACCTCGTGCGCCTCGGCCAGCGCCAGGCCGAGGGCACGCCGGACGGTGTCGGTGGCGTCCACACTCATCCAGCGGGTGCCGTGGGTGGCCATGGCGCTGGCGATCTCCGCCTGGCCGCCATGCGCACGGCGCAACGCCGACACCTGCTGGGTCGTCTCCTTGACCCAGGTCACGTGGGACATCCGCAGCTGTGACGGCAACAGCAACCCGCCCGGGGCCGGGTACGGATCGGCCAGCGCGTCCGCCCCGGGATCTGGACGCCGAAGCTGGCGACCGCGCCCAGTGCCAGCAGATGCCTGCGCAACACCTCGTCGTCCACCTTTTCCGGGTGGTCGGTGACCGTGTCCTGTCCACTGTAGGCGTCCGCGGGTCCCCAGTAGCTACCGTCCGAGCCCCACCAGGACAAGCCCATAGCCTCCGGCGGGATCTCCAGCCCACCCACGATTCGCCGCAACAGCGGGACGTTCTCCACTCGACGGCGACCGCTGGCGATGTCGAACACCTCGGACTGGGACTGCCCGGTCCGCCGCGCAATCTCCCAGTACATGTGGGTCCGAAAAAAGACGAGCGGCCACGGCCTATCGAGGGTCTGACAGCTCCGAGGTGTCTCCCTGATGGGCAGGGGAGCGCAGAATCTCGGGCAGGTTACCGAACAGCTCCGCCCCATCCGGGATCCGGCTGAGGAGATCGGCGATCTCGGCTGCCACCCGCTGCCGATCGGCTGGATCGGCTTGCTCGGCGAGCTCTTCCAGCCTGGTGGAGTCGGTCGGCACCTCACCCATGAGGTATGCAGCGACGTAGAGATGCGCGGCGGCGGTGAACCGTTCACCGAAGACCTGGCCCTCCAGCGCGGCGAGCTCGGCGATGGGGTCCGGCTCCACGTCGGCGAGCGCCCGCCGCATCCGATCGGCCGCCATCTGGCGGTCGGTCACGCAGGCGTATGCGGACCTGAATCCGTCCCGCCGGGCGAGGCGCAGCAGCACGACGTGCACCAGGGTGCCGAGGGGATCCCCGAGGTAGATCAGCGCGACTTCGGCGTCGACGGTAAGCAGATCCTTGGCGTGCCGCTCGGCGAAGGATCGTGAGGCCTGCCAGTCCTCCAACTTGATCCAGTCCGTCACCAGATCTCTGAGCAGCATGGGCCGGTAGGCCGCGTCGAGGCCGAGTTTCCGTATTCCGTGCAGAAGATGCCGGTGTAGCTCGACCTGCGCTGCGGCGATCAGAGTCAGCTCGTCGAGCGCGAGGGTGGCTGAGTGGTCCAGCAGTTCCTCGGCATGCGCGGTGAAGAAGCTTTTCGAAGCCGCCCAGTTCGGCACCGTGAGCCACTCGGTGACGAGGCCGATCTGGGCCAGACTGATGGCAAGCCAGTCCGGCTCCTCGGTCCCGGTGACCTCATACCAGACCTGGCTTACGGCAGCTGAGTCCCGAAAGTGGTGTGCGCGCAGAACATTGCGCGCAGCCAGCACGATGGGGTCTGGCGTCTGGCCGTCGTCCAACGTCAGCAGGATGACGAGCTCGCGTAGCCCGGTGGACGCATCACCGTGGTTGATATGGAACCCGGCCCGTTCGATGATCAACGCATCTCTGGCAGCCGGCGACGCGGCGAAGGTCTCGATGCAGCTGGTGTAGACGTCGACACCAGCGGAGATCCGGTCGAGTGCCGCGAAGTGGTAGGTGAGTCTCTTCAGCGACGCGACGAAGTGGTTGAAGTAGACCTCGGCGGACACCTCGGTCAACCCCTGGTAGATGTCGGCTGCCTCCTGGGCGGGAGTCGTAGCGACATCGTGTTGTTCGAGTTCGCCGTGTTGGGCCGCGAGGCTGCCCAGCGCGGCCGCGAGGCCGGGCAGGTAGGTGGTGGGGTTCGCGTCCACCAGCGCCCGGTAGGTGTCAACAGCGTGCCGGGTGGTGATCAGCGCAGCCTCGCGGCTGCCCACCGCGAGCAGATGGACGACGAAGTCGCACAACGCGGCCGCGAGGCCGGGCAGATAGAACTCGGGATCGGTTTCGGCCAGCCTGCGCAGCGCGGCAACTCCGTCCGGGCCTGCGTGCGCGGCGTGCCTGGGCAGGTGACGGCGTAGGTAGGCGCTGTGCAGATCCGTCGCACCGTCGTGGTCCGTCTGCTGCTGCTGGGCGTACCTGACCAGGGCTTCGGCCAGGGCCAGGCCCGCCGCCCGACCGTTCACCTCCGGGGAGGACGCCACGAGGTGCTCGACGAACGTGCGGTGCGAGAGCCGGTAGACCGTCTCGCCCTCCTGCTCATCTTCGATGATGTGGCATCCGTAGTGTTCGCGCACCCAGTCCAGATCGGTGGCGCGATACTCGACACTGGTGGGGCTCAGCGCGGTGGCTACGGTTTCCCACACTCCTCCTCCCGGCAACCCTCGGCCCATTCCCCAGGCGAGAGCGCGCAGCAGGTCCTTGGCGGCGTCCGGTAGCTCCACCCCGTCGCGCACCCGGATCCTGCTCGACAGGTCGTGCTCCAGCGCCCAGACGGTCGTCGCGGCAAGCTGCCCTTCCCAGCCCTGCGCATCGGTGTCGATGACTCCTCGAACGATCTGGGAGGCCACGGTGCGGGCGTAAAGGAACCCGCCCTGCCGGGTGGCCGCCTTCCTGGCGAGCACCGGCACTACCTGCGGCACGAGATCGTCCCGGCCGGCCGAGCGCAGCCGGCGAGTCAGGTACTGCTCGATGTCCTGCCTGGTGTCCGGCTCGACGTCCAGATCGACGAGCGAAGCGTTCTTGCCGAACAGGTCAGCCAGCCGGGCGGCGGCCTCCTGGCCGGATGGCGGCGAGTGCCACCCGAACTCTTCGTGCCGGGTCGCGATCAGCACACTCGCTAGCACGCTGAGCGGGACCAGCAGGTCTGTCACGATCTCGGTGGCCTGCTCGGGGATCGCCTCGTCCACGCCGTCGAACACCAGGACTGGCGGGTAGGGCAGGGTCGCCACGGCTTCGATCAACTGCCAGCAGCTTTCCGGTGCGGGCAGATGGAGACGCTCAGCCAGAACGGTCGCGAGGCTGTGGGCTCCCAGGCCCCGCAGATGTACCGCCGCATCGACGCAGCCGACGCCGGGGTCCGGATCCTCCGGCTCGAGGGGAGCATGCTCGAGTAACACTCGTCGCCGCGTGCCTACGGACAGCGCAACGAGGCGCCCCACCACAGCGGACTTCCCGCTGCCGGCCGATCCAGTCACCACGAACGCGCCGGGCTTCTCGGTGTGGATCCAGGCCAGGATCCGCGCCAAGACCGCGCGCCGGCCGGTGAACAGCCACTCTTCCTGCAGCGGGTCCTCCCGCAATGGGACAAAACCATCAGCGGCTGTCAAAATGCTCCACCAGGTACGCTCGGTGACATCAGTTTTCTGCACGTTACACACCTTGCGGTAGTGCCCCACGATGACGCCTGCTGCACCAGCCTGCCGACCGCATCCGGCAGGCTCGAGAGGCCGCGCCCCGTGATCGGCCTGGCAGTGTGAGGGGTCCATCTCGGTGCGGAGCGAGACTGCGAGCGCGTCGAGCGTGACCACGGTGATCATTTCTACCGGGCCGGTCAGCCACGGCCCCCACGGGGGAGGTATGTGGATCCGTTGAGGATGTGCCAGAGAACGCAACTTTGGCGAGAAGTTGCCCGCAGCGGCACCTCTGCGCCCTTCCCGTGCAACGTTCGAGCCGATTTGCGCTTCCGTAGGCTGCGTGAGCGTGCAATCCGGGAGGTATGAGCAGTGACCACATCGCTGACCCAGCGGATCGCTGACGAGCTTGGCGTGCGCGAGCGGCAGGTGGGGGCGGCGGTCGAGCTGCTCGACGGCGGGGCCACCGTGCCGTTCGTCGCCCGCTACCGGAAGGAGGCGACCGGCGGTCTCGATGACGCTCAGCTGCGCACCCTGGAAGACCGGCTGAGCTACCTGCGTGAACTGGAGGAACGCCGAACCGCGATCCTGAATTCGATCCGTGAGCAGGGTAAACTCGACGACGACCTCGAAGTCAGGATCATGGCGGTCGACTCGAAAGCCCGGCTCGAGGATCTCTACCTGCCGTACAAGCCCAAGCGTCGTACCAAAGCGCAGATCGCCCGGGAAGCGGGGCTGGAGCCGCTTGCGGACCAGTTGCTAGCCGATCCGAACCTGGATCCGCACGCTACCGCTGCTGGATACGTCGACGAGGAACGAGGCGTCGCTGACGCCGCGGCGGCGCTTGACGGCGCCCGCGCCATCCTGGTTGAGCGTTTCGCCGAGGACGCCGATCTGATCGGAAGCCTGCGCGAGCAGATGTGGTCCCGAGGTCGGCTGGTCTCGCGAGTGCGCGACGGCAACCAGGAGTCCGGCGCCAAGTTCGCCGATTACTTCGACTTCTCCGAGCCCTTCACGACGCTGCCCTCGCACCGCATCCTGGCGCTGTTCCGCGGTGAGAAGGAGGGCGTGCTGGACCTCTCGCCCGAGCCAGAGCCGGCACCGAAGGCTGAGGAAGGCCGCTATGAGCAGGCCATCGCGGTGCGTTTCGGCGTCGACGATCGGTGTCGCCCGGCTGACCGCTGGTTGGCCGACACAGTGCGCTGGGCTTGGCGCACTCGCATCCTGCTGCACCTGGGCATCGATCTGCGGATGCGGTTGCGCCAGGCAGCCGAGGACGAGGCGGTGCGGGTCTTCGCCGCCAACCTGCGGGATTTGCTGCTCGCCGCGCCCGCCGGCGCCCGTCCGACCATGGGGTTGGATCCCGGCTACCGCACCGGCGTCAAGGTCGCGGTCATCGACGCGACCGGCAAGGTGGTGGCGACCGAGACCGTCTACCCGCATGTTCCCCAGCGCCGCTGGGATGAGGCGCTGCACGTGCTTACCCGGCTCGCCACGGCGCATCACGTCGAGCTGGTCGCAATCGGCAACGGCACCGCCTCGCGGGAGACCGACAAGCTCGCCGTCGAGCTGGTCAAGCAGCTGGGTGTGACCAAGGCCGTGGTATCGGAGGCGGGCGCCTCGGTGTATTCCGCTTCGGCCTACGCCTCCCAGGAGTTGCCCGAGCTGGACGTGTCGCTGCGTGGCGCGGTATCGATTGCGCGCCGGCTGCAAGACCCGCTCGCCGAGCTCGTCAAGATCGATCCCAAGTCGATCGGCGTCGGCCAGTACCAGCACGACCTGCCCGAAGCTGCGCTATCCCGTTCATTAGACGCGGTCGTTGAGGACTGCGTGAACGCCGTCGGTGTCGACGTCAACACCGCATCCGCTCCGCTGCTGCGGCGAGTATCGGGCATCACCGGCGGGCTGGCCGAGAACATCGTGACGCACCGCGACGCGCACGGTCCGTTTCGTACCCGGCGGGCCTTGGCCGGCGTCCCGCGGCTGGGTCCCAAGGCGTTCGAGCAGTGCGCTGGCTTCCTGCGCATCCCGGCCGGTGACGACCCGCTGGACCGCTCTGGCGTGCACCCCGAGTCCTACCCCGTGGTGCGCCGCATCCTCGACACGGCCGGTGGCGACATCACAACAGTGATCGGCAACACCGCGGTACTGCGGGCGTTGCGTCCCACCGACTTCGTCGGTGTTATTTCCGGGGCCACTATCGGCCTGCCTACCGTCACCGACATCCTCGCCGAGCTGGAGAAGCCGGGCCGGGACCCGCGACCGGCTTTCGCGACCGCGACCTTCGCCGAGGGAGTCGACAAGATCTCCGATCTGAAGCCGGGCATGGTGCTTGAGGGTGTGGTCACCAACGTCGCGGCGTTCGGCGCCTTTGTCGATGTGGGTGTGCATCAGGATGGTCTGGTGCATGTGTCGGCCATGGCCAAGACTTTCGTCAAGGACCCGCGCACCGTGGTGAAGCCGGGCGATGTGGTGCGGGTCAAGGTGCTCGACGTGGACGTGCCGCGCAACCGCATCGGGCTTACCTTGCGGCTCGATGACATGGTTGTCGATAACACCGTCGAGAACCAGCCCGCCCAGCGGCGTGACCCCTCTGGTGCCGGTCGTCCCAGCCGGGAGAGTCCGCCGAAACGCTCGCAGCCCCGCGAACGCGGGGGCCGGGGCAAAGACCGGGACAAAGACGCCACCAAGCGCACGTCGGCTCACGACACACCGATTGGCGGAACACTCGCTGATGCGCTTCGCCGCGCTGGCTATGACCAGGGCTCAAGTGGCGCCCGTCGCTGACCCTCAACAAACCCCGGCGTCAAGCTGTCAGGGGCACGGAGGCCGCCCTGTGAGCTTGCGGCATACTTGGCCGGCTGACCGCGACACCTCACGCCAATTGAGAGCTTTGTCTCATAGCGGCCTGCCGCTATCGATGGGTGGAGCCATCGGAGTATGATGTGCCCGGTGCCACCACGTGCGTGTTGCGCGTGTCGGCGTGGTCTGTCAACGT
Organism: Pseudonocardiaceae bacterium; assembly: GCA_035275565.1. Lineage (GTDB taxonomy): Bacteria > Actinomycetota > Actinomycetes > Mycobacteriales > Pseudonocardiaceae. The sequence continues at coordinate 18,079 of DATEMN010000167.1, read as the reverse complement.
GAGACGCACACTGTGAGAGGAACCTCGCCATGGCGCCACGGCGGCTATCTACCAACGCCCCGTTGGTGGCTAGCGACGGTAACCAACCCGCTGCCCCGCGTTCCCGTGCCTCGTACCACGAATCGGAATCCATGGCGCTCAACAGTGACTTTCCGTGGGATGACTTCGACTCCAGTTGGTACTACGATCACAACTACAAGGTGTTGCGCGATGACGATCGACAGATCATCGAAGTCGTCCGTGACTTCTTCGGAACGCTCGACCCGTCGAAGCGCAGAAGCGGCATTGATGTCGGCTCGGGGCCTAATATCTATCCAGCGTTGACCATGTTGCCACTCTGTGACGAGATCAAGCTGTACGAGTACTCGACCTCCAATGTCTCGTGGTTGGAGCGCGAAATCCAGTCCTACTCGTCGTCCTGGGACGCCTTCTGGGAACTTTTGACCGAAGAGGCGTCGTACAATTCTGTTGATTCTCCACGGCGGACACTCGCCACCAGGGCCTCTGTGGCACAGGGTAGTATCTTCGACTTGCCCGAGTCGTTGTGGGACATTGGCACGATGTTTTTCACCGCGGAGTCGATCTCGCCCGCACTGGAGGAATTCCAGATCGCGTTGGGCTGTTTCATCAGGTCGTTGCGCCCCGGCGCCCCGTTCTCGGCTGCCTTCATGGAGAACTCGTTGGGATACAGTGTCGATTCCTGCCGATTTCCGGCGGTCGCCGTTACCGTGAATGATGTGGAAAACGGTTTGACGGGAGATACAAAAGATCTCGAGATCCACCGGATAGGCTTGACCGAAAACCCGTTACGCGCTGGTTACGACGGTATGATTGTGGCCACCGGAAGAGTGGCGTAGAGAACTGCGTAGATAGGGGAGACGGCTACGGATGAGGATCCGACCACGGCAGGAGCTCCTGGATATTTGGCGTGCCGTTGCCCGCGCATCGTTTCAAGACGGTAAGTGGACGAGGGGTGGTCGTGATCGGCCCAACTCGATCAGCGATGCGGAGCAGTTGCTCTGTATCATGTTTCCCGCCACCGACCCGAAGCTGGCCTCGTTCCGACTCGAGAGACCCGACGAGACTGCGGAAGACGTTCTTGAGGCGCTCGCAGAATTCGGGGACAGCATCGCTATTCCCCAGTTGCTCATCAGGATCATGACGGAGTACATGGAACGGTACACGGGTGACGGCGGGACACCGATTTTTTCCGGTGACGGTTATTTCGACTCATACGAGTCAGGAATGGCGCCGGGCCCGGAACAACGAGAGCTTGACGTCGTCGACGCGTTCTCGATGTCGATCACACTGACGCTGGCGGCACTGGGTTTCACCCGAGTTTTCCGTAGTGTGATCCGCCGAGAAGATCTTCGTCAAGAGGTGGATCGGCTCGAGAAACTGGCGAGTACGCGGCTGTCAGCGGCGATGGTTGGCTTGCTTCGCAGCTTCAGCGTCAACGTCTTCGACGTAAATTCGTCGGAAGGCCGTATCATGTGCCGCCGAGCTAATCAGAGGAGTTTGCCCGACCGTCAGGTCGTCGCCGACCTGCAGCTCGCGCTGCGCGGGATCAAAAGTGGTCTGCGTGACCTCACCATCGGTTCGGGACAAACCGCGGACATCGACAGTCCGAGTCGGCTTTTCGAATGTGGGTGGTCCTGGGGGATCGTCAAGGACGCTGTTCCCATCAACACGGTAGAAGAAGTTGGGCGGCAGTCGCCGGGTGTTGCTGTGGACAGCCCGCTGCTCTACTTCACGGTCATCGCCTTAGACGGTATCGAGGATTTGTTCTCCCCGCGCACCCGGCTCTTGGGCCTGCTCAACGATGAGCAGCGCCGGCTCGCGGATGCACTCCAGATTCGATGGGATCTTACCCAGGAGTACTGGTCGGCCATCGCGAGCCTCGGTGTCGGTACCGACCGTTGGCCGCTGGAAGACCTCCCCTGGCGTACCTCGGACGGGCAGGAGTCCGACTACTTCAGTCTGCTGGTCACCTCGATGACGGTGCAGGATCTGGTGCGTCGCCGAGCGTCCGATGCGGAACTCGGTCGGGTGGTACGTGTGTTGAGCGAGCTGGCCAATCGGGGAAGGATCAACCGCCGGCCGTTGGTTGATGACCCTGCGATCGACCTCCACTCTCCCGGTGTCAAGCTTCGGTTGCGGGGCAGTGAGATGGTTGGTGATCACCTCATCGGCTGGCTCGTCTCCAATTTCGCACCGCTTTTGCTGAAGCGCACCATTCTGCTCGCGGGGTTTGTGCGCGACACCGACCTGCGTGGCGATCTCCTCGATCTCGCGGACAATGTGTGGGATCATCTGCTGTTGCGTCGCCTCGGCAGCGGTCCTGGCCACGGCCTCTGGGACCAGCCAGCCGAAGCTTTCGAGCAGCTGAGTGTTCGACATGATCTGCATTCCTGGTATTTCACGGAGCGGGTGATCGAATGCCTGGTCGTAGCGGCGAACTTCGTCAGCCGGCCGCCGTTGCCCAATGCGCGGCTGACCGAGTTCGCCGAGAATCTGCTCAACGAGGCGGAGCACCTTTTCGACCTTGAGCTGCTGAGTGGGTCAGGCGACGCCGGTCCGTCGATGAGTGATGCGTTGAAGAAGGCACGTGCGAACCTGCGGCGTGCTCGGGAGGTCTTGCACGATCGCCCGGGCAGTGCCACGGCGCTCGTCGGTGAGGTGTTACGTGAGCTCGATGGGCTGGCTGTGGCTCGCCAGAACGTGGCCGGAGGGGCTTGACGGTGTTGGTCTTCGCGACTTCCGACAAAGGTGGCACTGGGCGCTCGGTGACGAGCAGCAACATCATCTATCGACGGGCACTGCAGGGTGGTGACGTCTGTTATCTCGACTTCGACTTTGCTTCCCCGACCTCGGGCGCGATCTTCAACATCGCCGCCGCGATGCGTGGTACTCGCAACGGCGGGCTGCACTCGCACCTGCAAGGCGAAGTCAACGAGCCGGAACGGCTGGATGTCTGGTCGGAGTCGGATCGGGTAAGCCTGCGTGACCGGCCGGCGGGTGCCGGCCGGCTGGTACTGCTTCCGGGCGATGCCGACCGAGGAGATTTCCAGTCTGATCTGACAATGGTGCAGCGATGCGTCACTCTCCTCCTTCGGTTGGAGGAGGAGTTTGAGCTGTGCCTAGTCGATCTCAGTGCGGGACGTTCGTACGCAACCTCGATGGTGCTCGCTGCCACCGCTGAGCCGGAGTTGCGGTCAGTGACTACCCGCTGGCTGGTGTTCCATCGTTGGACTCGACAGCACATTATCGCCGCACACGGTCTGGTCTACGGCGACCACGGAATCCTTGACATCGGGGTTGACCGAGGCCATGACCGAAATGTTCTGAGCGACTCGATCCGTTTCGTCCGGACCGCAGTCGTCGACCCCGGTTCCGCAGAGTTGGCCGGTCTGCGGCCGGCCCAGGTGGCGTGGCTGCGGGAGACCAACCGTAATCTCCAGGAGCTGGCAGGCCAGCAGAGGCTGGGGCGTACGTCGATGCTGGGCAAAGTACCGCTCGACCCGGTTCTTCAGTGGCGTGAGCAGCTGATCTCGGATGATGACGTCTATGCGAGCCAGATCGCCAACCGGGAGACCATCGACGCGTTCGAGACACTCGCCAAACGGCTAGTGGACGATAACGCTTGGGTGGGTCTATGACGCCGGCGGATGCAGTGTTCCGTGAGGCGGCTGCGGAGCGTCGGTTGGCGGCGGTTCCGCTTTCCCATCTGTCGATCGAACTCGGTCACCTGTATCTGGAGGACTTCGTCGCCGGTCTAGGCCTCCAGCAGCATTTCAAGCAGGTCGCTCCGTGGGCGAAGGCGGGACGGCAAGCCTGCGTGGAAAGCCTGCAGAGCCGCCCGGACCGGCGAGGTAGAGGAGGGTCGCGCGCCCGGATCAGTACGTGCTTCCTGGTTGATGACTACTTCATGCAATTCAGCTCACCCGCTGAGCTCGTGCCTGAGCTGGTGAACGCGGCCCGCGCTGCCGATCTGGAGCTCGATTACCTGGTCCGCGAGTCCGGATGTGCTGATGCTGATGATGTAGAGCTGGCCCGCTCCGTTGAAGGTCTTCTGGTGGCAGACCCACCTCCGCACACTAATGGCTCTCGACCACCGGTCGCCGAAGTGGGATGGCTCTGCAACGGTCAGCGGTCACCGGCTAACAATGCTCTTGAGGCGATGGACACGGTCCGGCCGTGGACGCCACCGGTGCAGAACGCGGCCCGTCGACACTCGATTTTTCTCGATGTGCAGCTGTGGGACGAGAACCACGGTAAAAGGAAGTGGTCGTGCCCGTTCCTGGCGGCGATCTGGCATTTGCTTCGACTAGGGATGCTCCGCCACGATGGTAAGGTCGTCGCGGCGCCACGAAAATGGGAAGGCGAATTTCCCGATGACTGGGGCAGAATTCCACCGGTGACACAGCTGAACCCGAGCGCTGATCCGTTCGGTGCGTACCGGACGCTTTCGATTCTCTCAACGAAGTTCATGCCCATCGAACATGCTGTTCGCACGATTCTCAGCCAGGTGGCGATAGATCGTGATGTGCTCAAGCAGGTGACGGAACGCAGTCGAGGTGAAGGTATCGAGCTTTCGCCGGAACTCGTTGATCGCATTGACTACGTCTTTGCGGGGAGCAGCGCAGGTCAGCCACAGTAGCCTACCGTGCCGATGAGTTCTGGTGGAGCTGCTCGATCTTTCGCGCGGCCTCCCAGAGCGCCTCGAAACGTTGCATTCGCTCTTTCACCCGTTCCGGCCGAAGTGTCAAGTTGGTTTTGACGATCGTCGGATTCATGGTGTCTTCGACGCGTGAAGCCGGTGTGACCTCGTAGCTGATGACTCCGTCGAACACGATGAAGTCGAACAGGAGGTTCTTGAAGTCGTGCGGGATCGTGGATTGCTCTAGTACCCTTGTCTGGATTCCTAAATCCTGCTGCCGCCGGTAGATGCGCAGGAAATCTGATTCCGTGGCCAGTTTGGAGATGGTCAGTTTAGCGTTATCGAGGATGAAGATCCGCCGGACGGTGACCCCGCGCCGTATGGCGTTGCGCTGGAGCTCGAGGTAGCGCTGGCCGTATTCGCTAGTCCACAGTCCGTCGTCGTAACTGATGCCGCCGGCGTCCACTGTGCTCAAGCTGGTGGCGTCGATGCTGACTCGGGATTGTATGGTGAGATCGAGCATCCAGTCCCGGTCCTCGCCGTCGTAAGCGATTTGTCCGCCTTCGCTGAGTTCTTTCAAGAACTGGGACGTCCGGTTGACCTGCGACTGCGCGAATCCGTGGATCAACGGAGGCGAACTAGGGTCGATCTGGGTGGAATGTCGCACTAGTCTGGTGACCGCGTCCGTCTGCATCGCCGATGCCTCCAGCTCCCGGAAGAGCGCAGTAGCCTCGCTCATCTTCGCAAATCCGTTTTCGACCAGCGACCGCATCTCGGTCAAGTGTTTTTCCTGCTTCTCCTCGACGCTCTCCAGGCGGTTGTCGAAGTCGGCGATGAACTGGATGACGAGCGTGCATGCACCGATAAAAAGGGAGACGATAATCCCCCATGCCTGAGATTGCTGCTCTGAGCTGACCATGCTGGTGATGAGGTACGCCAGCCCGCCGATCACGAAGGTGAAGAAGATTTTGCGAATTATCTTCGCGAATCGTACACGCTCGATCTTTCCGTTTTTTATCATATTCTCCCTGCATTCTCCATGGTCAAGGAACTCAGCAGCATGGTTGTGTTCAAAGCCACTTGGTCGCGGATTTGACTGACCGCTGCCGTCCATTGTTTGGTGAAACCCGGTTGCTGTTCCAAGCTTCGCCACGCCGGCAGCATGGACTTGTCGAGCCGTGCTGCCGGCATCCACAGGTGAAGCAGGTGGTCGATGGCGGGGCGTAATTTATCCACTACCTGTGGGCGCTCGTTGCGGCTGCTTCCGCTCCGTTCGATCAGCTCAAGCAAGGCGGTGAGGAGCCAGTCGTGCAGTGCCAGGTCCTCACATAGCTCCACGGCGGCAGCCAGATCGTTCTCCCTGACGGTCAACCGCAACGTGCGCGCGGTGGGGCTGTCGAGGGTGAATTCGACCCGGCTATCGTCACGCTGGTCCTCGTCCACCGCGACCACACAGCGCATTCGTGTGCGGGCCATCCTGAATGGCGGCGTGCGATCGAGCTCGGACGACCGTTGCACGGTGTCCATCACCCGGCCGCTGATTGCTCCGAGGTCGAGGATCACCGGCGTCGACCTGGCGGTGAGAAAACCACCAGCGAGGTCGGCGCGATCCGTCCTGCCGAGTGTTTCGATGACGCCCGGCTGGGAAAGATAGTGGGACCAAGGTAGCCGCCGATCGGCCTCGCTCTTGGTGATGTGAGCGTATGTCGATCCTTGCAGTATGCGGCCGCCGGTGATCGACGCTCGGGACACCGCCGTGCCGATGCCTCGTACCCGGGCCCCGGACGATGTCGCCAATAGACAGTCGATCCCGGTAAGCGAATCCGGTGACACCGCGTATGCGATCGGGCGCTCAGAGCGGCGTACTCGTACGCCTGGCACGATCGCGAGCACCTGGGTAGAGAGAAGCTGTGTGAGAGACGTCCAGTTCTGCAAGAGCCCCGTGTGCACTTCTCCTACCGTCAACATCGCGCTCCCATAGCAGCATGGTAATTCCTGATCCGGGTAGTGTGGACACCTTGATGCACCGCAGCTACCGGCTGCGTGGGGTGCCGGAGGCTTGGGGGTGGACTGGGGGCCGGAGGGCGGGCACTGTAGAGCGATGCGGGCGATATGGAAGGGCGCACTGGCGTTCGGGATGGTCAGCATCCCGGTTCGGCTGTATTCGGCTACCGAGGACCGTGACGTGTCCTTTCACCAGGTACACGCCGAGGACGGCGCGCGGGTGCGCTACCGTCGGGTGTGCACGTCCTGCGGCGAGGAGGTCGACTATGCCGACCTCGCTAAGGGCTACGAGCTACCTTCCGGTGAGACGATCGTGTTGACCGACCAGGATTTCGCGAACCTGCCGCTACCCAGTGCCAAGGTTGTGGATCTGCAGGTGTTCGTGCCCGCTGATCAGGTCGATCCGCTGGCCTTGGCCCGCGGGTACTACCTGGAACCCGAACCTGCCGGGCGCAAGCCCTACGAGCTGCTTCGCGCCGCTCTGGACCGTACCGGGCGAGTGGGTCTGGCCAAGATCGCGGTGCGGACCAAGGAATCGCTGGCCGTGCTGCGGCCCCGGGGGGAGGCGCTCGTGCTGCAGACGATGCTGTGGCCCGACGAGGTCCGAGACGCTGAGTTCGACGTGCTCGACCGTGAGGTGGCGGTCACCGAGGCAGAGTTGGCGATGGCCGACACCCTCATCGAGCTCATGGCTGGCGACTTCGAGCCCGGTGCCTACCACGACGATTACCGCGAGGCGTTGCTCGCCGTCGTCGAAGCCAAGAGCAATGGACGCGACGTCGCTGCCGCCTCCACGCCGGCGCAGCCCGTGCCCTCGGTGGACCTGATCACCGCGCTGGCCGCCTCCGTCGAAGCGGCGAAGGCGGCTCGTGGCGAGCGGGTGGACTTGCCGAAGCAGCGCGAGGCGGGTAACGGGCGGCGGGCGTCGAAGAAGAACACCTAGCAGATGTCCGATTTGCTGCACCCGATGCTGCCGACCGCGGGGCCGCTGCCGGCCGGACCGGGCTGGGCATTCGAGTTCAGCTGGGACGGGGTGCGCTCGCTGGCCTGTGTCGCGCCCGACCGGATGCGTCTATTTAGCGGGACGCACCGCAGCATCTCCGCCGCGTACCCGGAACTCGAAGCGTTCCCCGCACGACGTCCGATGCTGCTGGACGGGAAGATCGTGGCGCTGGACGCCTGCGGTCGACCCAGCTTCGCGCAGCTGCAGCCGCGGATGAACGTGCAACACCCCACGCGTGCGGTGCTGCGCCGGGCTCCGGTTGCCTATTACGTGTTCGACCTGCTGCGCCTCGATGACCGGCCTACCACCGGTCTGCCCTACCAGCGCCGTCGTGAGCTGCTGGAGGAGCTGGAGTTCGCGGGCCCGGTGGTGTTGCCACCCTACTTCCCTGATACCGATGGCCAGGTCGTGCTGGATACCGCCGCGCAGTACGGCCTGCCCGGTGTGATCGCCAAGCGCGCCGACTCCTGCTATCAGCCTGGCCGCTCCCGGAGCTGGGTGCAGATCACGCTGCGCCAGACCCAGGAAGTGATCATCGGTGGCTGGGTGGCCGATCGCCGCCATGCCGCCACGATCGGCACCCTGCTCGTCGGCCTGCCCACCGAACGAGGTCTGCGATATGCCGGCCAGGTCGGGACGGGTTTCACTGACACGAGCCGCCGGGAGTTGCGGGAGTTGTTGACGGATCTGGAACAGCCCAGGAGTCCCTTCGCCGATGAGGTGCCACCAGACATCGCCCGGGTCGTGCACTGGGTGGCTCCGCGGCTGTTGGGTGAGGTCTCTCACCGGCAATGGACGCCCCGTGGTCGGCTTGGGCATCCCACCTGGCGCGGTCTGCGACCCGGCAAGCATATGGCGGCGATCCGGGGGCCGGTCGTGCTGAGAGAGAGCGGGCACGAGGTGTCCGATCAGCAGATGGTGGCCGACCTGGAGCGCGCCGTGGCACAGGTGCGCGCCGAACTGCGGACGCTGCGTGACCAGATCTCCCCACACTTCCTCAACAACACAATGAGCACCATCGCCGCCTTCGTCAGCACGGATCCGTCCCGAGCCCGTGATCTGCTGATCGTTTTCGCCGAGTTCGCCCGGTACTCGCTGCGGTCGGTCACCGAGACCACGCTCGACGAGGAGCTGGACAACATCGAGCGCTACCTGACGCTGCAATGGGCTCGTTTCGGTGAACGCCTTCAGATGCAGCTGCACGTCGCGCCGGAGGCGTTGCCCGTCGTGTTGCCGTTTCTGGCCGTCCAGCAGTTGGTGGACAACGCCGTCCGCAACGGCGTCGAACGCAAACAGCTCGGTGGTACCGTCACGTTGACCGCTGGTATCGCCGGTGGTGCCTGCGTGATCACTGTTGAGGACGACGGGCCCGGTATAGCGGATGTCGACGTGCGGTCGAACCTCCGCACGATCGACGACCAGCTGCGTTCCCGGTTCGGCGACGAATACGGCGTGGTGGTCGACGCCGTGCCGGGCACCGGCACCACGATCTCGCTGCGGGTGCCGGGTCAGACGTGACCGGTGAACAACGCTTTACCCTGCGGTGTATCCACGGTCAGGGTGAACTGGCCACTGCTACCGAGAAACACCTTGCTGAGGGTCACCGAGGTGTGCGGGACGATGGGGGTCGAGTAGTTCCAGTCGCCCTCGTTGGACTCTTCGAGTGGTGCGTGGTTGAGCGCCCCGCGGAACGTGGTGAAGACCGGGCTCCACGCTGTCTCGCCGTTGTTGGTGAGGGTCACCGCGACGCGGATCACTGACGCGCCCGGATGCAGCGTGGAGTCGGAGATGTCCACTGTGGGCTCTCCGGCGACGATCGTGTTACCGTCGGTGGAGGTCCAGACCTGATCGAAGGCCACAGTGGAGCCCGTTGGGGTCGGTGCCGCGGGCAGTGCATGCACCTCAGGGGCGGCGGCGATCTGCTGGACGGTACCGCCACCGACGGCCACCCCGGCAATGGCCAACCAGACCGCCCACATCATGAGTCCGATCGTGGCCAGCAGACCGAGCGCGACGCGCGCGATGTCTGCCCCGTTCATCGGGCGTGGCAGCGGTGCGGCGAAGGAACCGTACGGCGATGCGGGCACGGACACAGATGCCTCCCGTGGAGTGAGTGGAACAGCTGCCGCAACAACCCCCGTGCCGGTTACCGCACGTACCCTCATTGAGGTTTTCGCTGTGCTGGCCACGCTTGTTACCAACTCAAAGGAGTGATTCTGTTACTTCTTGTAATCGATGTGTGCAGCTGCTAGCGGCGATCAGTCGGGGGAAAGCTTCGCGCGGCGGCGAGAAACGCCTCGTTCTCGGCCGGGTTGCTGATCGTGATGCGGGCCCCGGTACCGGGGTAGGCGCGGACCACGATCTTGTGCGCCAAGCAGTGGTCGTTGAAGGTAGCGGTCCGTTCTCCCAGTGGTAGCCAGACGAAGTTGGCCTGCGACGTCGGGACGACATAGCCCATCGCGAGTAGTTCGGCCCGCACCCGGTCCCGCTCGGCGGTGATCTGCTGGCAGCGGGCCAGCAGCTCGTCGGCAACGTCGAGGCTGGCCAGCGCAGCGACCTGAGCCAGCGAGCTGACGCTGAACGGCATGCACACCTTGCGCAGCGCAGCGATGATCGGCTCCGGCGCCACGCAGTACCCGACTCGCAAACCGGCCAAGCCATAAGCCTTGGAGAAGGTCCGCAGCACCGCCAGGTTGTCTCGGCCCAGATTGTCTCGATACAACGCCACGCCGTCGGGCACCGCAGGATCGGTGACGAACTCGTGGTATGCCTCATCGAGGGCGACCAGGACGCCGTCGGGCACCGCGTCGAGGAACGCAACCAGATCGTCACGCCGCACGGCCGTGCCGGTGGGGTTGTTGGGACTACAGACGAACACCAACCGGGTCGTCGGAGTGATCGCGTCAAGCATCGCGGGCAGGTCGTGGGTATGGTCCGGGCGTAGCGGCACGGCGCGCGGCCGGACCCCGGCGACCTGGATGAGCAGCGGATATGCCTCGAATGAGGGCCAGCCGAAGAGCACCTCGTCGTCACGCCCGCAGGTGGCCTGCACCAGGTGTTGGCATAGCGCCACCGATCCGCTGCCGGCGGCGAGGTGGGACTGCGACACGTTCAGCCGGGTGGCGAGACGGTCCAGCAACGCAGTCACGCCGTTGTCCGGATAGCGGTTGACGCCCGCGGCGGCATCGGTGATCGCGGCGACGACGCTGGGCAACGGGCCATCGGACACCTCGTTGCTGGCCAGCTTCACCGCTCCCGGGATGGTGCGACCGGGCACGTAGAGCGGCAACGATTCGAGATCGGCCCTGGTGCGCGCGGTCATCACGGCTCCTTGCGGTGGCGTGGTAGCAGGCGGGGGCGGACTTTCACCCTAATCACCCTGTCAGTTCATTCGGCAGGGCATCTTTCGAGACCAGTGAACCGGTACGATGCCCGCTCACCCGGTGTTCACCGTCGAAGAGTTGGGTGAGCTATGACGCAGCGTAGCCTTGAGCACCTTCCCCTCTCCGACGGCAGTGAACTGCGGCTGACCGTCGCTACCCCCAACTCCGTGGTCCGCGGCGGCATCATGGTTGTGCCCGAGGCCCGTGGCGTCACTGACGCCGTCTGGCAGCTCGCCGAGGGCTTAGCCGGTGAGCGCTGGCTGTCCGTGATCCCGCACCTGTACCACCGAGACGGTGTCGATGAGCTGTCCGACGATCCGGAGCAGGTGCACCGCTACGTTGCGGGGCTGTCCGCGGATTCCGTCGACATCGACACTGACGCCTCGTTGCGCTGGCTGGCGCGGCGCGGGGTGAGCGCCGACCGGACCGGAGCGGTCGGCTTCGGACTGGGGGGTGCGGTGGCGCTCATCGCCGCCACTCAGCGTGATCTCGGTGCCGCGGTGACCGTCGACGGGATCGGGATCGTCCAGCGGGTAGCTTCGACCTTACCCGCGCTGGTCGAGGCCGCTCCTGGATTGCGCTGCCCGTGGTTGGGCATCTACGGATCCGGTAGTGAGGTCACTGAGGAGCAAGTGCACAAGTTGCGGGACGCGGCCCATTCCGCCCGGGTGGCCACCGATCTGGTGCACTACTGCTTCGACACCGACCACTCCACCGCCGACGAGACCTGGGTGCGCATGCTGAACTGGTTCGACTGTCACTTGCGCTGACGCACTCACGACCCCGGCGAGGAGCGGAATATGCCGCGGATCCTCTGGCAGCCTGATCCGGCCGCCGTCGCTCGCTCGCGGATGGCGGCGTTCCGGGGGTGGCTGGCGACCACCCGCGGGGTGATGGTGGCTGACTACGACGCGCTGTGGCGCTGGTCGGTGGCCGACCTGGAAGGGTTCTGGGGGGCGTTCGCCGAGTTCGCCGGGGTCCGGTTTCATGCAACGCCGCAGCGGGTGCTCGCCGACGCCTCGATGCCGGGGGCGCGGTGGTTTCCGGGCGCGACCCTGAACTACGCCGAGCACGCCCTCGCTCCCGGACCCGGCAAAGGCGACGACGAACTGGCCGTCGTGTTTTGTCGTGAGGACGGTCTTCGGGATCACGTGAGTTACGGGCAACTGCGGCAGCGGGTGGCCGCGGCGCGGTCGGCGCTGGCGTCGTTGGGCGTCGCACGGGGGGATCGGGTGGTCGCGCTGGCGCCGAACTCGCCGGACACCCTGGTGGCCTTCCTCGCCACGGCCAGCCTGGGGGCGGTGTGGTCGTCCTGCTCGCCGGATTTCGGCACCCGCGCGATCGCCGACCGGTTCACCCAGCTCGAACCCACTGTGCTGATCGCGGTGGACGGCTATCGCTACGGCGGCCGGTACTACGACATCCGATCCACGGTGGACGATCTAGACCAGCAGATACCGTCGTTACACGCCACGCTGACGCCAGCGCGGTGGGACACCCTGCTCGCCGCGCACTCCGGTGCCTGGTTGGCGTTCGAGGTCGTGGACTTCGACCATCCGCTGTGGGTGCTCTACTCCTCGGGCACCACCGGTTTGCCCAAGGGCATCGTGCAGGGCCACGGCGGGATCGTCGTGGAACACCTCAAGACGTTGCTGTTGCAGGCCGATCTCAGGCCGGGGGAGCGGTTCCTGTGGTTCACCACCACCGGCTGGATGATGTGGAACCTGCTGATCAGCGGACTGCTGGGGGGCGCCACGCTCGTGCTCTACGACGGCAGCCCGGGGTATCCCGATCTCAGCGCACTGTGGCGGCTGGCCGAAGCCGAGGGCGTCACTTACTTCGGTACCTCCGCGCCGTTCATCCAGTCCTGCCGCAAAGCCGGCCTGCGTCCGGGCTCTCAGTGCGACCTCACTGCGCTGCGGGCGATCGGCTCGACCGGGGCGCCGCTGCTCCCTGAGGGGTTTCGCTGGATCGCCGAGGAGGTTGGCTCGGACGTGCAGATCTGCTCGGTGTCCGGGGGGACTGATCTGTGCACGGCCTTCGTCGGGTCCGCGCCCGACGTGCCCGTCTGGGAGGGCGAGATCTCTTGCCGCGCGCTCGGTTCTGCGGTAGTGGCGCTGGACGAGGCCGGTGCGGAGGTGCACGACGAGATGGGCGAACTGGTGATCACTAAGCCGATGCCCTCGATGCCGGTGTTCTTCTGGAACGATCCGGAAGGGGTGCGGCTGCGCGAGGCGTACTTCGACGTCTACCCGGGCCGGTGGCGCCACGGTGACTGGATCAAGATCACTCCGCGGGGTTCGTGTGTGATCTACGGTCGCTCCGATGCCACGCTCAACCGCGGTGGGGTGCGGATGGGCACCGCCGAGTTCTACGCGGTGGTCGAGGACCTGGACGAGGTGCTCGACTCGCTGGTCATCGACACCTCCGAAGTCAGTCGGGAAGGTGAGTTGCTCTGTTTTCTGGTGCTCGCTGCCGGGGTGTCGCTGGCGGACGTCGAGCCGCGACTGCGCGCGGCCTTGCGGGAGAGTCTGTCGCCACGGCACGTGCCCAATCGTTTCATCGTGGTTGCCGAGGTGCCCCGCACCCTCAACGGCAAAAAATGCGAGGTGCCGGTCAAGAAAATCCTCGCCGGCGTCGACCCGGCACGCGCGGTCAGCTCCGACGCCTTACGCAACCCTGCCTCGCTGGCGCCCTTCGTGGCGCTGCGCGCCCCGTGATAGCGCTTTCTCAGGACTGTACGTCCGTTGGTACATGTTCTTGCCTGCTCCTTATCCGAAAAGTACCGTCGGGTAACTCGTCGGAGACAGTGCGAATCTCAGCAGCTTGGTGGGCTGGCCAGCGTGTCGCGGAATTCCACCTGACCCCTGCGAGCCGCTGAATTGGTGCTGTAGCGCCGAGGTCGGCGCCGGAAAGGTCGGCGCCGGCGAAATCGGCGTAGCTGAGATTGGCGCCGGAGAGGTCGGTGTTGGTGAGCCAGGCCCGGGTGAGGTCGGCGTCAGTGAGGTCGGCGTCAATGAGTTTGGCATCCGTGAGATCAGCGCGGGTGAGAACGGCGCGACTGGTGTCCGGAAACTTTGCCTCACCAGTGAGCCACGCGCGAGTCAAATCAGCCCCGGTGAGATTAGCCCCGGTGAGATCTGCCCCGGTGAGGTCCGCGTCGGTAAGCCACGCCCGGGTGAGATCGGCGCCGGCGAGATCGGCGCGGGTGAGTGTGGCGTCGGTGAGGTCCGCGCAGGTGAGGTCGGCGCGGGTGAGTTTAGCGTCGGTGAGGTCCGCGTGGGTGAGGTTAGCCTCGACGAGGTGAGCGTCGACGAGGTACGCCCGAGTGAAGTTGGCGCAGTTGAGGTTGGCGCGGGCGAGTTTGGTTCGGGTGAGTTTGGCGCGGGTGAAGTCGGCGCGGTGAGATCGGCGTCAGCGAGATTGCGGCGCCGCATGTCGCGCCCCAGATCACCCGGTGGTGAGAATGCGGGTCCGCTGCGGGCCAGCGCGTTCATCAAACTTGCGCCGAACCCCGAGCTGTGAAAGTGGGCCGGGACAAAAGCTGGTGTGTCGCGGGCCAACGCGCCGACGAGCTGGCCGAGGAATCCGTTAACTCTCATCATCGCCTACCTGGTACCAGAGGAGTCTCGGTCGTCGGCGCGAGGCTCTTGCCTCATTATCTGCTCGATGATAAGCGGTGCTGCCACGCCGACCCCAAATATGCCAAACACGCCGCTGACCGTGTCTGATGTGCCCATGACCAACGCAGCCACGACTCCCAAACCGACCCGAATCACGACGGAGACCGCCAATATCGAGAGCGCGGCCTCTCCTTTGGTCTCCCAAGGCCATGCCTTAAGTCAACGGATGGCCCGGTAAAACTGGGTGGCTTCGACTGCGAGGCCACCGAGCACACCCCACAGTGCGTGCTCCCACCACATCATGGGGTCGCAACGTAGCGGTCTGCGCACAGCTGCGTTCTTCGGGTCTCACATGCCTTACATCGCTGAGGGATCGGGATCCGCTACGTGTAGACGACGGCGTTGCGTCACGGAGGTGATGTACGGCAAGTGACGAGGTAGGTCACCATTAATCCGAGAACGGTTCGCAGCGCGGTGTCGAGCTCCGCCATCTCGTGTAGCGAGAGTTGGCCGACGTGGGCACCCAGCTGTTGCGCCTCGGGAACCAGCGCGTCCCTGATCGCGGCCGACGCGGTGCGTCCGCCGGCGGTGAGGGCCGCCAGCGCCCGTTCGCTCTCGTCGTCCGGGCCGGAAGGTGATCGTAGTCATGTCACACGGTGTACGACTATTCGTACTACACAACGCGCGGCGCCCACGGGACCGCCCCTCGTCGGCGTGATCGACTACTGTTCTTCGGCTAGCGGAGCAACGGACGCCCGTCAGGCTCCGCGGTAGGTGCCGAAGCTCCAGTAGTTGCCCTCCGGGTCGCGGACGGTGAAGCCGCGCGAGCCATAGTCCTCGTCCTTGAGCCCGCGGACGACCTCGGCGCCAGCGGCGGTGGCTCGCTCGAACAGCGCATCGGGCTGGTCGGTGACCACGTAGTTCGATGCATTGCCGGACTTTCGCCTGAACTTGCCCTCGCCAGAACTGAACATGATCCCGCCGCCTTCGGGCCAGCGTAGTTCGACGTGCACGATCTCACCGTCCCGGTTGCCGGGGACGACGAGGGTCTCCTCGAAGCCGAACGCCTCGACGAGGAAGCGGATCGCGGCCTGTTCGTCGGTGTAGGACAGGCACGGCCAGATGGTGGGCGCAGGAGTTTTATCGCTCATGCCCTCCAGGATGGATCCTTCGGTGTGCTCGTGTCTTGAACGGATGGGAACTCCTTGGTCAGCCAGGTCGACGGGGTGCAACCTGCACGGTCGGTGTGGCGTGCAGCCCGCCGACAAGCGGTCGCGGCTGCCGGCAACCATCTGTACCAGTGGCTCGCTCACGGGCTAAGGGTACGGTGGAGGTCCGACAGTTCGGCGCACGTAAGCCTGTGACCAGCAGTGTTGGCGGCGCCGGGTGGTTGGCTACCCGCTTTGCCTGATCGCGGGCCCGCTGTGTAGGCTGTTCACCTGGCGGCCTCAAAAGGCCCCGGGAGGCTTCGCCTAGTCTGGTCTATGGCGCCGCACTGCTAATGCGGTTGGGGGTTACGCCCCCTCCCGGGTTCAAATCCCGGAGCCTCCGCCGATTGTACATATTATGCTGGACGAAAACAAAATAAGCGCCCGTAGCTCAACGGATAGAGCATCTGACTACGGATCAGAAGGTTGGGAGTTCGAGTCTCTCCGGGCGCGCATCGTCTACACCCCATCCAAGCGGCGACGAAGCAGCAATAATAGATCAACTAAGATAGTTCGAGGTGGATCTTTGTCCATCGGACTGTCCATTAGCTATGTCTACACTCGCCCGCATGACTCGACGGAAGCAGGGTCCGAAGGATCTGACGGGCATCCGGCAGCGGGGCAGCACGCATCGGGTTCGGATCTCCGGCGGATACGACCCGGTGACGGGTCGGCAGCTGTTTCTCACCGGTTCAGCGGACACCGAGGACGCGGCGATCGTGCTCCGTGACCAGTTGCGCCGGCAGGTGCAGGACGCCACGGCGGCCCGCACGAATGTCACTCTCGGCTACGTGCTTGATGGATGGCTCTCCGGCCACCAGATCGAGGAAACCACCCGCTCCACCTATCGGCTGCTGATCGACGGCTTCATCCGGCCTGCTCTCGGTGACACGCCGATGAGCCGCCTCTGCCGGCTCGGTCCGCGGCCCTTCGAGCAGCTCTACGCGGAACTGCGGGTCTGCCGCCGACGCTGCCACGGCCGGATCTTCGTGGAGCACCGCACGCCCCGGGCACACGCGTGCGACGAGCGGTGCGGGCCGCACGCGTGCAAGCCGCTTGCGTTGTCTTCGGTCCGCCAGTGTCACGCAGTGCTCAGCGGTGCTCTCAGTGCTGCCAAGCGATGGGGGTGGATCACCGTCAACCCGCTGGATGCTGCCCAGCGGCCCCGCATGCCTGCGCCGCAGCCGGATCCGCCGTCTGCCGAGGAGGCGGCGACGATTGTCAATGCTGCTTGGGAGCAGGATGAGGACTGGGGGACGTTCGTGTGGCTGACGCTTGTCACCGGAGCGCGACGCGGGGAACTGCTTGCGCTGTTGTGGGATGACGTCGACCTCGTCGCGGGCATGCTTACGATCCGTCGGGGCCTGGTTCAACACAACGGCAAGATAATTGTCAAGGACACCAAGACACATCAGATGCGACGTATCTCGCTCGATGAGGCCACGGTCGAGATTCTCAACGCACAGAGGAAGCGTTGCGCTGGTAGGTGCACGGGCATCGGCACCACGCTGGATGACGAGGCATTCGTCTTCTCCTATTCACCGGACAATCGGCGGCCGTGCAGCCCGAGCGCCATCACGCATCGCTACGCCAGAATGACGGCAAAGCTTGGTCTCCGAACGGCGGTGTTGCGTTGGCTGAGGGTGGTCAGATTTGGCCACGGATTGGTGCCCTGGATCAGATGGCGAGGGCGAGTTCGGCGAACGCCGCCGGGAGCTGACGGTTTGGCACGACGTGGGTGGCGATGTCGTAGTGGCCGCGCCGGAGATTCTGCACGAACGCATGCCCAGCACTGATCACCCGCGCCGGGCGGAGTCGTGTGAAACCACGCATCGGCCGCAGCCGAGACTTCAGACGCCCGTGATCGGCTTCGATGGCATTGTTTGCGTACTGCTCCATCACGTGGCAGGCAGCGGGCAGCAACTCATCCAGCACCCGCGGATAGGCCGGCGCCCGATCGGTGCTCACTTCGGTCGGTCTAGGGTCGTGCTCCAGGGCGCGGGTGAAGAACCGGCGAGTGGCCGTGAGATCCCGCTTCTCCGAAACCAGGACGTCAATGACCTGGCCGAACTGGTCGATCCCCCGATACAGATAGACCCAGCGCCTGGCGACTTTAACGTACGTCTCGTCCACGGACCACCGATCACCGGGGGCATGCCGGCAGGGGCGTGCCGCGTCGATCAGCAGCGGAGTGAACC
>DATEMN010000166.1:0-21664 GCA_035275565.1 Pseudonocardiaceae bacterium | reverse complement strand
GCACGGCGCAATTTGCCCGATGGGGTCTTGGGCAATGCAGCCGGCGGGAGTACCACCACGGCACCCGGCCGTAAGCCCACCGCGTCTACCACCCGTGAGGTGACCTCCTTGCGCAGAATGCGCTCGGCGTCGGGGTCCCCCGCCCGGTTGGATTCGACGGCCACCGCGAACGATTCCCGCCGTGCACCGGCGTCAAGGCGCACCGCCGCCACGTTGCCCGGACGCACCCCGTCGACGAGTCCCGCGGCCCGCTCGATGTCGGTGGGGTAGACGTTGCGCCCACCCATGATGATGACGTCCTTGCGCCGCCCGCAGATCACCACGTCGCCGTCAGCGAGGTAACCCTCGTCTCCGGTGTCCAGCCACCCGTCGAGATCTTGGGCAGGCCGCGTTCCCTCGACGGTCAGGTACTCGCGGGTCACCGACTCACCGCGCAGCCAGATCTGGCCGACCTCGCGCTCCGCCAGCACCCGGCCATCCTCGGTGACGACCACCTCCAGCCCCGGCAGCGGCGGCCCGAGCCGGGGGAAGGCCCGGACGTGGCGATCGGACGGCCCGGCCGGGACAGCAACCCGGCGCGCCTCCAGCGCGTCGGCGTCCACCGTGTCCACCTGCATACCGATCCCCGGGGGCGCGAAGGAGACGCCGAGGGTGGTCTCGGCCATCCCGTAGGCGCACACCATGGAACGCTCCGGCAGCCCGAACCGTGCTCCGGCGGCGGTGAAGGCCCGCACCGCGGCCGGATCGATGGGCTCGGCACCGTTGAGCGCGAAGCGCAGGCTGGACAGGTCGAGGTGCTCGTCGGTGCGGGCCAGCCGCCGGGCCAGCAGCGCGTAGCCGAAGTTCGGCGCCGCGGTAACCGTGCCGCGGTGTCGGCTGATCAGTTCGGCCCACAGCAGTGGGCGGGACAGGAAGTCCGCCGGGGTCACCTTCACCAGCTCCAAGCCCAGCGCCATCGGCAGGGTGAGGAACCCGACCATCCCCATGTCGTGGAACAGCGGCAGCCAGGACACCATGACGTCGCCGGCCGGATCGAGGGCACCGGCCTGCGCCATCGCGGTCATGTTGGCGTAGAGGTTGCCGTGGGTGATCCGGACCGCCTTGGGCTCGGCACTGGACCCGGAGGTGAGCTGCAGCAGCGCGGTGTCGTCCTCGCCCACCGGTACCGGCGTGGTCAGTGGCCGAGCGGCCGGGTTGTCGAGGTCGGCGAGCATCAGGTAACTGATCCCACGCTGATCGAGCACCGGCGCAAGCGCATCGAAGGGCGGCCCGAGCAGCACCAGCTTGGCGCCGATCATGCCGAGCACTCCGACGGTGTCCGCGGCCCAGACAGCCAGATCGGAGCGGGAGGTGGGCTGGTGCAGCATGGTGACGCTGCCGCCGGCCAGCCAGACGCCCTGCACGGCCGCAGCGATCAGTGCGGGATCACCGGCCAGCACCGCGACCGCGCCTCCGGGATGGACGCCGGGGGTGCCGCCCATCAGGGTCCCGGCAGCCCGCCGGGCTTTCTCGTGCACCTGGGTCCAGGTGAGGCGACACGGCTGCGCCGGCTCACCGGTGGTGATGCCGCGATCCGACCGGGTCGGCGAGTCCGGCGCGCAGTGTGCCAGCAGAGTGTCGACGAACCTGCTCACGTCCAGTCACCTTACGGGCTGTGGTAGAGCACTGCTCGCACGATGTCGCGTGCAGCTAGCGGTCGACGTCGCGCACGGCACCCTTCGCGGCCGAGGTCGTCAGCCGGGCGTAGGCGCGCAACGCGGCGCTCACCGGGCGCTGCCGGTCCTTGGGCTGCCAGGGTCGCTCGGATGCCTCCATCTTCGCTCGGCGCTGCGCCAGCACGGTCTCGTCGACCTCGAGGGCGAGCAGCCGAGCGCGGACGTCGATGACGATCGGATCGCCGTTCTCGACCAGGCCGATGAGCCCGCCCCCGGCTGCCTCCGGCGAGACGTGGCCGACCGAGATGCCCGACGAGCCACCGGAGAACCGGCCGTCAGTGATCAACGCGCACACCGTGCCGAGCCCGACCCCCTTGAGAAAAGCCGTGGGGTGCAACATCTCCTGCATCCCTGGGCCACCGGCCGGTCCCTCGTAGCGGACCACGATGACGTCGCCCGGCGCGATCTCCTTGTTGATGATGACCGAGACAGCCTCTTCCTGGCTTTCCACCACCCGGGCCGGGCCGCGGAAATGCCACAGCGACTCGTCGATGCCGGCGGTCTTGATCACCGCGCCGTCCTCGGCCAGGTTGCCGTACAGCACGGCGAGCCCACCCTCCGTGGTGTAGGCATGCGTCTGGTCACGGATGCAGCCACCAGCCGCGTCGGTGTCCAATGCGGACCACCGGTTGGCGGTGGAGAACGCCTCGGTGGTCCGCACCCCGCCCGGGGCCGCGTGGAACAGCTCCAGCGCCGTATCCGATGCCCTGCCCGACCGGATATCCCACTCGTTAAGCCACTGCTCCAGCGACGGGCTGTGCACCGAGCGCACCCCGGCGCGCAGCATTCCACCGCGATACAGCTCGCCCAGGATGGCCGGAATGCCGCCGGCCCGGTGCACGTCCTCCAGGTGGTAGTCCGAGTTCGGGGACACTTTGCACAGACACGGCACCCGACGGCTGACGGCGTCGATCGCGGCCAGATCGAAATCGATCTCGCCTTCGCGGGCCGCCGCCAGAATGTGCAGCACGGTGTTCGTCGAGCCGCCCATCGCGACGTCGAGCGCCATCGCGTTCTCAAAGGCGTCACGAGTCGCGATCGATCGCGGGAGCACGCTGTCGTCGCCGTCGGCGTACCACCGGTTGGCCAACTCGACAACCGTTCGGCCGGCGTCGAGGAAAAGCCGGCGGCGGGCCTCATGGGTGGCCAGGGTTGATCCGTTGCCGGGCAGCGCGAGCCCGAGCGCCTCGGTGAGGCAGTTCATCGAGTTCGCGGTGAACATTCCCGAACACGACCCGCAGGTCGGGCACGCGGACCGTTCGATGATCCCGAGACCTTCTTCGTCCACGTCGGACGCTGCGGAGGCCGAGATCGCTGTGATCAAATCAGTCGGGGCAGACGTGACTCCGGCAGCTTCCACTGCTTTACCGGCCTCCATCGGACCACCGGAGACGAAGACGGTGGGGATGTTGAGTCGCAGGGCGGCGTTGAGCATCCCAGGAGTGATCTTGTCGCAGTTCGAGATGCAGACCAGGGCGTCGGCGGCGTGACCGTTGACCATGTACTCGACGGCGTCGGCGATCACCTCGCGCGAGGGCAGTGAGTAGAGCATTCCACCGTGCCCCATGGCGATCCCGTCGTCGACGGCGATGGTGTGGAACTCGCGCGCCACCCCACCGGCCTTCTGGATCTCCCCGGCGACCAGGTCACCCATGTCCTTGAGGTGGACGTGCCCGGGCACGAACTGGGTGTAGGAGTTGGCGATCGCCACGATCGGCTTGCCGAAATCGGAGTCGGTCATTCCGGTGGCGCGCCACAATGAGCGCGCGCCGGCCGCGTTGCGACCGTGAGTGGTGACCCTGGACCGGAGCGGTGGCACGGAAGTCGCCTCCTGGTAGATTGAGCACTGACCTGCGAGGTTAGTCCTCGGCGCGGACCGGCTCAGTGAGTTTCGCGACGTCGACGCGCCCCGCCGCTGGCGGCGGCGAAGAGCGGGAGCTCGCGGGTCCGGACCCGCCGGAAGCCGGACCTCGCTGCCGTCGCGGAGCGCCAGCTCGACATCCGTCCGGTCCAACTATCCAGGGTAGCGGACTGTCGATTGCAAAACAGTTCGCTACCCTGTTTATCTCCCATCGTCAGTGGCACCTCCTCACAATGCAACAGTCCTTCCTGGGACTCACGGACAGTCACATCACGGACGTCACGCGCCAGCACCGGCCTCCCCGTTGGCCTCATCAGTAGTCGGCGCCGGAAGTCCGCCGTAGGTCGTGACTCGACGTCACCGACATCTCCGGCACCGCAAACGTCGGTGGCGTCGAGTTCACGGCGCGCCCAAGTGTCGGTCAGGCTTGGGTTCGTCGGTCAGGCTTCGAGGCGGCGGTGTCGGCGAGGTGTAGCCAGCGGGTCTCCAGGTCGT
This sequence comes from Pseudonocardiaceae bacterium, assembly GCA_035275565.1. Classification (GTDB taxonomy): domain Bacteria; phylum Actinomycetota; class Actinomycetes; order Mycobacteriales; family Pseudonocardiaceae. The sequence goes on along the minus strand of DATEMN010000166.1, from coordinate 17,593 downwards.
CCTTCGCGGCGAGCACCGCGCGTAGTTCGCCGTCCAGCTCGCGGAATGCGTGGGGGTCCGCGGCCTGTTGGGCGATCCGGCGCTGCAGGTCGGCCTCCTGACCGGCCAGCCGCTCCAGCTGGCGCTCCAACCGGGCGAGCTCTTTGCGCGCTGCGCGCTGGTGCGCAGCGCCGGTGGATGTGCCCGACTGCACCACGGACGTCCCTGAGCCCTGGGGCTTGCCGTCCACGCCAACCCCGCCCGTGGCAACGTCCCACCGCTGCAGGTACTCCTCGATGCCGCCGGGCAGCTGAGTGATCCGCCCGTCACCGAGCAGCGCCACCACGGTGTCACAGACCCGTTCGATGAGGTAGCGGTCGTGCGAGACCACCACCAGCGAGCCGGGCCAGCCGTCCAGCAGATCTTCCAGCTGTTGCAGGGTGTCGATGTCCAGGTCGTTGGTGGGCTCGTCGAGCAGCAACACGTTCGGCTCGGCCATCAGCAGCCGGGTCAGCTGCAGCCGGCGCCGCTCCCCGCCGGACAGGTCACCTACCGGGGTCCACTGCCGCGCCGCCGGGAAGCCGAGCCGCTCGGCCAGCTGCGAGGCGGACAGCTCCTGGCGGCCCAGCACGACCCGGTGGGCAACGTCCTGCACGGCCTCCAGTACCCGCAGCGACTCGGGCAGGTTTTCCAGTTCCTGGGTGAGGTGCGCCAGCCGGACGGTCGAGCCCTGCACGCGGCGGCCGGCGTCGGGCTCTCGCTCCCCGGCGAGCAGCCGCAACAACGTGGTCTTGCCCGACCCGTTGACCCCGACCAGGCCGATGCGCTCACCAGGCCCGATCCGCCAGGTCTGGGTGTGCAGCAGCGGAGTCACCGTGACGTCTTCGAGCTCCAGCACGGTGCGACCCAACCGGCGCCGGGCGAAGCTGAGCAGCTCGACGGTGTCACGCGGCGAGGGCACGTCGGCGATCAACGCCTCGGCGGCCTCGATCCGGTAGCGCGGCTTGGAGCTGCGCGCGGGTGGTCCGCGGCGCAGCCAGGCGAGCTCCTTGCGGGCCAGGTTGCGCCGCCGATCCTCGGCAGTCGCGGCCAGCCGGGCCCGTTGCGCCCGGGCGTAGATCCAGTCCGCGTAACCCCCGTCGTAGCCGTCCACCCGGCCGTCGGTGACCTCCCAGGTGCGGGTGGCCACGGTGTCCAGGAACCACCGGTCATGGGTCACCACCACCACCGCGCAGCGCCGCGCCAGCAGGTGCTCGGCGAGCCACCGCACGCCCTGGACGTCGAGGTGGTTGGTCGGCTCGTCGAGCACCAGCAGGTCGAGCTCACCCACCAGCGCGACGGCTAGCGTGACCCGGCGCCGCTCCCCGCCGGAGAGCTGGTCCACCGACCGGTCCAGCCCGAGCGACGGGATGCCCAGCCCGTCGAGCAGGCCACGCACCCGGGGGTCACCAGCCCACTCGTGCTCGGCGGTGACCCCCAGCGGATCCAGCACCGCTTGGCGCACGGTGACCTGCGCGGGCAACTCGGTGCGCTGAGTGACCACCGCGCTACGCAGATCCCTGGCTCGGCTGACCCGGCCGGTGTCCGGTTCCTGGATTCCGGCGAGCACCTCGAGCAGCGTGGTCTTGCCGCCACCGTTGAGCCCGACGACACCGATCCGGTCGCCCTCGGCGACGCCGAGCGAGACACCGGACAGCAGCGGGCGGACCCCATAGGACTTTGAGACGGCCTCGAGGTTGACCAGGTTCGCCATCAGGCGCGCGCGGAGGGCTCGGGGGGTGGCACCGGGCGGGGCTCCTCCACCACCCGGGCACCGGGCACCGGGCCGCTGGCGACCCGGACGGTGCGGCAGACGCCGGCGCCAGCCAACTCGGCAGCCACCCGGACCGCGGCGTCGGCGTCGACGCACAGGAACGCGCAGGTCGGTCCGGATCCCGACACCATGCCGGCCAGCGCCCCGGCTTCCACGCCGGCGCGCAGGGTGCGGCGCAGCGTCGGGTGCAACGATACCGCGGCGGCCTGCAGGTCGTTGCCGAGCAGCAAGGCCAGCTGCCGGGGGTCCCCCGAGGCCAGCGCCTCGAGCAGCGGTTCGACGCCGCCGAGTCGCGGCAACGACGAGCCTGAGGAGCCGTGCGCTCGCAACCGGGTCAACTCCCGGTAGACGTCCGCGGTGGACAGACCACGGCGGTCCACCGCGATGACCCAGTGGAAGTTGTGCCGGGTCAGCACCGGAACCAGGGCGGCACCGCGCCCGGTACCCAGCGCGGTGCCGCCATGCAACGCGAACGGTACGTCGCTGCCCAGCCCGGCGGCGAGTCCGGCCAGCTCCTCACGGCTGATATCCAGGCGCCACAGCCCAGCCAACGCGACTAGGGTGCCCGCCGCATCGGCGCTGCCGCCTGCCATCCCGCCGGCCACCGGGATGGTCTTGCGCAGCACGACCCGCACCGCGGGTTGGCGTCCGGCGTGCTCGGCCAGCGCGAGTACCGCACGCCACGCGAGGTTACGGTGGTCGGTGGGCACCGTACCGGCGCCCTCGCCGTACACCTGCACGCCGGGTGCGTCGGTGGCCGCGACGGTCACCTCGTCGGTCACCGACAGCGCTTGGAACACGGTGACCAGCTCGTGATAGCCGTCCCGGCGCAGGTCTCCGACGGCCAGGTACAGGTTGACCTTGGCCGGGACGCGCACGGTAACCGGTTGCGGCACAACGGCAAGCACGGCACCAGGGTATGCGCTACGCACCCGTGAGTGGCGATAAGGGCTATAGCTCGCATCGCCACTCACAAGCGATCCGGGCGTAGTCTGCGACGGTGAGCTGCTCGCCACGGGCGGTCGGATCCACCCCGGCGGCGCGTAGCACCCGTTCGGCGGCGGCAGCAGAACCGGCCCAGCCGGCCAGAGCGGCCCGCAGCGTCTTCCGGCGCTGCGCGAATGCCGCGTCAATGAGGGCGAAGACCTCTTCTCTGGGCGCTGGGGATTCTCTGGGCGCTGGGGACGGCGCCGGGCGCCGGGTCAGGGCGATCAAGCCGGAGTCCACGTTGGGCACCGGCCAGAACACCCCGCGGGGCACCGATCCGGCACGGCGGACCTCGGCGAACCACGCCGCTTTGACGCTGGGTGCCCCGTAACTGCGGGTGCCCGGCGGGGCAGCCAGCCGATCGGCCACCTCGGCTTGCACCATCACCAGCCCGCGACGCAGGCTCGGCAGCTCGGCCAGCAGGTGCAGCAGCACGGGAACGCCCACGTTGTAGGGTAGGTTCGCGACCAGCGCGGTGGGCTCGACGCCACCGGCCGCCTCGATGATCTCCGCGCGCTGCACCCGCAGCGCGTCGGCGGTCAGCACCCGCAGCGCACCAGCCTGGTCCCGGGCGCGGTCGGCCACCGTGGCGGGCAACGCGGCGGCCAGCACCGGATCCACCTCGACGGCCAGTACCCGATGGGCCGCGCCGAGCAGGCCCAGGGTGAGCGAGCCCAGTCCGGGCCCTACTTCGAGCACCACGTCGGCCGCGGCGAGATCGGCCGCGGCGACGATCCGGCGCACGGTGTTGGCGTCGTGCACGAAGTTCTGCCCGAGTCGCTTGGTCGGGCGCAGCCCAAGCCGATCGGCCAGTGTGCGCAGCTCAGCCGGCCCCAGCAGGGCGGCCCGCTCCCCCGTCATAACGACATAGTGAGCCAGATCAGGTCAAACCCAGCCGAGCGGAGCAGGCCGGCCATGCGCCGTAGCCGCCACGGGTGTTACGGACCTTCTGCGCGACCGCGATCTGCTCCTCGCGGCTGGCCAGGTGGGGGTAGGGAGCGAACCGGTTACCGCCGTTGGCGCTCCAGGTGCTTTGGTCGAACTGCAGGCCGCCGTAGTAGCCGTTGCCCGAGTTGATGGCCCAGTTCCCGCCGGACTCGCACTGGGCGAGACGGTCCCAGACCGAGCCCTCGGCCCCGCTGGATCCCCTTGTACCGACCCGTGTCCGGCTCGGTCGTGCCGGACTGATCTGCTGGCTGGCGAGTTCTTTGCGGGCGATCTCCTGGCCGTTTTTCAGGGTGACCAGGAAGGTGACGATCTTCTCGCCCGGCTCGCCGGAATCATCGACGACCACCTCGCCACTGCGCATCCCGGGATCCTTGACCTTCTTGGCCGGGGGTTGCACCGGTTGTCGCTCGCTGCGTTCCTCGGTGCGGATCCGGGTGACCTCTACCGTCATCCCGGGCAGCACGGGCGAGGAGGGGGATGGGGTGACCGTGTCCTGATCCCCCAACGGGACGCCCTGCAGGGTGAGCAGGTCGCCAACCGAGAGCGCCGTGGAGTACACCTCGCGGGCCGGCAGGCCACCGTCGAGCAGAGTGATCGGCCTGGAGATGCGCACCACCAGCGCCATGCCTTCCAGCGGGATGCGCTTGGAACGATCCGCCGACAGCTCCATGTCCTCCGATCGCATCCCCACTTGGTGCAGTGCGTGGTCGACGGTGAGCGCGGTAGTCCAGATCTCGTGCTGTGACCCGTCGACGGTCAGGGCGAGCGGTCGGCCACGGTTGAGCACGACCCGACTGCCGTCCTGGATGGGGCTGTTCGCGGTCGGAGCCAGGGTGTCCTTGTCCTCAACGTGCAGGCCCGCCGACGCCAGCGCCGCCGACACCGACGAAGCGAACGTGTGGATGGTCCGCTCCTCATCGTCTATCGCGATGGTGACGGTCTTGTCCATGGTGAGAGCCGCAGCAGTACCGGTCGGCAGCGCCAAGATGAGACCCAGGAGAGCGCCCCGGACGAACGTGCGAGTGGCCACCAATGTCCAGTCGTCGCAGTTCCGGGCAGGGGAAAGCAACCCAGGAACTTCCCACCCCGGCTGACAGTGACGGGACGGTAACGGGATGTAGCAGCATGGGCAAACACCCCGGCGGCGAGTGCGCCGATGTGTCGCTCAGGATCGGTGAGCGGTATCGGCCGCGCCGAACTGTCCCGCTAGGCGCGCGAACCCGAAAACCCGTTCGGCGGTGGCGGAGCTCGACGCGGCAAGCTCCGCCACGTCCTGCCCACGTAACGCGGCGAGATCGGTGACGGTATAGGGCAGGTTGACCGGCTCGTTGGGCCTGCCGCGGTGCGGATGCGGAGTGAGGAACGGGGCATCGGTCTCCACCAGCAGCTGCCCGTCGGGGACCAGCACCGCTGCCTCGCGCAGCGCACGGGCATTACGGAAGGTCACCGTGCCGGAGAAAGACAGCACGTAGCCAGCGTCCACGCAGGCCCGCGCCATGGCGGCGTCGCCGGAGAAGCAGTGAAAGATGACCGTCTCGGGCGATCCCTCCTGCGCCAGCACGGCCAGCACGTCGTCGTGGGCATCTCGATCGTGGATCATCAGCGGCTTGCCAACCCGCTTGGCCAGGTCGATGTGCCATCGGTACGCGTCCCGCTGCACCTCGGGGGTGGCGACCTGCGGGTCGCGCTGCGGCCAGTAGTAGTCCAGGCCGGTCTCCCCCACCGCGACCACCCGCGGTTGGCGCACGAGCCGCTCGAGCTCGGCGCGGTCGGCGTCGGTCATCGTCGCCGTCCGGGTGGGGTGCAGCGCGGAGGCGGCGAACACCCGGTCATCCCAGGTTGACGCCTGCACCACCCACCGGGCAGCAGCCATATCGTCGGCGACCGTCACCACCGCCGAAACCCCCACTGCCGCAGCCCGGTCCAGTGCCGCGCGGACGCCAGCCGGATCGGTGGCACCGCAGGCGTCCAGGTGGGTATGCGCATCCACCACCGGCACCGGCAACGCCGGTGGGGGTGGCGGCAAGCTACTCGTGAGTGCCATTAAGTTCTACAACGCTGTTACGCACTCACGACCGGACGGGGGCCCAGTCGGGACCAGTGTCGCCGAGCGCGGGGGCTAGTTTGGGGAACAGGGGGGTCGGCTTGGTGAGGGGTCGGGCTACCTCGATCGGGACGGTGGTCCAGCGTGCCTGCTCGGTGGTGTAGTCCCCGGTGAGCACCGGGTAGTCCGGCCCGCTGCCCGCGACGACCTCGCTGACCACGTTGATGCCGGGCTGGGCCGACCACACGCCGGTGCCGCCGAGCTGCTCGTGCACCCGCTGGGCCGCGTGCGGTAGGAACGGGGTGAGCAGCGTGTTGGCGTCGGAGACGACCTGCAGCGCGGTATGCAGGATGGTGTCCCGGCGCTGCGGGTCGTCCGCGCGCTTCCACGGTTCCTGATCGGACAGGTACTTGTTCGCTGCGCCCACCACCCGCATCGCCTCGCTGATCGCGGCCTTGACCCGGTTGCGCTCCAGCAGCCCCCCGACGACACCGAAGGCCGCCCACGAGGTCGCCAGCAACTCCGAGTCGGCCGCCTGCAGAGTCGACGGTCGCGGCACCGCCCCGACGTTCTTCTGGGCCATCGCGATCGAGCGGTTGACCAGGTTGCCCCACTCGTTGGCCAGCTCGAAGTTGATCCGGCGGACGAACTCTTCCCAGGTGAAGTCGGTGTCCTGGGTCTCGGGGCCGGCCACCGAGATGAAGTAGCGCAAAGTGTCCGGGCCGAACTCGCGCAGGAAGTCCCCGACGTAAATCACCCTGCCGCGGGAGGTGGAGAACTTCGACCCGCTCATGGTGAGGAACTCGCTGGACACCACCTCGGTAGGCAGATTCAGCGTGCCGAACGCTCCCGGCTCGCCGCCACGATCACCGGCTCCGTTGTGGCCAAGCAGCATGGCAGGCCAGATCTGCGAGTGGAAGGTGATGTTGTCCTTGCCCATGAAGTAGTACGAGCGAGCATCAGGATCGCACCACCACGCTTTCCAGGCATCCGGGTCGCCGGAACGGACGGCCCACTCCACTGACGCCGACAGGTACCCGATGACCGCGTCGAACCAGACGTAGAACCGCTTCATCGGGGCATCGCGCCAGCCGTCCAGCGGCACCCGCACACCCCAGTCGAGGTCTCGGGTGATCGGACGGGGACGCAGGTCGTCGAGCAGGTTCATGGAGAACTTGAGCACGTTGGAGCGCCACTCGGTGCGAGTGGACAACCACGAGCCGAGGGCCTCGGTGAACGCCGGCAGGTCGAGGAACAGGTGCTCAGTCTCGCGGAAGTCCGGTTTCTCGCCGTTGATCCGGGACCGCGGGTTGATCAAGTCGGCCGGGTCGAGCTGGTTGCCGCAGTTGTCGCACTGGTCGCCGCGGGCGCCGTCGTCACCGCAGATCGGGCAGGTGCCCTCGATGTAGCGGTCGGGCAGGGTACGCCCGGTGGATGGACTGATCGCGCCGAGCGCGCTGCGCGCGAGCACGTAGCCGTTGCGGTGCAACGCGAGGAAAAGCTCCTGCACCACCCGGTGATGGTTGGCGGTAGTAGTGCGAGTGAACAGGTCGTAGGACAGGCCCAGATCCTGCAGATCTCCTACGATCAATCGGTTGTACTTGTCGACGAGCTCGCGGGGAGTGACCCCCTCGGCGTCGGCCTGCACCTGGATCGGGGTGCCGTTCTCGTCGGTTCCCGAAATCATCAGCACCCGGTTGCCGGCCATCCGCTGGTAGCGGGAGAAGATGTCGGAGGGGACACCGAAGCCGGAGACGTGGCCGAGATGCCGCGGTCCGTTGGCGTAGGGCCAGGCCACGGCAGTCAGGACGGGTGCGTTCATAGCACCCAGCCTATGGGCCACCCCTACGATGGAGTCGGAGAGGGGACCAGGGACTACGAAGCCCCGCTCGGACGAGCTCGATCTTGTGGATCGCCCGTCCGAACGAAGCTTCGTTGCATCACCAGCGGCTACCATCCGGTGTGAAGCAACTGTGCCGGGATCCTGCCCGCTCTAGACGGCAACCCAAAGCTCGGGCTTGCTCGCGCTGCCCGTACCACTCGTCTTGCGTCCCTTGTACGGAGAGAGAAGTCCGTTGAATGCCGGGGCATGCCCGTAGTAGATGGCCGGGCCCATGAAGATTCAGGAAAGACCGGTGCCTAAGGACGTGTTAGCGTCGGTGACCTGTCTCACAGTGGACACCCCTCTACGCAAAGTAGGTATGTGCCGATGCCGGCTAGGACCGCACCTACGCCTACCTGCCGACGACCGTGACCAGGCAGGCGTCGACCGTTCGCGAACTGCCCGACGCGCTGCACGACGGCGAGCAGTTCGCCGCGAAGCTGGCCGGTCGCCGGCCAGCGGTGTTTCTCGACTACGACGGGGTGTTGACCCCGATCGTCGATAGGCCCGAGGACGCAGTTATGCCCGGCGGCATGCGGGAGACCGTCCAGGCATTGGCGCAGCGGTGCTCGGTGTGCGTGGTCAGCGGTCGGGACCGGCCCGTGGTGCAGCAGCTGATGGGCGTCGACAACCTGGTGGTGGCGGGCAGTCACGGTTTCGACATCTGGAGCCCGCAGCAGGGCACCATCGCGCACGGTGCCGCGACCGGCTTCGAAAACCTGATCTTCGAGGTCACCGGCCGGCTCCGGGCCGAGATCGAATCGATTCCCGGTGCGGTGGTCGAGCCGAAGCGGGCCTCGGTCGCGGTCCATTACCGACTCGCTGATCCTGAGCACCGCGCCAAGGTCACCACCGTGGTGGACGAGCTGCTGAACGAGTACTCCGGGCAGCTGAAGGTCACCCCCGGGAAAATGGTGTACGAACTCCAGCCGAAGATCGACTGGCACAAGGGCAAAGCCGTCCTGCACCTGCTGCGGACACTGGATCTCGACGCCGACGACGTCGTGCCGCTGTATCTCGGGGACGATATCACCGACGAGGACGCCTTCCGGGCGCTGGCCGGCCGGGGCGTCGGCATCATCGTCGGCCACCCGGACGATCCGGAGGTAGCGAACCGGCCCACCGCCGCCGATTTCGTCCTGAAGTCCACCGTCGAGGTGGAGCAATTCCTGAACACGCTCGCCCCCCTTAGCCACAACTGACACGCGCAAACCTTTCGGGGAGGGACCCGTGCCGGACTTCACACTCATCTACGACGATTTCGACCCCGCGCAGGAAGGTCTGCGCGAGGCCCTGACCTCGACCGGAAACGGCTATTTCGCGACCCGGGGAGCGGCCGAATGGGAGGACGCGAACGCGGTCCATTACCCGGGCACGTACGCGCACGGCTGCTTCAACCGGGAGACGACGATCCTCGGTGGTCGCCCGGTCCTCAACGAGGACCTGGTCAACCTCCCCAACTGGTTGCTGCTGAAGTTGAGGATCGAGGGCGAGGAGGCGATCCGGCTCGACAACGTCGAGGTGCTCTCCTACCGCCACGGCTACAACATCCGCAACGCCGTGGTGGCGCGCGAGATCCAGTTCCGCGACCGCGCCGGTCGCAAGACGACCCTGCGCAGCCGCCGATTCGTGAGCATGGCCAACAGCCACGTGGCCGGTATCGAGTGGACGGTGACCGCGGACAACTGGTCAGGCCGGGTGGAAGTGATCTCGGGGCTCGATGGGCGGGTGACGAACCACATGGTTGCCCGCTACCGCGAGCTCGAGGGACGTCACCTCAACCCGGTGTCGCCGCGCACGTTCGGCCCGGAGATCATCGCCCTGAAGGTGCAGACCCGGCAGTCGAACATCTACATCGCCGAAGCCGCGCGCACTCGCGTCTTCCGCGCCGGTGCGGTCGACCGGCCGAGCGACGTCGCACGCAGCCTCTACCAGATGGAGGACTACATCCAGCAGGTCCTCGCCTTCGACGTCGAGCAGGACAACCCGGTGCGCGTGGAGAAGATGATCGCACTGTTCACCTCCCACGACAACGCGATCGCCGAGACCCTGGTCGCCGCCGGAAAGCATGTCGGGCGCTGCCCGGACTTCGCCGTGGCGCTAGCCGAGCACGAGTCGGCGTGGGCCGAGCTGTGGGACATCGGCGACATCCAGCTGCCCGGCGAGCCCCGCGTGCAATTGCTGTTGCGCTTCCACGTCTCCCATGTGCTGCAGGTGTGCTCCCGGCACACCGCCCGGCACGACGCGGGCGTGCCGGCTCGGGGGCTCAATGGCGAGGCATACCGCGGGCACGTGTTCTGGGACGAGCTCTACGTCTACCCCTACCTCAACTTCCGGATGCCCGAGATCACCCGCGGGCTGTTGCTGTACCGCTACCGCCGCCTCGCCGAGGCGCGGGCCGCGGCGCAGGAGGCCGGCTACCGGGGCGCGATGTTCCCCTGGCAAAGCGGCAGCGACGGTACTGAGGAGACGCAGGTCGTCCACCTCAACCCGCTGTCCGGGCAGTGGCACCCCGACCACAGCCACAACCAGCGCCACGTCAACGCGGCGATCTTCTACAACGTCTGGCAGTACTACCAGGCCACTGGCGACGTGGCGTTTCTGCGCGACTACGGCGCCGAGCTCATGCTCGAGATCGCCCGCTTCTGGGCCTCGATCGCGCACTACAACCCCGAGCGCGGTCGGTACGAGATCCACGGGGTGATGGGACCCGACGAGTTCCACGAGCGCTATCCCGGCGCCGAGGAAGGTGGCCTGCGCAACAACGCCTACACCAACCTGACGGTGGCCTGGATCGCCAGCACCGCCCCGCAGGTGCTCGACCTGCTACCGAAGAGTCGTCGCGGCGCGCTGCGGGTGCGCCTCGGACTGACCGACGACGAGCTGCGCACGTGGGATGACATGAGCCGCATGATGTTCGTTCCGTTTCATGCGGACGGCGTCATCAGCCAGTTCGAGGGCTACGCCGATCTCGAGGGGCTGGACTGGGTGCGCTACCGCGCCGAGTACCCCAACATCGGGCGCCTGGACCGCATCCTCAAGGCCGCAGGCGACGACCCCAACCGCTACCAGCTGGCCAAGCAGGCCGATGTGGTGATGCTGTTCTACCTGTTCAGCGATGACGAACTTCGCGAGCTGTTCGAAAGACTCGGCTACGACTACGGCCGCGACCTCGCGCGGCGCACCATCGACTACTACGACCAGCGCACCTCCCACGGTTCGACCCTGAGCCTGGTCACGCACGCCGCCGTGCTCGCCCGCCTGGACCCGGAGAGCTCGTGGCAGCGCTTCCTCGTCGCGCTGGAGAGCGACGTGGGTGACGTGCAGGGTGGCACCACCAAGGAGGGCATCCACATGGGGGTCATGTCCGGCACACTGGATCTCGTGCAGCGCAGCTACGTAGGGGCCAGCGTGCGCGATGGAGTCCTGCATTTCGACCCGACGCTCACCGACCGGCTCGACGGGCTCACGTTCCCGATGCAGTTCCGCGGTACGTCGTTGCGGGTCGGCATCGCCGGCGATGAGCTGACGGTGCACACCCTGGCCGGGGGCTTCAGCCGGCCCGTCCGGATCGGCATCGGCGACGAGGTCCGCGAGCTGGCCGCCGGTGCGGAATGGGTAGCGTCGCTGCGCACGAGGGAAAGGAGTGATCGTGCCGGCACGAGGCTTTGAGGCAGCAATCTTCGATGTTGACGGCGTGCTGGTCGACTCCCCACACGAACGGGCGTGGCGGGACTCGCTGCGTGCGCTGATGGAAAACGACTGGGCCGGCATCGCGGACCAGACCTCGTGGTCCGACGAGCACTTCACGCCGCAGGTCTACCAGCAGGTGATATCGGGCAAGCCTCGAATGAGCGGAGCGCTGGCAACCCTGGAGTACTTCAAGGTCCCCGACGCCGCCGAACGGGTGAACGCCTACGCCACGAACAAGCAGACCATGGTCATCAAGCTCATTGAGGCCGGCGAGTTCGAGGCATACCCCGACGCGTTGCGTTTCCTGCTGGCCGTGCGCGCCGCGGGAATCCCAGTGGCAGCCGCGTCGTCGTCGAAGAATGCTGGATTGTTCCTCCGCCAGATCCGGCTCGACACCTTCGCCGCGGAACAGGGCCTGCACTACGACTTCCTGCGGCCCGGACTGAGCCTGCTGGAGTTCTTCGACGTCGACATCTCCGGACGCGACTTCGCCCAGGGCAAACCACACCCCGAGATCTTCCTGACCGGCGCCGCCGAGCTCGGCGTCGCCCCGGAGTACTGCTTCGTCGTGGAGGACGCCGCCAGCGGCGTGCAGGCGGCCAAGGCCGGCGGCATGGCGGCGCTAGGGCTGGCCCGAGCCGACGACACCGAGCTTTTGACGGCCGCGAACGCCGATCTCGTCGTCACGTCGCTGGACGAGGTCGACATCGCGGGCCTGAGCGAGCACCAGCTGCGGACGTCCTGAGCAGCTCGATCTACCAAGCGGCGCCACCCGGCCTCGTCCCCCCGGGAGCTGTAGGTGACCGGGGAGGCTCCCTCTGGTCAACGTGGCAGACTTGTTCTATTATCGCACACATGGGAGGGCTCGACGCCCGCACGATGGGCGAGCGGATCGCAGAAGCCCGGGGGCGCGCGAGTATGACGCAGGCCGAACTCGCATCTGCTGTCGGCTTGGACCGGTCTGCGCTAGCAAAGATCGAAATCGGCGTGAGGCGAGTCACCGCGCTCGAGCTTTCGCGTATAGCGGAAGCTGTTGACGAGCGCATCGAATGGTTCGTCTACGATGCGCCGCCGGCTGTCGTGTCACACCGAAATTTGCGCGATCCCGGCGCTCCTAGTCCTGAGATAGACCGAGTGATCGAGCGAACGGCCCGTAACGTCGAGTTTCTACAAGAACACGATCGGATGTTCGCCCCTCAAGTTATTCAAGGCTTGCGGCGGCCGTCTAGCCTTGAAGAGGCCGAGGCCAGGGCGTCCGAGGTCAGGCAAGCTCTAGGTCTCAACCAAACCCAGCCGATCGTCAATGCTTCCAGCGTCGGGAATAAGGTGGGATTGCTTGCTTTCTCTTTTGATCTAGGTCCGCAAGGAGCCGATGCCGCGTCAATCCTTCTCGAACACGGTGCGATCGTGTTGATAAATGGCCACCTGCATAATGGGCGAAGGCGCATGGCTCTCGCTCACGAGTGGGGACATTGTCTATTCGCTGACGCATATACCGTGGACTGGCGAGTCGCCGAAAACGATGATAGTCGGGAGTGGGAAGCTTGCCTCGACCGATTTGCCCGCGCCCTCCTCTTGCCGGCTGAAGGCGTCGCCGAATCGTGGCGCGAGGCCACTGAGGATGAAGGGAGCCTTCGGACTGCTTCGGTGCTTCTTGGCAGTAAATTCCGAGTGGACATGTCTACTCTCGCGAGAAGGCTAATCGAACTCGGCCATATTGATCGTTCAGGGGGAGTCGAAGTAAGAAGCGTTCGAACAACGAAGGCTGACTTCGTTGAGTTTAATCTGCTGAATCACGACGAATTAAAGCCTCCCGAGCTACCCAAACAGTACGAAGAGTCTGTTCTCAGGCTTTTTCGTCAAGAAATCGTGTCGCCTGCTTGCGCGACCGATCTGCTGTTCGACACGTGGAGCGAGGACGATCTTCCGGTGCTTCCAGCGTTACCGGAAAACGCGATCTGGAATTTTGTCTCGTAGGCGACCTGGCCATGAACGATGACATCCTCGTCTTTGACGCGGGTCCGTTGAATCATTTTGCTCGCGAGGGTTGGCTCGGCGTCCTGAAAGCGGTTGTCGGATCTCGCGCAGCGGTCATTCCGGATGTTGTCGTTCACGAACTGCGTGTCGGCGCCTCACTTGACAGTCGAATCGAAGTCGCCCTACAAGCTGATTGGATCGAGCATAGGGAGCTTTGTTCCAGCGAAGAACTCGAGTCGTTCGCGAGGTTCTCCGCACTTCTCGTGAAGAGAGACCGAAGCCGGGGCGAGGCCGCTGTTCTTGCGTTAGCCACAACGACTGGTGGCACGGCCGTCGTTGATGATGGAGCGGCTCGGAGGGAGGCGAGAGAGTGCGGGGTCAGACTCCAGCCGACGTTGACGCTTTTGTGCGAGGCGGTTCGGAAGGAGCTTCTCACGATTCCGCTCGTCGCAGCGTTAGCCGATGACCTGCTGGCCAGCCAATACCGACTCCCGTTCGGCCCGGGCGGTTTCGAGAAATGGGCTCGCGACAACGGGGCGCTCTCGTAATGAGACGGAATATGATTGGTCATCGAGTCTTGGGCAGATCTGCGAAATGCCGGGCTGTTCCTCCGCCAGATCCGGCTCGACACCTCCGCTGCAGCGCAGCACATGCACTACGACTTCCTGCGGCCCGGCCTGAGCCTGCTGGAGTCCTCCGACGTCGACATCTCCGGACGCGACTTCGCCCAGGACAAACCACACCCCGAGATCTTCCTGACCGGTGGATCAGACCTCGGCGACGCCGTCTTCCCAGGTGATCCGAAGCCGGTCTTCGACGGTGGCGAACTGCACACCGAGGACGTCGGAACGCACCCCACCCTCGGCGTCGGCACTCACCGGGAGCAGCCGACCACCGACGGCTCGCAACAGCTCGACCCAGCGACCATCGGGGTGCACGATCAGCATCTCCCGCACGCCGATCTCGGCGTAGAAGCCGATCTTCTCGTAAGTCTCGTCACCCTTGGACTGGATCTCGATGACCAGCTCTGCACCCTCCGCGCCTCTCTCGGATTCGTGCTCGGGACGGCAGTACAGCTGGTTGGGCACCCGGTAGTCGTCTGCGGTGCGGAACAGACCGGTCTCGAAGTAGGGACGCAATCCGCGCTTCTTGGCCAGTGGTCCTAGCACCAAAAACAGTTCCCCGCCCAGGTGCTGATGCGGACCTCCGGGCGGCGGCACCATGTGCAGGACTCCATTCCACACCTCGTCGCGCCCGTCGAGTCCCAGCCGGCAACGCTCGGCGAGCATCGCTTCGGGAACCTCGAGTAGGACGGCCCTCATGCCTGAAGATTACCAACGTTGCTCCCAGCCAACGTCCGAACCGCCAGGCGCCGTCTGACCAAGAATCTCGTCTACTGGCGCAGCGGAACCAACGCGTGCGACCGTTGCTTACGCTCAGCGGTGTGTCCTCGACTCAGCTGCTCGTGCTCGGTGTGGTCCGGATGTCACAGCCGGTGCACGGCTACGACGTCCGGCGCACGCTGCTGACCTGGCGGGCCGACGAGTGGGCCAACATCAACCCGGGCTCGATCTACCACGCGCTCAAGACACTCACCCGCGATGGCTTCTTGCACGTGGTGGAGACCAGCCGCCGGGGGTTCCGGCCGGAGCGGACGGCCTACGAGCTCACCGCGGACGGCGAGACGGAGTTCGTGACGCTGCTGCGCGAATCGCTGTGGACGGTGTCGAGCTACCCGCTGCCGCTGTATGCGGGGCTGGCGTTCGTCACCGCACTGCGGCGCGACGAGGTGCTCGCCGTGATGCGCAACCGGGTTGCACAGGTGGACGCGGCGCTGGCGAGCCTGCGGTTCGTCCAGGACGCCGATCTGGACGCGGGGCACGCGGAGTCGTTGGCACTCAAGGCGGCGCTGGGCGAAGCCGAGGCCGGCTGGGCACGGGTGTTCATCCACCGCATCGAGGCCGGTGCGTACCGCTTCGCCGACGAGCCCCCGGCACATGACGCTGCCCACACTTGACACCGAACCAGTCCGCACGCATCCTGGTAGTCAAGTTTGAATAGTCAAGAACGAGGAGATCATGATCCACGCCTGCGGTCTGGCACGCAGCTTCCGCACACGGCGCGGCACCGTCGAAGCCGTCCGCGGGGTGGACATCGACGTGGCGCAAGGAGAACTGGTCGGCTTCCTCGGCCCCAACGGCGCCGGCAAGACCACCACACTGCGGATGCTCACCACCCTGCTCGCTCCGACCGCAGGCACCGCCACGGTGGCCGGCTGCGACCTGCTCACCGATCCAGTAGGGGTACGCCGCCGGATCGGCTATGTCGGGCAGGCCGGCGGCGCCGGGCCGGACTGCCCGGTGCTCGACGAACTGGTCCTGCAAGGCAGGCTGTACGGCTTGGCACCGGGGCACGCCCGCGACCGCGGCATCGAGCTGCTCGGGCAGCTCGACCTGGCCGGCACCGAGCATCGGCTGGCTGGCACCCTGTCCGGTGGCCAGCGCCGCAGGTTGGACATCGCGATGGGCCTGATGCACCTGCCGGCACTGCTGTTCATGGACGAGCCCACCACCGGGCTGGATCCGCAGAGCCGAGCCAACTTGTGGCAGCACATCCGCGCGCTGCACGCCGAGCGCGGCATGACCCTGTTTCTCACCACGCACTACCTCGATGAAGCCGATGCGCTGTGCGACCGGATCTTGGTGATCGACTACGGGCGCATCGTCGCGCAGGGCTCCCCCGACGAACTCAAGCGGACCGTGGCGGGTGACACCGTCACGCTAGGCACCGACGCACCGGCCCACGCCGCGCGGATCGCCCAGGCGCTGCCCGGCGCAACGGGCCTGACCGTCGCCGCCACCACCGTGCGTTTCCGGGTACCGCGGGGCAGCACCGCGTTGCCGCTGCTGCTGCGCGAGCTGGACGCGGCCAGTATCGCCCTGGAGTCCGTCGAGGTGCACCGCCCGACGCTGGACGATGTGTTCCTCACCCTCACCGGTCGCAGCCTGCGCGACGCCGACAGCGGCGTACCCGACGTGAGCCGAGACCCCGAACCCGCGACGATCTGAGCGGAGCGACACTGTGCACACCGCGCACGAGACCTGGCTGATCTTCCGGCGGGCCATGCAGCAGGCCCTGCGAAACCCGGCGTGGGTGGTCATCACCCTGGTCCAGCCGGTGCTCTACCTTGCCCTGTTCGTGCCCCTGCTGCAGTCCCTGGTGGGCGCGCCTGGCTTCCCGCCCGGCGACGAATGGCAGGTCATGGTGCCCGCGCTGCTGGTGCAACTCGCGCTGTTCGGTACCGCCTTCGTCGGCTACGGGCTCATCGCGGAGTACCGCAGCGGCGTGATCGAACGGATGCGGGTGACCCCGGTGAGCCGCACCGCGCTGCTGCTGGGACGCTCGCTGCGCGACGTCGTGGTACTCACGGTGCAGGGCGCGCTGCTGATCACGCTGGCGGTGCCGTTCGGGCTGCGCACCCCCATCAGCGGTGCGCTGCTGAGCTTGGCGCTGGTCGCGGTGCTCGGCTTGGCGATGAGCGCGGCGTCCTACGGGCTGGCGCTGAAACTCAAGAGCGAGGACGCGTTCGCACCGGTGCAGAATTCGATCATCGTGCCGGTACTGCTGCTGTCCGGCGTCCTGTTACCGATGTCGCTGGCGCCAGCTTGGCTGTTCACCGTGTCGCGGTTCAACCCGTTTGTCTACGTGGTGGACGCCACCCGCGCGGCGTTCGTGGGCGACCTCGCCAGCACGACCGTCGCACTCGGAGTACTGGCCGCGGTGGCACTGTCGGTGGCCGCGGTCACCTTCGGCATCCGCACCTTCCAGCGGGAGAACGCCTGACCCGCCCGTGACCGACGGCAGGTAGGATCCATGCCCGTGCCGGACAACGATCTCGAGACGCGGGTCGCCAGCCTCGAACACGAAGTAGGGCGGCTGCGTGAGGATACCGCCTCGGCCCGCGCGCTCGCTGCCCTGGCCGACCGTGATGTCGCCGAGTTCCGCACCCAGCTGCGGGCCCATCACCAGGTGCTGAGCGCCCTGCGCGAGACCCAGCTCGAACAAGACCACAAGATCGAGGAACTAGGTCGGGAGATGCGCGAGGGTTTCTCCACACTGGCCACCGGCATGGCACAGATCACCGCGCTGCTCACGATCGCAGAGTCGAACAGCGACGGCAGCTGAACAACACGTTCGAAGTATCTACTCTCCGCGACCTCCAGAGAAGGAATGTCGCAGCGTACGGATGTGCCACTGAGCGCAACTTCCC
>DATEMN010000165.1:0-7826 GCA_035275565.1 Pseudonocardiaceae bacterium | reverse complement strand
GCAGGGCCGCGCCGACGACGACCCACTCCACAGCCGTCACCCTCGTGGGATCGGCTCCCGCCACGCTCACTGTGCCTCCCTAGACCTGGGCATAGTAGGGGCTGGCCGGACCTATTCGGTGGCCGGCTACCACGACGAGCTTCCCAGAGGAACTATGGTGACTGCGCAGACTGGGCCGACGAAGCGGACGAAGCAGGAGTACTCCCTGGATAACGGGTGGGAGCACGCCCGTTACCGGCTGGAGCTGCTTGAGCGGTGCTACGACCCCGGGACGATCCGGCGGCTGGACAACCTCGGCGTCGGGGCCGGATGGCGCTGCCTCGAGGTGGGTGCCGGCGGTGGCTCGATCACCAGGTGGTTGTGCGGTCGGGTCGGGTCGCAGGGTCGGGTCCTTGCGATCGATCTCGATACCCGCTTCGTCGAGGAGCTCGATGACGGCAACCTCGAAGTCCGCCGCATGGACCTCAGAACCGACGAGCTGCCGGCCGGCGCTTTCGATCTGGTGCACGCTCGCGCCGTGCTCATGCACATCCCCGATCGCGAGCACATCCTTGATGCGCTGCTGCACGCCCTCCGCCCCGGTGGCTGGCTGCTGCTGGAAGACGCCGACCACTTTCCGGTAGCCGCACTGGGTCCCGGGTTGTTTGCCGAGGTGGTCGAAGCGGGTGTGACCGGCATGGTGCGGGCGGGCGTCGGCCTGGAGTGGGCCCGGCGTCTACCAGGGTTGTTGCACCGTCGTGGGCTGGATGCCGTCGGGTCCGACTGTGAGATTCCGATGTCGGAGGGCGGCTCGGTGGGTGCGGAATTCTGGCGAGTCTCGATGGCGCAGCTCTGGGAGCGGGGTCTGATTCCCGGGGTCACCGCCGGCCGGTTCAACGAGTGGAACTCCCTGGTGAGCCAGCCGGGTCGGTGGTTTCCCGCTCTCGCCATGGTGGCGGCGTGGGGACGCGCTACCGGTTTTCGGCCGGCGCAATGACCGCTGCGCTTTCTTCCGGTAGCGGACTGCGCGTGCGGTACAGCGCCCAGCCGAGCAGGGCCATACCGATCCAGACGTAACTGTTGCCCAGGAGATGCTGCCAGAATGTCCAGGTCAACTCGAGGTCATGGCCATGCGGGAGCAGCGTGTGCGGGCCGATCCCGAAGACCGCCGCCAATGCTGCGATCAGGACGATAAGACGGGTCCTCCGCGCTTGTAGCCATGCATAGGAGAGAGCTACCAGCGCGGGGGCGATCCAGACCCAATGGTGCGACCAGGACAGCGGTGAAGCCAACAGGCCGGCCGCCGCGATCACCAGCAGGGCGAGCCCGTCTTGCCCCCGCGCGCGCAGACGAGCCGTGACGAACCAGGCGCAACCGATCACGGTCAGGCTCAGTCCGAACCACAGCACCGACTCAACGCCAGGATCGAGTCCGTATCGATGCAGCATGCCACGCAGTGATTGGTTGGTGAAGTGCGCGACTCCGACCCGATTGTGCAGGTCGAACGCCGTGTGTCGCCAGTATTCCACCGAATCAGCCGGGGCCAGCGCAAGCGCGAGGAGGCCGGCGCCCAGAAAGCTCACCATGGCGATGAGCACTGGACGCCACTGCTTCCTGGTGATGAAGAACAGCAGAAACAGCGCTGGGGTCAACTTGATGGCCGCAGCGATACCGATCAGCGTGCCTCGTGGCCACCACGGGTGACGCACCAGACAATCAGCAGCCACCAGCAGCATCAGCAATAGATTGATCTGCCCGAAACCGAGGGTTTCCCGCACCGGTTCCGCCCAGACCAGGATGGTGGCGATCGTGGTGGCTCCCAGTAAAGCCGCTGGCTCGAACCGCTTCGCGATGATGACACAAGACAGGTACAGTGCGACCAGACTGGCCAGCAGCAGACATGCTACTGCTACGTGCCACGGCACGAAGGTCGCAGCGCTGAACACAATGGCGGCGAACGGCGGGTAGATGAATGGTAGCGCGGGACCTGGAAGCGGAGCGGGAAACTGCCGCGAGTACAACTCGAGTCCGGCCAGCCAGGTCTGGCCGCCGACTCGGTAGACTTCGAGATCGATGAACCTTTCGCCGAGCACCGCCGATACGGCAAACCCGAGGCCGATCAGCGCCAACGTGACCAGCTTCATCACCAGCCACCGCCGTGCCCCCACGTCCGTCGACGCTGAAATCCCACTCACTCCGACCCTGTCGATCGAGTCCCGGATAGTTGGCCGGCACAGCGTAACCAGCGACTCTAGGCGCGGGTATAGAGCTCGGCGACCTGATCCTGGGCCAGCTGGGCCAAAGCGGCCGGCAGGTGATCGTCTAGCCGGGACCGGTAGAGCGCCTCGACGGCTTCGTCTACCCGGCGGTGCAGGCGCCGGCGCCGGGTGATGCTGAGTGAACCGTAGAGGCTCGCCCTCAGCAGCTGGTGACGGAAACGACAACGTCCAGCCACTTCCGTGACCAGCCCGGCGGCGATGGCCTCCTCCAGAGCGTCGGCCACGGCCTCCTCACTCAGACCGGTGACGGCGGCGACCACGGCCAGGTCGAACTCGACGCCCACCACCGCAGCGGTCACCAGGACCGCCTGGGCTGCCGCCGAAAGCCGGCCCAGCCGGCGGCGCACCACCTCGTGCACCCCTTCGGGAATACCCAGGTGCTCAAGCCTCCCGTCGTCGGCTCGGCCGCGCACTCCCGACTCAGCCGCGTGGCGGACCAGCTCACCGACGAAGAACGGGTTGCCCCCGGTGTGTGCCCGGATGGTCCGGGCCAGTGCCTGGGTGTGGTCCCCCCGGCAGTGGCCGGTCGTCTCCAGCAACGCCGTTACCTCAGCCTCGTTGAGCCCCTCCAGGGTGAGTCGCTCCACCCCGGGGACCCGGCGCAGGTCGGCTAGGAGGTCGGCCAAGGAATGGGTGGGGTCCAGCTCGGTGTGGCGGTAGCTACCCACGATCAGCAGGTGGGCCGGGGAGGTGTCGTTGAGCACGTGACGCAGTGCAAGCAGGGTCGGCTGGGCGGCCCAGTGCAGGTCGTCGAGGACCACCAGCAGCACCTCGTCGGCCGAGGCGGCGCCCAGCCAGGACGCTATCGCCTCGAACAGGCGGTAGCGCTCGGTCTCGGGGTCGCAGCGCAGCGGGCTGGGTAGCCCGGTCACCAGCTCGGTCAGCTCGGGCACCAGGCGGGCGAGTTCCCCTCCCCGGTGGCCGAGCCCGCTCGGCATCTCCGCGGGCGGCGCATGATGGACGTAGTGGGTCAGCGCCTCCACGAACGGTTGGTAGGGAACCGCCAGCCCTTCGTCGCAACGACCGAACAGCACGCTCGCCCCCTCGGCGTGCACCTGCTGGGCGAACTCGGCGATCAGGCGGCTCTTGCCCGCCCCGGGCTCGCCGCCCACCAGCAGCATCTGCCGGCTGCCGGTGGCTGCCCGCTCGAAGGCTGCTCTCAGCGCTGCCAGCTCGGGCTGGCGCCCCACGAATCCGGATTCCTCGATGCCGTGCAGGCGGTCGGGCAGGGCCACCGCCGCCGGGGTGGCCTCCTGCGCCCAGTCCAGCTTCCAGACCGCGACCTCGGCCAGGCCCCGCAGTGCCAGGGCTCCCACCGGCACGAAGCGGGCGTTGGTGCGGGCCTCGGCCACCGCCCGCACAGTGTCGGTGACCAGGATTTCATCGCCGCCGCACTGGTCGCACAGGCGGGCTGCCTGCACCACTGGCGTACCGAACCAATCGCCGGAGTACGTGGTGGCGTCCCCCAGTGCCAGGCCCACCCGCATGGACAGCCGGGCAGCAGCGCGGTGGCCGTGGCGTGCCACCGCCTGCTGCATGGCCACGGCTGCGGCCACCGCGTCCGACGCCGCGGTGAACACGGCCATGACCCCGTCGCCCAGGCTTTTCACCTCGACGCCACCGTGGGCGGCGATGGTCTGGCCCAGCAGGGCGAGATGGGGTTGGCGCAGCTCGTCGAAGGCGGATTCGCCCAGGCTGCTCATGAGCTGTGTGGAGCTCACCAGGTCGGTGAACAGGACCGTGACGGTGGCGGTCTCGCCTGCGCATTCCACGCCATGTCCCCCTGGTTGCTCGGGCCTGAGAACTGTTGTGGTTCTTCACGTGATAGAGCCGTTGGGGGATCGCGGGAATACACCTCTCCGGGTGGTATTCGCGGTAAAGGTGATCGTCCGTAACGACGATCACAGACGAACCGGAGCCTGCGGTCCACGCTGGGTCGCACGAATGGTCGAGGCGGTCGGCGCCTCGACGATGAGCTGGAGGTAATGCTGATGGTGACCACTCCGACCGAGACGGCGACGTCGCCCGGCGCGGCCTCCTCCGTGATCGCGCCCCGGCGCGTGATCGGATTGACTCTGACGAAGTTTCTCGATCCCCTGCCCATCCCGCCGGTGATCACTGTGCCGCCGCACGAGAAGCGCTGCCAACTCGAGATCACCATGCAGACGGCGTACACCAGGCTGCACTCGGAGCTTCCCCCAACGACCGTGTGGACGTACAACGGGACGTCCCCCGGTCCGACGATCATGGTCCGCCGAGGGCAGCGGCTTCAGGTCAACTGGCGCAACGAGATCACCGGGAGCTTCCCGGTGAAATCCGTGAAGATCGACACTGGGTTGCCGTTCCCGCTCCCGCCGGCCGGGCCGGGCCGAGATGGCGTCGACCCCCGCCCGGAGGTGGCAGCGCTGCCGCCGTGGACGGTGGTGCACCTGCACGGGGCGAAGACCGGCGGCGGCAACGATGGCTGGCCCGACAACGCGATACTGCCCGGTGACTCGCAGCTGGCGGAATACCCGAACGATCAGCGGGCGGCCACGATGTGGTACCACGACCACGCCATGGCCATCACCGCGATGAATGTGATGAGCGGGCTGTTGGGCATGTACCTGATCCGCGATGACGAGGAGGACGCGCTCGGGTTGCCGTGCGGCGAGCATGAGGTGCCGCTTATCATCTGCGATCGCAACCTCGATACCGACACCGGCGGCAATCTCACCGGCGAACTGCTGCACAAGGTGCTCATCCTGCCGGAACCCAACCCGAACAATCGCACGGTGCCTTTCACCGGGCCGTTCACCTTGGTCAACGGCGTGATCTGGCCGCATCTCGAGGTCGACGCCCGCTGGGTCCGGTTCCGGGTGCTCAACGCGTCCCATTTCCGCTTCTACCAGTTCGAGCTGCGGGACGACAATGATGCGCTGATCCCGGGGGCATTGCACCAGATCGGCACCGACGGCGGACTGCTGCCGGCGCCCTTGGCGCTCGACCAGCTGACGCTCGCGCCGGCCGAGCGCGCCGACATCCTGATCGACTTCGGGGCGTTCCGGGGACGGTCGCTGCGGCTGGTCAACAACGCGTTCGACGCGCCGTTCGAGCCGGGTACGCAAACGCCCAATCCCGACGTCATGCAGTTCCGGGTGCGCAATACGCCGGTGTGCGACCCCTTCACGTTGCCGAGCACGCTGTCGCCGTCGTTCGTCCGGCTCAGCCACGACACACCGCACGATCACCATCGCTGGCTGGTGCTCACCCTGATCGACGAGCATCCCGAGACCTGGGAGATGGTCGAGGTCGACCCGCCCGCGTCCCTGCCGGTCGACGGCATCGTCCAGGTAAGGCTGGCCGACGGAACGCTGACGACATTGCAGCGGGTGGGCCGCACCTTCAAAGATGCCGCGAACTTCTACATTTCCCAGGAGAGCTGGGAGCAATGGCGGATCCTCAACCTCACCCCGGCCTCGCACCCCTTCCACCTGCACTTGGTCCAGTTCCAGGCGATCAGTCGCGAGCACTTCGACGTGACCGGCTTCATCGACGCCGCCGGGGGCACGCAGACTCCGCTGGCCTTCCTCCACGAGGGCACGCTCGACCCCAACGAGCAGGGCTGGAAGGACGTCATCCGGGTGAACGGTGTCCCGGCGCCCAACGGTGTGCCGACGGGGGTGGGCGAGATGGTGTCGATCATCGGCCAGTTCACCGGCGCCAGCGGCCGCTTCATGCACCACTGCCACATCCTCGAGCACGAGGACGACGGCATGATGGGCACCTTCATCGTGATGCCCGAGGAGGTCATGGTGCTCGAATCGAGCAACACGGGCGGTGGACACGGACACCACCACATCGACCGAACTCCCCGGCGCACCACCCTATGGGATGAGCACGCACGATTCCATCCGCCCAGGTGACGCCCTGTCAATTCAGGTAACGACGCAGCCCCGGCAGGTCCACCACGGTGATGCAGCGACGCCCGGTGGTGATGTAACCCGCGGTGCGCAGCCGGCTCAGCGCCCGGCTCGTCGCCTCGCGGCTCACGCCGATCCAGCCGGCCAGGTCCTCGTGGGTGAGGGCGAGGCCGACCCGGGTGCTCCCGCCGTTGTGCTCGCCGTACCGTCTCACCAGGTGCAGCAGGCGGCGGGCGGTGCGGCTGACGGTGTCGCCCAGGTCGCGGTCGGCGATGAGCTCGTCGGCGTCGCGCAGCTCGGAGGTCAGCACCTGTAACAGCCGCAGCGCGATCCGGGGATGAGCGTTCAGGAACTCCTGGAAAACGCTCGCCGTCAGGAGCAGGGCTTCCACTGGCTCCATGGCGGTGGCCGTCGCCGAGCGGGGTCGTCCGTCGAGGGCGGACATCTCGCCCAGCAACTCTCCTGGTCCCTTGACGGCCAGCAGGAGTTCACGTCCCGGACGTGTCTGCACCGAGACCTTTGCCTGGCCGCTCCGCAGCGCGATGACGCTGCCTCCGGGGTCGCCCTCGCAGAACAACACCTGGCCTCGTGGGTACGAGCAACGATGCCCTCGCTGCTCGAGTGTCTGCCATTCCGGGGGGCCGAGGAACCCGGTGGACGTTGGCTGCGACCCATCTCCGTCCACGACGCCCCTTTCACCAGAGGCCGCTCCCCAACAGATACCACGTCGTGTCGGCTCCGTGCGACCGCGATTCGGCTCCGAATGGCACCCGGCGGGATGCTGGGAAGCGCTATTCTGCTCCGAATGGCGGCGGGCGGCGGGCGGTGAGGTCGCTAGGCTCGGGTTGTGGAGCGCAGCGATGCCGCCAAAACTCGTGCGCGGGGAGATCGCCGCTCGTTGTTCGACCGATTCGTCCAGACATCGTACATCCGGGTCAGCCGGGCACCGTTCTTTATCTTGTGTACCGGCATCGTGGTGGCCTGGCTGGTCAGCTTGCCGCTGTGGACAGACCTCAAGGAATGGCAGACGGCGATTCATACCGTCGCGAGCGTCCTCACGCTGCTGCTGGTGGTGCTGCTCGAGAACGCCAGTCGCCGCGCGGAGGAGGCGTCGCAGGAGAAGCTCAACCTCATCGCCGAGGCGGTGGCCGAGCTGATGGATTCACAGGCACACGAGGATCGCAGCCTCCGGGGCGCCGCGGAACGCCTGCGTGCGGCGGTCGGCCTGGAGGGCCGCCATTGACGCGTCCGCGTCGATTGAGCGACCGGTGGCGCTGGGTACAGTGAGCGACCGATGACGCTGGGTCGATTTAGCGACCCGTAGCGCTGCGGCCGGGTAGGCCAGGTGCGTTCATCGCGCGGACCAGGTCTTCCCGGGCCCGGGCTACCCGGGAGCGGATCGTGCCGATGGGGCACCCGCAGACCTGGGCTGCGGTCGCGTAGTCCAGCCCGAGCATCTGGGTGAGCACGAAGGCGTCTCGTCGGTTTGGTTCCAGTCCGGCTACCAGCTCGCGCAGCGCGACGCCCTCATCGAACCGGGTCCGTCGGTGTGCCGGGTTCGCGGCCACGACGGTGTCCCAGTCCTCGACGGCGGTGGTGCGGGGTCGCGTCACGGCCCACCGTACGTGGTCGGCGGCGACCCGCCGCGCGATGGCCAGCAGCCAGG
>DATEMN010000164.1:0-5757 GCA_035275565.1 Pseudonocardiaceae bacterium | reverse complement strand
GCGGTGATGGTGCACGACCCCTGGGACGGGATGGCCGAGATGATCGTGCCGACGCCGGACAGGGTGGTCGCGGCGGTGACGCCGGTGGCGTCGTTGGGGCCATTGTTGGTGACCGTGGTGGTGTCGATGTAGGTGTCGCCGAGGGCGACCGGGTCGGCCGAATCCACCACGCTGGCGGACAGGTCCTCAGTCGCCGGCGGCGCAGTGGACAGGGCGACAGCGAGCGGGCGGTCGCCGACACCGACGGTGGTACTGACGGTGTTGGTGGCGGTGTCAATCACACCCACGGTGTCGCTGCCCGAGTTGGTGACGTACAGGTGGGCGCCGTCGGTGGTGATCGCCAGCCCGTCGGGCAGGGAACCGGCGCCGAGACCGATGGTGGTGAGGACGGTGTTGGTGGTGGTGTCGATGACGATCACATTGCTGCCGCTCTGGCTGGTGACGTACAGGCGGGTGCCAGCGGAGTTGATCACTACCCTGGTCGCGTTGGTCGCGGTCAGGATCGAGGTGGTGACGGTGTTGGTGGCCGTGTCGATCAGCGTCACCCTGTTCGCGTTGCCCCGGGCGACATACAGGGTGGCACCATCTGGGCTGACGGCCACGGAACCTGATCCGGGCAGGCCGCTGATGGTGGTGGTGACGGTGTTGGTGGCGGTGTCGATGACTGCCACGGCGTTGCTGTTGACGACGTAGAGGGTCGAGCCCGTGGCGTTGATGGCCTGGAAGGTCGGGAAGTCGATCCCGCTGATGGTGGCGGTGACCGTGTTCGTCGTGATGTCGATCACCGAGATGGTGTCGAGACCTGGTTGGTGACGTAGACCAGGGTGCCGGCCGGATTGACTAGCGCACTGATCGGGGTAGTGCCGACACCGATGGTGGTGCTGACGGTGTTGGTGGCGGTGTCGATCACCGACACGGTGTTGGACAACTGGTTGGGGACATAAACCCGGGCACCATCCGGGGTCGCTGCCACAAAGCGGGGGCCATTGCCGACCGAGACGGTGGCAGTGACCGTGTTGGTCGCGATGTCGAACACCGCCACGGTGTCGTCGTTGAAGTTGGCGACGTAGGCGGTCGTCGAACCCCGCGGGTTCGCGACCGCTGGGGCGGCGAGAGCCACCAGCCCCCCGACGAAAGCAGCGACGAACACCAGCACCGCGACGAGCAGCGACGCCCCCCCGTGGCCAAAGAGTAGCCAGAAATTTCTTGTCCGCACGGGATGCCCTTCGCGCCGCAAGGATGCTCGAACTGCTGTCCGAGGCACAGATCAGAGATGGCGAAGCGGCGGCATGCTCACCGCGCCGTCCTGACGTCTCACTCATGCAGAGATGGCCCCTGTGGTGACCGGCAGCAGACACTGCCGGTCACCACGGGTGAACTCACCTCATTGGGCCCCCGACGTGGACCACGATGCGAACGATGTGCCTGCCGGCGACGACGTCACCGGTTCAGGGCGTCGCCGGGTAGGACTACCACGACCACACATCCGCGCAAAGATTCACCGTGGGGACGCTGCGCCCGGAAGGTGAACAGCACAAATCCATTAGCTGACCATTAGATGACGACATACCGTATAATAAGTTACTATTCTCGCAAAATTCGCAAACCTGACCAGCAGCCGATCGCGGTTACCCTGGACATCAACGGGATGACCGCACCCGAGCACCCGCCCTATGGAGTCGATCCGGGCCCACCCGACGGCCGACTCACTGGCCTCTCAGGAACACCGCCTCGATCCTCTGATCCTCTAGAGGCGAATCCGGCAACATATGGCATGAACCGACAGCTCCGACTGCTTCATTGTGCGGGCGGCTGTCGGCTGGCCACGGTCTTAACCGCATCCTCGATCGGAGTGTCGCCGCCGATCAGCTCCAGAGTGCGCCCTGCCGTACCCCGTTCGGCCAGGAGCGCCGTCAGCACCGCCGCGACATCGTCACGGGGTACCTCTCCCCGGCCCGTGTGTTCGGCAAGCGTCACCAGACCAGTGCCGGGCTCGTCGATGAGGCGCCCCGGGCGCAGGATGGTCCACTCGAGTCCAGCTCGGGAGCGTACGTCCGCGTCCGCCGCACCCTTCGCGCGCAGATAGGCAGCGTAGACCGGGTTAGTGCCCTCCGGGGGCTCATGATCGACCCCCATGGCGGAGACGACGAGGAAGCGCCGGACCCCGGCTACCTCCGCTGCGTCCGCAAGGAGTGAGGCCGCGGCGCGGTCCACACTGTCCTTGCGGGCAATACCGCTGCCCGGACCTGCACCAGCCGCGAAGACGGCGGCGTCGGCGGATTCCAGATGCCGGGCAATGTCCTCGACGGACGCCGACTCCAGATCGCAGACGAGCGGCTCGGCACCCGCGGCGAGGAGATCCCCCGCTTGGTGCGACCTGCGGATGATGCCCGCCACCTCGTCACCGCGCGCGGCGAGCAACCGCTCCAGCCGCAGCGCGATCTGACCATGTCCACCAGCGATGACAACGCGCATGGTTTCAACCATAGTCATGCGGCGCGATCCGATGAATGCGATCGGGACAGTTCGCCCCGGCAGAAAACGCAGGGCTGCCACTACAGGGTCCCCTCTCCGACCCCCTTATTGGCAGAGTGGTTGGTAGACCAGGTCGGCGAAGTATTGGCTCCATTCGGCACGGATAATGGGGGGCCAACAAGGTGGTCTCGGTAGCATTCACCCCCGGTGGGCACACCCTGGGCACCGCCAGCGCTGACAACACCGCCGGGGTGTGGGAGCTCCACGAGATCCTTGAGCTGTCAGGTCATCTCACTAGTCAGGCATGCACAGCTGCCGGAGGGGATCTTACCCAGAACAGTGGGTTAGCTTCGCTCCTGGTATTCTCTACCGATCACATGCTGAACCAGAAAAGGCTCTCACACGCGCCCTGCCAGCCGGGTCGTTCTCCCGAAGCGCTCAAGGTAAAGACCGGCGCGGACTGCCGGGGACAATTGAGCCGACAACTGAGACGGAGCAAGTTAGTGAGACGAGAAGCAACAGCGTTTCCGTTGGATGGTGGCCAGGGACGGGGTCGAACCGTCGACCTTCCGGTTTTCAGTTCAAAGTCCACCCAGTCGGAGTAGGATTACCTGGCATTTTGCTTGCCGTGGTTGCCTCGTGGAAGCGCCAGAAGCACTCAGAGGACTGGAGTTATTGGACAGTCCGTTGGACACCCCGCGAGGGGACACCAAGGTATCCGCCCACTCTGCATGCTGTAGCCAGCACCCAGCGTGCGCTCCAGGTTGTGGACTGACGCGACATCAATATCATCTTCGCCGAGTGAATGAACACAGGGACATCGGCCCCTCCGGTCGTAGGTCTGAGGAGCGCACCCGCGTGGCGCCTATGCTGGGGAGATGACAGCGGGGCGCTCGTTTGAGTTACCTCCGCATAGTGGTGTCCCTGCGGAGGCGGTTGACGCTGCGGTCGATGGCCAGGTGGTGTACCTGATGCGCGAGGGTCAGCCGGTCGCTGCGGTGGTACCGGCCGATGTCGCGGCGGCGGGGGCTGCGGCTGTTGAGGCGCTGGAAGAGGCCGAGGACGTCCGGGCTTCTCGTGCTGAGCTAGCTGGATGTGCGCCTCGGGTCCCACTGTCTGAGGTGCTGGCGGAATACGCCGATGACCTCGCCGCATACCCCGACGTAGACGCTCGGTGAGCGGCCGCTACACGGTCGAGTTCGAGCGGTCAGCAAAAGGAGTTCGATCGACTCGATGGCCCGATCCGTGCCCGTGCGTTGCGTAAGGTTGCCGCGTTGGAGGATGATCCCCGGTCACCTGGTGCCACTCGGCTGGCTGGTGCTGACGATTTATGGCGCATTTGGATCGGGGACTACCGTGTGGTCGCATCCTCTGCGCAGGCGGCGGGACCGGCCGTTGTGGCGATCAGCGGTAGGCATCCCGCCGGTGGCTGATGTCGAGAACCTGGACAGTCTGGGTGCTGTCATCGATGGTGTACCGGACTCGGTATTGCCCGCGCCGAGCGCGCCAGTAACCCTCGAAGGGCTTGCGCAGCGGGGCTCCTACGCGATGTGGGTTCTGGGCCAGCGGCCCATAGAGGAACTCCACGCATGCCGCGGCGACGGCTTCCGGCAGTTGTTCGGTGAGTTGGCGTACCGCGGTACGGGCTACGCGCACCCGGTAGATCACTCGGGTTGACTCCGGTGTCGCTCGTTGATCAGGGCTCGTATCTGCTGCTCGTCGAGCACCTCACCGCCGGCGAAGTCGGCT
Organism: Pseudonocardiaceae bacterium; assembly: GCA_035275565.1. Taxonomy (GTDB): domain Bacteria; phylum Actinomycetota; class Actinomycetes; order Mycobacteriales; family Pseudonocardiaceae. The sequence continues at coordinate 1,533 of DATEMN010000164.1, read as the reverse complement.
TCTCCCGCGGCGATGCGCTCCTGGGCCTGCGTGTCGGCGAGCAGCTCCAGGGTCGCCTCGATGGACTCAAGATCCTCTGCGGCGAGCAGCACGACATATTCGCGGCCGTTGCGGGTGATATGGACACGCTCGTGGGTACGCCCGACCTCATCAGCGATCTCGGAGAGTCGGGCCTTCGCTTCGGACAGCGGGATCGTACTCATGGACCAGAATTATAGTCCATCAGCCTGTCAATTGCCCACTGGCGGCACTTGACCAGTCATTCCAACCGTCCGACCCCTGCACCCGGTACGGACACCCCACCGCCGGATCCCGGTCAGATCCTTCGGAGCCTGCTTCCTGAGTGCCATGCGGACGAGTGTAAGCAGCTGAATGGGACAGTCAGTTGGACAAAGATCGAGAGTAGCTCCGAGCAAACGACCGTTTGTGCTGGTCAGAGGTAGTGGCCAGGGGCGGGTCGAACCGTCAACCTTCCGATTTTCAGACTTTGGTGCAGTGTTCGTCTCCGGTCGGCACCGTCCGTGACCTGCACCGGAACAGCCTCGCGGTAGCCGGCGGACGCCCTCGAACGAACACGAATGAGACGGAAATCGAGACGACTCGGGCTGTCTCACCCAGTTGGGACGACGTCTTCTCTCGCACCAGTCTCCGTCGCGTTGGTCGGTGTTGGGTATGGGCGTTGAAGGCGTTCCAGAGCAGGTTGAGGGGATGGGTGTCGTCATACCGTTGGCGCTCGCCTTTGCGGGCGAAGATCCCGGCCAGCAACTGCAGCGACGGGTTGTAGTCGTCGGATAGGGGACCAGACGCAGTCCTGGGCCGCCGGGGAGGCGCTAAGGCATTAGACGATGGGGCCATCCCCGTCCATACGACGACCGAGCCCACCCGCACCGCGTTGGGCGAGCACATCCGAACGGGGACCGACACCTACCGGGGCATGGCCCTGGCCTGCCTGGTCGCCGGCGACCGCCACCTCACCGCTGAGATCCTTCCCGCCCTGCAAGCGGGCAAGGTCATGGTCTGCGATCGCTACCTGCCCTCATCCCTTGTTCTGCAAGGCATCGACGGCATCGAATCCGACACCGTCTGGCGCCTGAATGCCGGGATCTACGTCCCGGACGTCGCGGTGCTGCTCAACGCGGACCATCCCGTGATCGCCGACCGGCTGCGCCAGCGCGGGGCGCACAGCCGTTTCGAACACTAGCCTGGTAGCAGCCGCGCCGAGTCCGACCTCTACCATCGCGCCGCCGCCAAGCTACGTATCGCAGGCTGGCCGGTGATGGCACTGGACTGCACGATCCAGCGTCCGGAGACCATCGCGATGATGATCGCAGTCCCCGTCATGCACAGTTACCTGGCGCGCAGCCAAGCATGCCCGAGCTGAACCTGTTGACCCTCAACATCGCCAACCCCTCACCCGAACGCGCCGAACGCCAGCTGAGCTGGCTGACCGCTCGCGACGAGGACGTCCTCGTGCTCACCGAGACCAAGGACAGCGCCGGCTGCCGGCTGCTCGCCGACGCCTTCCGCGGGGCT
>DATEMN010000163.1:0-5758 GCA_035275565.1 Pseudonocardiaceae bacterium | reverse complement strand
GAGTCCTACCGCAAGCACCGCGAGGCATACGTCAAGATCTTCGACCGGCTCGGGCTGCGCTATGTGATCGTCTCAGCGATGTCCGGCGCAATGGGCGGCTCGGCCAGCGAGGAGTTCCTCGCCGAATCGGAGACCGGCGAGGACACCTTCGTGCGCAGCCCCGAGTCCGGGTATGCGGCCAACGTCGAGGCGGTGACCACGCCGGTGCCGCCGGAGCTACCCATCGACGGCCAGCCGACGGCCCGGGTACTGCACACCCCGAACACCCCGACCATCGACACGCTGGTCGAGCACCTCGACGGCGCGGATCTGGGCCGTACCTTCACCGCTGCGGACACTCTGAAGAATGTCATGGTCAAGACCCGGCCAGCTGGCGCGCGGGAGTGGGTGCCGCTGGGTGTCGGGATTCCCGGCGACCGCGAGGTCGACATGAAACGGCTGGCGGCGTCGCTGGTGCCGGCCGAGGTGGCGCTGCTGGACGAGGCGGACTTCGCCGCTCACCCGTACCTGGCCAAGGGCTACATCGGGCCGGGCGCGCTGCGCGAGCACGGGGTGCGCTACCTCGTCGATCCCCGGGTGGTACGGGGCACCGCGTGGGTCACCGGGGCCGACCGGCCCGCACACCACGTCATCGACCTGGTATGCGGGCGCGACTTCATCCCCGACGGCACCGTCGAGGCCGCCGAGGTGCGCGCCGGAGACCCGTCGCCGGACGGTGCGGGCGCTCTCGTCGTCGCCCGCGGTATCGAGATCGGGCACATCTTCCAGCTGGGCCGCAAGTACACCGACGCATTCGGCGTGGATGCGTCGGGGCCCGACGGCAAGCCGATCCGGATCACCATGGGCTCCTACGGGATCGGGGTCTCCCGGTTGGTCGGCGCCATCGCCGAGCAGAGCCACGACGAGCACGGGTTGATCTGGCCCCGCGAGGTCGCCCCGGCGGATGTACATGTGGTGGTTGCGGGCAAGTCCGAGGAGATCCGGACTGCCGGTGAGCGGCTGGCCAGCGAGCTGGATGCGTCGGGCTTGCGGGTAATGCTCGACGATCGCCCTGCCACGCCTGGCGTGAAGTTCGCCGACGCCGAGCTGATCGGCGTTCCGACCATTCTTGTGGTGGGGCGCGGTCTGGTGTCTGGGGCGGTGGAGGTCAAGGACCGAGCCACCGGGGAGCGCACCGAGGTACCGGTGGACGGCGCGGTGGCGCACCTGATCGAGTTGTGCCGTAAGTAGTCAGCCGGGCAGGAAACTCAGCCGGACGGTGCGGATCGGGTTGTCGCCATTGGTGTCCACCAGACAGATCGACTGCCAGGTGCCCAGCGCGAGCTGTCCGCCGAGCACCGGGACGCTGGCGTAGGGCGGCAGCAGAGCGGGGAGTAGATGGTCCCTGCCGTGCCCGGAAGAGCCGTGCTGGTGGCGCCATCGTCCGTCGGCGGGCAGCAGCTCACGCAGCACGGTCAGCAGGTCAGCGTCGCTGCCCGCGCCGGTCTCGATCACCGCAAGGCCCGCGGTGGCATGGGGCACCCACACGTGCAGGAGACCGTCGCGAGCGCCTGCCTGGCGGAGGAACGCGCAGCATTCCGCGGTGAGGTCACGTACCTGCTCGCGCGAGCCGGTCTGGATACGGAGTTCCTCGGTGTGCACGCCAAGACGGTAGCCGCCAGCTCACGGTACACCCGGGAACGGCACCGTAAGCGGGACGATATCCGCGGTGGCGCGCCACCGCGTCGCCCACACGGAGGCTCCGATCAACGCGTCCAGCGCAGCTGCACGCAGGCCCGGCTCGGCTGGGCTGCGTTCCACCACCGAGCGCCACGCCGCTGCCGCATCGGTCTCTGCGGTGATCATCAACCGTAGTGCCGACGCGGCGTCGGTGACCGGCTCCGGGCTGAGGTAGCCCGGCTCAGCCGGCACCGGCCGCGCCCCTGCGTCGATCAGCGCTCGCTCCGTGGCGTCGCGCCGGGCCTGGTGCGCCGTGGCGGCTTCCTCGAGCATGCCGGCTGACTCGTCCGGCACGAAGGCGCCCGCCAGCCCGTAGGCCCAGACCGCGGCGTGCTCAGCCGCCAACGCGCCCTGCACCGCATCCACCGACTGAGCGCGATAGGGAGACATATCGCGGCCGAAAGGGGTCTGATGGCCGCGATATGTCTCCTTATCGTGGAGTGCGAGATGAGTGGCGCAGCAAGCGGCTACCGAGGCCAGTAGCGCGGCGCGGTAGCCGGGGAGGGTCAGGACCAGGTGGATTGCCTCATCCTGGGCCGCATGCACCGCCTGGATCAGAGCGGCCCGAGCGCCGGCCAGGTCGGGATCAGTAAGCGGGGGCGCAGCCGGTGGGGTGGCAGCGCTGGGAGCCGGTGCGGGCCGGACCCGGCGCAGCTCGGCGTGCAGCGTGATCGCGTGCGTCATCCGATCCGCGGCGAGTGCCCTGGCCGCGGTGGCCAAGGCAGGGGGTGTCTGGGGCCCCGTCCGGACCGTTACGTGGACCGCCGTCAGGGCCGCCATCAGGGCCACTGCCTGTGCCAGGGCCGAGTCGGTCTCGGCGCGTCGACTCGGCGCCTCCAACGGATCCGCGCCTTCAGGTGCTAACTGTATTGACCGGGTACACCCGGTCGGGCCGATGACGAGCAGCGCGGCCCCGGCGGCCAGCATGTGGCGTCGGCTGGGACGGGGTCCGGGCACGGTTGGCTATCCTGCCAGCTCCCTGGTCCGCCCGTGCGCAGCACTGTGATCCGTTTGGCGCAGATAGTCCCCGGGACGCGATACCCTGGGTGATCCCGGCTGGGGCGTGCCCCGCGCTGGTCGTCGCCCGCATCGCCACATCAACCGACAGTCAGTCACTTCCAGCTAGGAGGCCACGGTGGTCGCTCAGCCCACGAACTCCGGCTCAGCAGTCGAGCCGGTGGTGCGTGACGCCGTGGTCGGTACCGGGTTCGAGCTCGAGGGCTTGGAGGAGGTACGCGCAGGCCAGCGCTGGCTGGTTCGGGTGGTCATCGATTCGGACGCGGGTGTCGGGCTGGACGACATCGCCACGGTGAGCCGTGTGGTGTCCCAGGCGCTGGACGACTGCGACGATCTGCTCGCCGGGCCTTTCACCCTCGAGGTGACCTCGCCCGGGGTGGACCGGCCGCTGACCCAGCCTCGGCACTGGCGGCGAAACCGACTGCGACTGGTCCGGGTCACGGCGGTGGACGGCGCGGAGTTGGTCGGTCGGATCGGGGACTGCGACGACGAGGGCGTCATGCTGCTGGTGTCGGGAGCCCTGCGCCGGATGCGCTACGTGGAGCTGCGCCGCGCGGTGGTGGAAGTGGAATTCCGCCAGCCGCCGGCTGCCGAGCTCGTTGCGCTCAATGGGGCGCAACGGCAGGATTTGGAGGAACGGTGAACGTCGATATCGCCGCGCTGCGCGCCATCGAACGGGACAAGGACATCGCCTTCGAGACGGTACTCGAGGCGATCGAGACAGCGCTGCTCACCGCCTACCGGCATACCGAGGGTCACCAGGCGCATGTGCGCATCGATGTCGACCGCAAGACCGGCCTGGTCCGGGTGCTGGCACAGGAGCTCGACTCCGACGGCAACGTCTGCCATGAGTGGGACGACACCCCCGAAGGGTTCGGGCGGATCGCCGCCACCACTGCCCGTCAGGTCATCCTGCAGCGGCTGCGCGACGCCGAGCACGAGCGCGCCTTCGGTGAGTTCTCGGCCAAGGAGGGCGAGATCGTCGCCGGGGTGGTGCAGCGCGACGCCCGGGCGAACGCCCGTGGTGTGGTCGTGGTCCAGATCGGTGAGACCGAGGGTGTGATCCCGCCGGTGGAGCAGGTGCCGAGGGAGACCTACCGACATGGTGAACGGATCAAGTGTTACGTGGTGGGAGTGTCCCGGGGATTGCGCGGACCGCAGATCACGCTGTCCCGCACTCACCCCAACCTGGTCCGCCGCCTGTTCGCTCTGGAGGTTCCGGAGATCGCCGATGGAACCGTGGAGATCCCCGCGGTGGCCAGGGAAGCCGGGCACCGCTCGAAGATCGCCGTGCGGTCGACCGTCCCGGGAGTCAACCCCAAGGGGGCGTGTATCGGCCCGATGGGTCAGCGGGTTCGCAACGTGATGAGTGAGCTGGGTGGCGAGAAGATCGACATCATCGACTATTCTGATGACGCCGCGACGTTTGTGGGTAATGCCCTGTCCCCTGCGAAGGTCATCTCTGTGCAGGTCGTCGATGCCCGAGCCAAGACGGCCAGGGTCGTCGTCCCCGATTTCCAGCTGTCGTTGGCGATCGGTAAGGAGGGCCAGAACGCCAGGCTCGCCGCCCGGCTGACCGGGTGGAAGATCGACATTCGAAGTGATGCCGACCCGATGGGATCCCCGCCGGCTCGTGCATCGCGGGCTGAGGTACCGGTACCTGATGCCGGTTCTCCACCGGCGGCCGGTGCGCGCTAGAATCGTGGTGGCCCGCCGTCGGGGGACGGTCTACGCCTGCCCGGACGAGATTCGGCACCGCCGCCTTGAGCGGCCCGCCGAGCCTATTCGGACCTGCGTAGGTTGCCGAACCCGGGCGGCGGCTTCCGGATTGCTTCGTGTGGTGGCGGTGGACGAGACCCTGGTCCCGGACCCGCGGCGTCGGCAGCCTGGTCGGGGGGTGTGGATTCACCCCGACATCGGGTGCCTGCGTCTTGCCGAGCGGCGCCGGGCCTTTCCGCGGGCGCTGCGCCGCGCGGGGGCGCTCGACACCGCTGCGGTACACGCCTACCTCACCCAGCTGCCCGGAGATGCCATCGGTCCTCGGCTCGCCGTGGACCCACCCGAGTCCCGGGGCCACCCGGGCGCACGGACAACTGAGAGAGCAGGCCGATCCGACATGTACCCGCAGCCGTGAAGCTCTGACAGCGATGGACATGCCTTAGTAACGGGGTCGAGCGGGATTGCCGCCGGCTCCATCAGTGAGGAGAGCAGTGGCAGGCAAGGCCCGCGTGCACGAGCTGGCGAAAGAGCTCGGTGTCACCAGCAAAGAGGTTCTTAAGAAACTCGCCGACCTCGGTGAGTATGTGAAGTCTGCCTCCTCAACGGTGGAGGCGCCGGTCGCCCGCAAGCTTCGCGACTCGTTTCCCTCCGGGGCTAAGACGGCGTCGCCGGCCAACGGCACATCGGCCAGTGGTCGTAGCGGCAACGCCGGCTCCGGTGGGCCCCGCGTACCAGCCGGTCTGGGTGCTCCGAGACCCGGTCCCGCGCCGTCGCCGGCTCGCCGACCGGAGGTCCGACCCGATGTCGCCCCGGCAGGTGTGCCGCGCCCGCCCGAGCGGGTAGCGCAGTCCCCGATGGCTCCCCAGCGCCCAGCGGCTGCCGAACATCGGGTGGGACCTGTGCGTCCGACCGTCGGTGAGCGTCCCACGGTGGTGGAGCCTCCGGGGGCAAGGAGTACGCCGGTGGCCCCCCCGCGTCCGGCCGTCGTTCCGCAGCGTCCGCCGGCCGAGCAACAGCCAGGTCCCCGACCCGACGATGGCGGTGCTGCTTCGTCCGGGGCTTCGCCTGGAACCGCTGCTCGCCCGCGGGGGCCGAAGCCGGGTCCGCGGTCGCCGCGGGTCGGCAACAACCCCTTCGGCATCGGCGGTTCTGCACCGTCGCGCTCGTCAACGCCACGTCCCGGCGCGTCCGGAGGCTCCGCTGGATCGGGCAACGTGCCACCTCGCCCTGGGGGAGGTAGCCGGCCGAGTTCCAGTCGTAGTGGCCCGCCTGGTAGCGGTGGACCGCGCCCGAATCCCGGCAT
>DATEMN010000162.1:0-22691 GCA_035275565.1 Pseudonocardiaceae bacterium | reverse complement strand
GGGAAGAACCGGTCGCAGAACGCGCGGGCGTCGGCGAGGCAGCCGAACCGGTCCGGGAAGTCGGGAACGTATGTGAGGGTCTTGAACTGCGCCTCGGAGAAGGGATTGTCATTCGAGGTCCGGGGCCGCGAGTGGGAGCGGCGGATCCCGAGGTCGATCATCATCTCGGACACCGGTTTCGACGTCATCGAGCCGCCCCGGTCGGCGTGGATCGTGTGCGGGATGACCAGGTTACGGGACACCGCCCCGGTGAGGAAATCTTTCGCCACGATCGCGTCCTCAGCAACAGCGGCGAGCCATCCGGGGACATAGCGGGAGAAAATATCAAGCACGACGTACAGTGTGTACCATTGTCCTTTCCGGGGTCCTTTCAGCGCGGTGATATCCCAGCTCCACACCTCACTGGGGCCGTGCGCGACCAGCTCGGGCCGGACCCGGGCCGGGTGGGTGGCCTGGGCCCGCCGTTCCCGGCTCTGCCCAGCCTCGCGGGCGATCCGGTACATGCTTGACTCCGAGCACCAGTAGCGGCCCTCGTCGAGCTCGCGCGCCCACACCTGCGGGATCGCCAGGTCACGGGAGGGCCCGGAGTTCAGCAATGTCAGGACCTGGGCCCGTTCCTCGCCGGTGATCGTCGAGGGCGGCGGCCGCCGCGGCAGCCAGGGCCCGTGCACCGGTCCCAGCGCTGCCGCACCGCACGGGCCGGTGAGCCGGTAGTGGGTGGCCCGGAACCGTCCAGTCAGCGCGCACGCCTGGACAATCGGCATCTGGGCGGCCCGCAACCCGGCGAACGCGGTGTTCAGGATTTCTTCGGCGGCATCGGCGGTTGCGGGTCGTCCGCGCTCCCGGACAGCTGCTCCACGAGCGCGTGTGCTTTTCCCATGATGTCCAGCGCGGTCCGCGTCGTCTTTAACTCGGCCTCAAGTTTCACGTTCCGGGCCCGGAGCCGCTCCAACTACGCAGCCTCCACCCAGGGCTTCGGCCGTTTCCCCGGCCGCCGGGAATCAGCCGCCCCTTCCAACACCCCCGCATCACGGGCACGGGCCCACTCAATCACGTGCGACGAATACAAACCCTCCCGACACAGGATAACGCCCTTCTCCCCATTCGACGCACTCTCATACTCCGTAACAATCGCCAGCTTGCACTCCAGACTAAACAAGCGACGTACCGAACGCGGCGAGGGCCCCTCCGCCGACCGTGGCCCCGACAGCGAGGACGACTCATCTCCTCCACCCCCCTCACCCGGACCGCGACGCTCCTCCGTGGACACAAACACCAGGATCTCCGATCACGCCCTCAGCTGTGAACCACTGACACCAAACTGTCTCAGACGATCCTGACAGAGAGGGCGATCCCGTACACCCGCCGCCAAACCTCGGCACAGCTTGACCGCATCCGGCTGAGCGTCACTGCGTCACCTCCTCGTCGTGCGGCCCGCAAGCCGCCCAAGGATCTCTCTCGTAACGCTTGAAGCCGACCTTGCCGCCTGAGTATCCACCGGTGTCAACGTCTTGGCGCCCGACCAGATCCTCACCTTCGGCGAGCTCACAGTCGTCTACAGCGTCAATGTTTCCTGATCTTCAGTGGGTGGTATGAAGTAGAGATAGACACGATAACTCGAAAGGATCTGGTGATGTCTGACCCGGAAGGCACCCAACAGGACACTGAACTTGATCTCGAATCTTCAAGTGGCAAGCCCACAGCCGGCGTCAACCAGGAGCCTCAGGACGCCGAACTCGATTCCGCGTCTTCGACCGACGAGGCAACAGCGGAGGTCAACGAGGAGCCATGGGAAGAAGCGGCGACCGCCGACTACGAGACGCGCCTGCGCGAGTTCGACGCCGTCGAGTCGACGCCGGTTGTGTCGTTGCCGGTCCAGTCGTCGCAGCTAGATGAGAGCGACCTCAAGATGCCGTCGCCGGGTAGTCGAAGCGGCTGATGGTGATGAAGGGCGCCGATGCGCGTGGGCGGTGCCGGGCCACACAGTGGCTTAGGAGCCGAACGCATCCTGCTCGCGGGGGCGGTGGCGCTGAAAACGACCTCCAGCGCTGCTTCGGTGAGCGCATCCCACGGGCGTGTCGAGCGGACCCAGCCACCGCCAGGATCGTTAGCCGGGTCGGGTCACCGCAATATCTTTCCCACGGAGTGGCGCGGAGCGCACACTGCCAATCACCTCCCGCTACTCCTATTCGAGCGCAAGGAATGGGTATGGCTGGCAGCGAAGGGAGCAGCAATTAAAATGACAGCAGCGGACAAGGTCAAGGGCTTGGTGGATCAGGCCATCGAGGAGGCTGAGCCGCTCGTCGACAAGGTTCTCGAGAAGGCTGAGTCGCTTGCCGAGGAGGCCAACGAGAAGGCTGAGTTGCTTGTCGTAAAGGTCAAAGAGAAGGCTGAACCACTCCTCGAGAAAGTGAAGGAGAAGGCTGAGCCACTCCTCGAGAAAGCCAGGGACAGGTCCGGCAAGGCCAGCACATCCTAAGTGGCCCCCCACTCTCAGCAGTGGTGTCATGGGCACTGTTAGCGGCTGTTGGCAAATGATGTTGGTTGAGTTTGCCTGGGGTAACGACGGGTAGAGATTTGGTCACGGTGGTGTGCCACGCCGGGCATGAGAAGGGGTTCCTGGTAGCCGAGGAGCACCATTTACTCGATCTGTTAGAAGCCTGCGGATGCCTGTCTACCTTGTCGAGGCTACGAAGGCCAGTTGCCGCGGGGGAGACTCCTGTGTCGCGACTGCTACGGGATTGAGTGGCGGGCGTTGCCGGCGCATTTTCCGCCTGGCAGGCGGTGTATGCCTTTTTCGAATGGTGGAACGCGCGGTCTGCCCCAAGGACTGGTCGACCGGTTTCGTGGGCGGCTGCGGGTGGCCTGCAGCCGCGCGGATCTGCCCGCTGCCGGATCGATTGACTCGCAGTCGGTGCAGGCGGCGGGCACGGCCGGGGCTGCGAGCAGAGGTTTCGATGGCGCCAAGAAGGTCAACGGTCGCAAGCGGCACATCGCCATAGATACTCTCGGCCTGGTGCTGGCCGTGATCGTCACCACCGCCTCAGTCCAGGATCGTAAAGGGGTGTGTCGGCTGCTGGCCTTGCTGCGCGAGCGGTTCTCCACAATCGCCCTGGTGTGCGCCGACGGCGGATACTCCGGTCGCCTGGTGCGCTGGGCTCGTGGAACGGACCTTCGGCCAGCTGATGCGCTATCGCCGTCTAGTCCGCGATTACGAACAACGCCCCAAACACTACGAAGCGATGGTGTTGGGGACCCCCGTTGCTATCATGACCCGGCAACTGGCCCGCACAACGGCCGACGCACCGCTTCATCCCCGATGGGGCAGACCCCGCGCCCTAGCACCAGCACCCGAAGAACAAGATCGGCAAGAAGCGTGACTACTTATCAACAGGCTCTACATCGGCGGATCACCGTGAGCAAGCGGGCAGGCGGGGCTGATACGTCGTGGCGGGCGCCGTTGCCTCAGCAGAAGGGCGGCATGGTCGACCACGGCCTGTGTACTGTTCAGATTTAATTCTGCGAGTAGTGGATGAGTTGATCTCAATTTCGGATTGTTGATCTTTTTGGGGGATGTTTCGGGTTGGTGGCAGTCTGATGGTCCGTGTGTCGCCTCGGGTTGGCGGGGTTCCGGGGTTGTCTGGGCTGGTGCAGCCTGCTCAGGACGTTGCGGGGAGGGCGCGGAGGCGGGCGAGGATCTCCGCGAGTAGGCGGAAGATTAGTCCCAGCGGTAGTCGGGTATCTCCAGGCAATCGAACCGGACTTGGAGGAGTGCATGCACACCACTAGCGCAGCGGAGTCATTGTGGCTTGAGGCAATGCCTACCGATGGTTATCCACGGTTGGAGGGCGACCGAACGGTGGATGTGGCGGTACTAGGCGCTGGCATCACCGGCCTCACGACGGCATTGCTACTCACCCTTCGGGGGGCCCGTGTCGCCGTCCTCGAGGCGGACCGGGTAGGCGGTGGCGTCACCGGTAACAACACCGCGAAGGTTACCGCGCTGCAGTCCACAATGTATTCCTCCCTACTGCGCGTACACGGCCGGAAGGCCGCCGTCGACTACGCGGCTGGGAGCACAGCAGCGGTGCAGCGTGTTGCAGTCTTGGTTGACCAGCAAGGGATCGAATGCGACCTGCAGCGCCGCCCCGCCCTGACGATCGCCATGAACGAGACTGAACTCCCCACCGTCCAACGTGAGGCCCAGGCGGCCACAAACGCGGGGCTGCCGGTGAGCTGGACCCACGACGTCGATCTCCCGTTCCCGGTGGCGGGCGCAGTCCGGCTTGACGAGCAGATCACGTTGAATCCCGTGCGCTATGCGCGCGGACTTGCTGAGGCGATCCGCCGCGCCGGATCCGAGGTTTACGAGGGCAGCCGTGCCACCGGACTGCACGAGGGCGCGCTTTGCCGGGTGATAACCAAAGGCGGAACAGTGAGCGCCGGTCACGTCGTCGTCGCCACGCACTACCCCGTCTTCGATCGTGGTGGCTACTTCGCGCGGCTGGAAGCTGTCCGCTCTTATTGTCTGGCCGCTACGGTACGCGGCCCGCTGCCGAGTGCGATGTCGATCAATGCCGGAAGCCCTACCCGATCGCTGAACACCTACAACGATCTTCTCATCGTCGGTGGGGAGAGCCACCCCGCCGGAGCACGCGGTGTCGACGAGAAGTGCTACCGGCGCCTGGATGACTTCATACGGACGTACTGGCAAGTCACCGAGATCAGCCACCGGTGGTCCGCGCAGGATGCGATCTCCTACGACCAGCTACCGGTCATCGGTCGGTACACCCCCCTGTCCCGTGGGGTGTATGTGGCCTCAGGCTTTATGAAGTGGGGGCTCACCGGCGGAACCATGGCCGCGGCGATCCTCGCCGATCTCGTCAGCGGGAGACAGCCCGAGCCGTGGGCCGCCCGCTTTAGCCCACATCGGCTCTCGTTTCGATCCACGCCACATTTGGTAAAGACGAACATGAAGGCCGCAGCAGATCTGGTCGTTGATCGAATTATCCCCGCCGAGGTGTCCAGCCCCGCGGACGTGCCTGCCGGCGCAGCTCGGGTCCTCCGCGACGGTTTGGTGAAAGTTGGCGCGTATCGTGAACCCGACGGAACCCTGCACGCTGTGTCGCTGCGTTGCACACACCTGGGGTGTCTGCTGCGCTTCAACGGCGCCGAGCGCAGCTGGGACTGTCCCTGCCACGGCTCACGCTTCGATGTCGACGGCTCAGTGCTCGAAGGACCCGCTGTCACACCGCTAACGCGCCGCCAGCTGCCGGACCCGGGACTTGCATGATCCTGGTCCAAGGATTCCGGGACCAAACCGGAGGGTCAGCGCCCTGCGGGGCGGTGTCGACCCCCCCTCTCTGTCAACGTCGGTCGCCGGTCTTAGCCCACGTACCGGCGGGCACGGGACTGCCGTTGTGGCTCCTCGAGCAGCTGCAGCCCACGCTCCACTTCGGGTGGCACCACCCGGCGTTCCCGCAGTACCCAGACCAGCCCGCCGAGTGCCTCGGTGACCGCCGCCACGCTGGCCCAGTCCCGGGGTAGTGAGCGCAGCAGGATCCTGGTGCGCCGAAGCGCGCTGCGCAGCGGGCGGCGCAACCACGCCGTCCACAGCGTGTTCCGGATGCCGAGCTGCCGCCTACGCCGCGGATCACGGACCTTGGACGGCGCGTGCTGGATGACCACATCTTCCGCCCAGCACATCCACCACCCCCGTGCGGCGAGGTCGAGCGCCAGAAGTTCCTCTTCCCCGCCGAGCCACAGCCGCGCTGAGAACCCACCGACCTCCCGGAAGGCGGCGACGCGGAACATGCTCGCTCCAGCCAGCACGCCTAGTAGCGCCGGACCGGGCAGCCATGCCGGCCCGGGCACTGGGGAGTCGCGCAGTTCAGGGGTGATCGGGTCCTCGACCAGGTCGGGAGCGACCAGGATCCGGGCCGTCACCGACGCCAATCCCGGATGCGCGTCCAATAGATCGGCAGCACGGCACAACGCCCCGGGCTCCCACCAGGTGTCGTCGTCGCAGAACGCCACATACGGCGTCGTGAGTTCCCGCACCGCCAGATTACGGGCTAGCGCTCCCAGGTTGCGTGCGCTGCGCGCCAGCGTCACCTGACCGAAGCGCTCGGCTACAGCGTTGCAGGTGTCGTCGGTCGAGGCGTTGTCCACCACTACGATGGGGGCTCGGTCCGGCAGTGCAGTCATGTGCGCCAGCGTGCGCAGCAGCTCCGCCCGACGGTTGTGGGTGATGATCACGACGGTGAGCCGATCTTCCGTCACCGCTGGCCGTTCTCGAGCATGCGGATCTGTTCCTCCACCGCGCCGGGCAGCGGCGCGCGCCGACGCAGCGCCGCCGGAACCCGGATCAGTGCTCCGCGCAAGGCGCGGCGGGCCTCGGTATCGCGCACCGCAGCGCGTGCAAGTGCGGCACCGGCGGTGACCGCTACCCCCAGCGGGCGCCGCATTACGGCGGTGAGCAGGGCGTTGCGGCGCTCGGCCACCCGGCGGTGAGACGGTTCGGGCCGGCGCGCTGAGGGGTGGTGGTGGGCAACCACATCAGGGACGTACGCACGTTCCCAGCCAGCTGCGGCCAGGTCGTAGCAGAGCAGCTGTTCCTCACCGACGAAGAAGAGCACCTTGCTGAACCCGCCGACGTCGAAGAATGCCTTCCGGCGAAGCACGGCCGAGCACGCCAGGAAACCCAGCACTGCGGGCCCGGGGGAGTCCAGCGGGCAGGGCAGCGGGCTTTGCGCCATCATCAGTGTCACCGGGTCGGGGCGTTGCTGCGGTCCGACGAGCGTGCGGGCGGCCACCAAGCCCAGTCGGGTATGGGTATCGAGGGTCTGTGCGGCCCGCTGCAGCGCTCCTTGCGCCCACCACGAATCGTCATCACTGAAGGCGATGTAGGGCGTGCGGCTGGCCAGCGCGCCAAGGTTGCGCGCCGAGGCTCCGTAGTTGCCTCGAAGCGCCAGCAGCGTCACCGTGGGAAATTGGGTGCGTACTGCCTGGGCAGTGCCGTCGGCTGACCCGTTATCCACCACGACCACGGGTGGTGGCGGAGCCAGCTCACCAAGCCGGCGCAGTGTGTGGGTGAGCTCGTCGCGACGGTTCCGGGTGGCAATGACCACCGTGACCCCGCCGGTCACTGGCTGCCACCTGAAACAGGGAGTGCTTGCGGCAGCTCGGACGCCCGTTCCGCAGCATCGCCGTGGTCGGCGGCCAGGATTCGCACGGAATCTACTACCCGCCGATTACACCACGGAAACACGGCCCAACGCCCTGCTAGGAGCCCGGTCTGGCTGCTGGTGGTTGAGGTGCCGGCCTGGGCCGGTTTAGCCCGGAGGAGGCCAGCACCGCAGCCGGTTCTGCGTTTGGTGCGGGGACGCTCCGGGTAGAAGTGAGCGGCAGATATGCGCGCGGTGACGAGGGGAACTTAGGGTGAGCGCGAGATTTAGCAGGGCCGTGGTCACCGGAGGGGCGGGATTTCTCGGTTCTCACCTGTGCGAGCAGCTGCTGCGTTGCGGCACCGGTGTCGTTTGCCTTGACAACTTCCTTACCGGCACACCGACCAACATCGCCCATTTGATCGGCGAACCGAGGTTCCAGGTGGTCAAGTGTGATGTGACCAACTTCGTGCACGTGCCGGGGAAGGTGGACCTCGTGCTCCATCTCGCCTCGGCTGCTTCGCCTGCCGACTATCTCCGGCTGCCTATCGAGACGCTGAAGGTCGGCAGCCTGGGCACCTTGCATGGGTTGGGACTCGCCAGCGAGAAGGGTGCGCGGTTTGTGCTGGCATCCACCAGTGAGGTCTACGGCGACCCGCAGGAGCATCCGCAGCGAGAGAGCTATTGGGGCAACGTCAACCCGGTCGGGCCGCGTAGCGTGTACGACGAGGCCAAACGCTATGCCGAGGCGCTGACCACCGCCTACCGCATGTCCCGTGGCACCGACACCGGGATTGTGCGGATCTTCAACACCTACGGTCCCCGGATGCGCGCGGACGACGGCAGAGCCATCCCGACCTTCATCCGCCAGGCACTGGCGGATGAGCCGCTGTCGGTCACCGGCGATGGGAGCCAGACCCGTTCGGTGTGCTACGTCGACGACACCATCCGCGGCATCCTTGCCCTGGCCGAATCTGACGCCGCCGGTCCGGTGAACATCGGCGCACCGTACGAGCTGTCGATCACCGAACTGGCCGAGAAGATTATCGCGTTGGGCGGCTCGGCCGAGTCGATTCGGTACGTCGAACGCTCTGTTGACGATCCGCGAGTACGCCGACCGGACATCACGCTGGCTTGGGATCTCCTTGGTTGGCGACCGCAGGTCACGGTCACTGACGGGCTGGCCCGGACAATCAGCTGGTTCCGGTCTGAGCTGTCTGCGACCGCCGGGGTAGCCCCCGAAAGTCGCCGTTGATCGGTTTCGAGAGGCGCCTTGCGGGTAGTAATGCGATGCTCACAGGATAGCAGTGCTGGTGAGGGGTCTGGCCCCCGCGACGACCGAGGGAGGCGGCTGGTGCGCATCCTCGGCATCAACGCGATATTCCATGATCCGGCCGCTGCACTGGTCATCGATGGGGAGAGCGTGGCGGCCGCCGAGGAGGAGCGGTTCAGCCGTCGCAAGCACGGTAAACGCCCGGTGCCGTTTTCGGCGTGGGAATTACCCGAGCAAGCCGCCCGCTGGTGCCTGGACGTTGCCGGCATCGGCCCGCAGGATCTCGACGCCGTCGCCTATTCCTATGATCCCGCGCTGGTGCAGCCAGGTTTGGCTGGGCTCGACGCGGCGTGGGAGGATCTGCGCACTACCTATGCCCGCCGTGCGCCCCAGTTCCTGGCTACCGCGTTGCCCGGGCTGGATCCCGCAGCCGTGCAGTTTGTGCCGCACCACGTCGCGCACGCTGCCTCCGCGGGACTCGCCGCGCCGTTTCGCGACTCCGCGGTCCTGGTCGCCGACGGCAGGGGTGAAGCGACGTCATACCTCGCCGGGCGCTACCGTGAGGGGGAACTCGACGTGCTCGCCAGTCAGGCGCTGCCGCACTCGCTAGGACTGATGTATGAGGAGGTCACCGATCACCTGGGTTTCCTGCGCTCATCAGACGAGTACAAGGTGATGGCGCTGGCCTCCTACGGTCGACGTGACCACCAGTGGCCAGAATCGCGGATGGTGCCTGAACTGAGGGTGCTGAGAGAATTGCGAGAATTCGTCAGGGCCACCGATGACGGCGGATTCGTCGTGCATCCGATCGATTGGGGCGCGCTGGCGAAGCGGCGGCTGCCCGGCGAGGAGTTGCTTCCTGAGCACGTGATGCTCGCCGCCAGCGTGCAAACTCGGCTAGAAGAAGTGCTCCTCGAGCTGGCCCGTTGGTTGCACGATCGCACCGGCGAGCGGTGCCTCACGATGGCCGGTGGGGTGGCGCTGAACTGCGTCGCCAATACCCGGCTCGCCGCCGAGGGACCCTTTGATCAGGTGTGGGTGCAGCCTGCGGCGGGCGATGCGGGCACCGCGCTGGGTGGGGCGCTACACCTCGCGCAGACCAACGGTGAACTGGTCGTCCCGATGCCGGGCGCCGACCTGGGGCGCGAGTTCACCGACGAGGAGCTTAAGACGTGGCTGGACAATGCAGATATCCGTTACGAGCGGCCCGGGGACGTGGCGGTTTCCGTTGCCGACGCGTTGGCCGAGGACGCGATCGTCGCCTGGTTCCAGGGTCGCAGCGAGTTTGGCCCGCGGGCCTTGGGTCGTCGGTCGTTGCTGGCCCACCCCGGGCACGTCGGTAACCTCGACCGGCTCAACGCCGTCAAGGGGCGGGAAAGGTTTCGGCCGATCGCGCCGATGGTGCTCACCGAACGCGCCGGTGAGCTGTTCGGCCGGGGCCCGATCCCAAGCCCGTACATGCTGTTCGTGCACGACGTGGCGGACCGGTGGCGCGATCGCATCCCGGCCGTGGTGCACGTTGACGGCACCGCCCGCATCCAGACCATCGACCGGGACACCGAGCCCCTGCTGGCCCGGCTATTGGACCGCTTCGCCGAGCGGACCGGACTGCCCACGGTTGTGAACACCAGCCTGAACACGGCCGGCCGGCCGATGGTGGATGACCCGCGCGATGCCCTGGAGTGCTTCGGTTCTGCCCCGGTTGATCTGCTTGCTCTTGGACCTTTCCTGCTGCGCCGTAGGGAGGTATTCCGGTGAACTATGCGGTGGTCATCCCCACTACCGGGCGGCCCAGTCTGCAGACAGTGCTAGGGCAGCTTGGGAGTGGCGATGCGAGTGATCACTCGCATCGCCACTCACAAGGCTGGGGCCATGAGATCGACGTGCTGCTCGCCGAGCGGGACGCTCGTCGCGCCGAGCAACGGGTCGTCCTGCCCGCGCACCTGTCGGTGAGCCAGCTCGTGGAGCTCGCCGACGATCCGTCGGGGCTGGCCGCGCGGCTGCGCAGGCCGCTGCCGTTCGCACCCAACCCGATGGCGCGCCGTGGTACCGCCTTCCACGCCTGGCTGGAACGCCGGTTCGGCTGCACCCGATTGATCGATCACGATGAGCTGCCCGGTGCCGCTGATGCCGGCGCCGCCCCGAACACCGAGTTCGAGTTGCTGCAGGCCGCTTTCCTCGCCAGCGAGTGGGCGGCCCGCAGCCCGTACGACGTCGAGGTGCCCTTCGAGACCGTGCTCGACGGGGTGGGTCTGCGCGGTCGGATGGACGCCGTGTTCGCCGACGCTGACGGTGGCTGGACGGTGGTCGACTGGAAGACCGGGTTGGTGCCCGACGAGGCCACCCGGCACGCAGTGAGCGTGCAGCTCGCCGCCTACCGGCTGGCCTGGTCGGTGCTGTCCGGTGCCCCGCTGAGCCGAGTGCGGGCAGCGTTCCACTATGTCCGCGACGGTCGCACGATACGACCCGCCGACCTGCTCGACGCCGATGGATTGCGGGATCTCCTGCGTGCCGTCCCCGTCGATTGATCGCGAGTCGGGTCGTGGACGGCGTCACCGGTGCGTTGGTACTCAGTGTCTAGGATCTCCGTATAATATCGTTGCCCCTACGTATTCGAAAAGTAACTCCACTGCTAGGTAGTTCGTCTGAGGATTTACGTGCGGTTACCGATTGCCGCCTGACCTTACTCCTCGGCAGGGTATGTAGTGCTGAATCGGGAATGTTACCCGATGAGGTGTTTCCTGTGCCCGGGGCACCACCGGGACCACTTTCCTAGGAGGACTTCAGATGTCTGATGCACTGAGCTTTGTGGAGATCGACGGTCAGCACGTGGAGCTGTTGCCGGCTCGTACTGTCCTGTCGCTGTTCAGCGTGGGCGCCCCGAAGGGTGGCGACGCCGGCGCCCCCGCTGGTGGCGCTCCCGCGGGTATGAACGGTGGCCCGGGCGGCACCGGCGGCGCAGGCAGCGGCGAGGCGGGGTTCTGGCACAACTGGATCTACGTCGAGGGCGACATGATTAACACGATTACCGGCGGGGCCGGCGGAGCCGCCCCAGGTGGTGCTGTTGGTGGGGGTGCTGTCCCCGCCGCTTCCGCGCGGTGAGCAGATGCCGCCGGGCGATCAGGTGATCGCCCGGCGCGATATTCCAGGGGGGTGGCCGGAACGTGGCCACCCCCCCTATCGTGTTAACGTCGATGTTGGTGGCTCAACAGTAAGCGGTCAATTTTCATGCCTCGGTACTCGGTACCTGGAATCTAGGCTGACGTTCGTTGCCGACTACGTATTAGAATGACAAGTCCGCTGCTAGGTACTCCGCCGGGATGAATTACGTGCGACTACTGATTGCCGCGTCACCTTACCGCGGGCAGTGTATGTGATGCCGAATCGGTAATGCCGCTGATGAGGCGTTCTACAGTCCCGGGATGCCACCGGGACGATCTTCCCTAGGAGGAATGAGATGTCTGACGCACTGAGCTTTGTGGAGATCGACGGTCAGAACGTGGAGCTGTTGCCGGCTCGTACTGTTTTGTCGGTGTTCAGCGCTGGTGGTGGCGGTGGCCGTGGTGGTAATGGCGGCGAGGGCGGCGCTGGTGGCGTCGGTAGGGGCGGTCTCGGCCTCAACATCTTGAACATCAACGCGTTCGGCGACCAGACCAACAGTGCCGGTGACGGCCTCGGTGGCGCTGGCGGCAGCGCCGATGGCGGTATTGGTGGAGCTGTCGGTAGCTGAGTCGTGCTGGTGGGCGTCAGGCGATCCACTCCGGTCGCCTGACGACACCTTCCGCGAGAAGGGGTGGCCGGACTCCGGTCACCCCTTCTCTCATGTGATCGTCCCGGCGACCGCAATTCTGCTCCGATTGGCATTCTGCGGGCGCTCGGAACTGTCATTTGGCTCTGAATGGCGGCGGGTGTAGGTACTTACTGTCGGGGCTCTGCGTGGCGGGTTGTTGTTTGCTAGGTATTTGACGGATGAGCTTCTTCTAAGTAGTGCGGCTGGTGGAGTTACGTGTGACTACTGATTGCCACGCGATGTGACCGCAGGCAGAGTATGTAGTACCAAATCGGCACTGCCACCGATGAGGTGCTTATAGTCCCGGGGGTCACCGGGATCACCTTTCCTAGGAGGAATTAGATGTCTGACGCACTGACCCTTGCTGAGATCGACGGTCAGCACGTGGAGCTGCTGCCGGCCCGTACTGTTTTGTCGGTGTTCAGCGCTGGTGGTGGCGGCGGTCGTGGCGGCAACGGTGGCGAAGGTGGCACCGGCGGCGTCGGCCGGGGCGGCCTCGGCCTGAACCTCTTGAACATCAACCTGTTCGGCGACCAGACCAACAGTGCCGGTGACGGCCTCGGTGGTGCTGGCGGTAGCGCTGGTGGTGGTACCGGCGGAGCTGTCGCCAGCTGAGTGGGGCTGGGTCGCAAGGCGGCCACCTGATCGAGTAAGCAAGGTGCGCGAGGAGGGGTGGCTGGATCGGTCACCCCTCCTCGTTCGGACTAAGGGGGTCTCACTCGATAGAGTTAAGTGCAACTACTGATTGCCACGAGACGTCGCCGTAGGCAGGGTATGTGGTAACCGAGTCGGCACTGCCACCGATGAGGTGTTCGCAGTCCCGGGGAACACCGGGACCACCTTTCCTAGGGGGATTCTATGTCTGACGCACTGAGCTTTGCCGAACTCGAGGGGCAGCACGCGGAGCTGCTGCCGGCCCGTACCGTCCTTTCGCTGTTCAGCGCCGCCGGTGGCGGCCGTGGCGGCGAAGGTGGCCTGGGCGGCCCGGGTGGCACCGGTCGGGGCGGCCTCGGTGCCAACCTCATCAACATCAACTTGTTCGGCGATCAGACCAACTATGCCGGTTCCGGTGTAGGCGGCGCGGGCGGCGGCGGTCTCGGTGGTGCCGGCGGAGCCGCTTACAGCTGAGCCGCGCTGATATCGCTGGGCGATCACCTGGTCGCGTGCTGTGGCGGGAGGGGGGCCGGACCGCGGCCGCCCTCCCGCAATTTACGCAATGCGGTGGTGAACGTGGTCGGTAGGACATGGTTCTACGCAACGGGGCTGGAGAAACTAAGTAGCGACAAGTCGGCCGCGTGCGTCGGGTGGCGGTAGCATGTAGTGGTGCAGCGTGAGGCAATGCCATTCGCGACGTCTTTCGGCGTGGGTCTGGAATTCGTTAGAGGCGCAAATCCGGTAGAGTCGCAATGGGGTTTCGAGTCGGGGAGGGGTCATCGACGCAGAGCGTGTGGGGGTGGAGTCGGCCGGTGTTGTCGACGTCGTGGTGGCCGGGGTGCCGCGATTGGCGGAAGGGGTTGAGCTGATCGGAGAGTATCAGGGGTCTGGTTTTCAGGAGCCTCGGTATATTGTCTGCCGGGATGACGGTCAGGTTATCCAGCTGCCTCGGTTGTTGTATCTGCTGGCGTCGAGTCTGGATGGTCGGCGTGACCTGGTGCAGGTGGCGGCGCTGTTGAGTGTCGAGTTCGGTCGGGCGGTGTCGGCTGAGCAGGTGTCGTATCTGATCGAGAACCGGTTGCGGCCGGTGGGGATCATGGCGGCGGATCCCGGCGCGGCGGAGGGCGACGGGGCGGTGCCGAGGAAGGTGAAGTCGGATCCGCTGTTGGCGTTGAAGTTCCGGGTGGGGGTGGTGCCTGAGCGGGCGGTGTGGGGCATTGCGGGGATCTTCAGGCCGATGTTCTGGCCGCCCGTGATCCTGTCTGCGTTGGCGATATTCGTCGCGGTGGATGTGGTGATTATCGCCCAGGGTGGCCTGGGACAGGTGGTACCCAGTGCGTTGGCGTTGGTGTATCAGCCGGCGTTGACGTTGCTGGTGTTGGGGATGATTCTGGCGTCGGCGGTGTTTCATGAGTTTGGGCATGTCAGCGCGTGCCGGTATGGTGGTGCGCGGCCGGGGAAGATGGGTTTCGGGTTGTATCTGGTGTGGCCTGCGCTCTACAGCACAGTGACGGACTCCTATCGGCTGAGCCGGGCGGGTCGGCTGCGAACCGACCTGGGTGGAGTTTATTTCAATGCGATTTTCATCGCCGGGATGAGCCTGGGCTATCTGGTCACGGGGTCACCCTGGTTGTTGGTGGCGATCGTGTTTCTGCACATCGAGACCGCGACCCAGTTCTTGCCGATGATCCGGCTGGATGGGTATTACATCCTCAGCGATCTGATCGGGGTGCCGGATCTGTTCTCCCGGTTGGGACCGGTGTTGCTGAGCATGGTGCCAGGGCGAGGGACGCATCCTCGGGTAGTAGAGCTCAAGCCGTGGGTTCGTCGGACGATCACCCTGTGGGTGCTGATTGTGGTGCCGGCGATATTGTACTGGGTGATCGGTTTACTTATCGTCGTGCCGCAGGTGTTGCCGGTGGTGTGGGAGAGGTTGTTAGAGTTGGGGATGTTGACCGGTGCGGCGGCAGCGGCTGGCAGCGTGGCCGAGACTACCTTGGGTGTGATCCAAATTGTTTTGTTGCTGTTGCCATGGGTGGGGTCGGCGCTGCTGTTGGGAATGATCATGCACGGCCCGTTACGGTGGGTTTTGGGCCGCTGGGGACCAGCTCGGTTGCGCGTGAGGAGGTCGTAGTGGACGATGCCGCCACCTTCCCGGACGGTGGGGTGCTTCGCGCAGCCAGCCGGCTGCTGCGGGTGGCGGCGGTGCTGGCGGCGGTGGTGCTGCTGGCTGGCTGTCTGGGCACCTCGACCGGAGTCGGTACCGGCGGTACCGACTCCGGCGGGAACGGATATGGCGGCCAGGGTGGCAGCGCGGATGGCGGTCGTGGTGGGGACGGCGGCACAGGGGGCGATGGCGGTGCTGGCCATGGTGGTAGCGGCGGCAATGGGTACGGCGGTGACGGGGGCAGCGCCGACGGTGCTGACGGCGCGCCCGGTGCCGACGGCGCTGATGGGACACCCGGTGTCGATGGCGCTGATGGGGCCCCGGGCGGCAGTTACCCTAATGCTGGTTCGGTCATCGGTTCTGGGCGTCTGACCAATCGGTCGATCGGCTTGTCCGGGGTTGACTCGGTGGTGGTCGGGGCCGGTTTCGTGGTTCAGCTGAGCATCGGCGGGTCCGAGCAGGCGACCATCACGATGGATGACAACCTTACCGATCAGGTCCAGACCACGGTGGCCTCTGGTCAGCTCCGGCTTGGGCTTACTCCCGGTACCCAGGTCCGCGACGCCACCCTGACTGCCCAGGTCACCGTGGGACACTTGAATCGGCTTGTCACCAGCGGTGTCAGCCGGGTCGTCCTGGTCTCGGCACCGGCGGGTCCGGCGCTGCACCTGGTCGCCAGCGGGACCAGTGAGGTCACCGGCCCCATCCAGGTCGATCGACTGCAGGCCGCCGCGTCCGGGGCCGCCACCCTGGCGCTGTCTGGACAGGCCGGAGACCTCCAGCTCAACGGGTCAGGCACCAGCCGGTTGCGACTGGGCGATCTGGCTGTGCGCAACCTCGACGTCGTGCTGTCCGGGACCAGCCACGCCACCGTGACGGTCAGCGGCGCCTTGGCCGCGCAGACCAGTGGTGTCTCAGTGCTGCGCTATCGCGGCACCCCGAACATCACCCGCCAACAGACCTCTGGGGTCTCATCGATCGCTCGGGAATCACCGTAAGTAAGTGCCCGAGTATTGTTCGGTGATCGGTCTGAATCAAGCGGTACCTGAAGAAGTCGAGCGGAATGTCACTGTCTGAACACGCGCGGTTACGATGTCGAGGTCACGTATCCCGACACTCTTCAATATCTCAACTTCTTGGACATATCAACCTTGGCGATCTCGTCACGGTTAGCATATGCTGATCGCTGGGGGTAGTTCGTCAGCTATTGGCGCGACGCGGGGGGGCGTAGCCAATGTGTCACAGAGGACAAGGGCTGTCGGCTGTTTGTACCGGGCCACTAGCGGCGCCCCGGACCAGCGCGGGATGCCGAGTGCGTTGGCCGGGTCAGCTATGAGGGCGGATTCCTGGACGCTCATGGGCCGTGACTCAGAGTTGCAGTTCATCGCTGAGCGTATGATCGGTACGGAACCACGTAGTGTTGTTGTTGCGGGTCCGGCGGGGGTCGGCAAGACACGGCTCGCCCGGGAGGCGTTGGCTGCGGCCAAGCGTAGCGGTCGTTCGACCCGCTGGGCGGCGGGGACGAGCGCGGCGGCGGCGATTCCGTTGGGTGCGGTAGCCCACCTGCTTCCGTCCTTGGGTACCGCTTCTGACCCGTTGACGTTGCTGCAGCGCGCGGGTGCCGCGATTGCCGACCAAAGCAAGGGCCACCGGTTGATCGTGGGGATCGACGATGCGCATCTGCTCGATGAGCTGTCAGTGACCCTGGTGCATCAGCTGGCCCTGACCCGCGCAGCGTGTCTGGTGTTGACCGTAAGGACCGGGGAACCCGCTCCGGATCCGGTGGTCACACTGTGGAAGAACGGGCTGGCCGATCGGTTGGAGCTGCAGCAGCTGCCGCGACTGGAGCTGGATCGGCTGGTCACCGGTGCGCTTGGTGGCGTCGTGGACAGCCGGACCATCGAGCGGCTGTGGCGCGCCACCCGCGGGAATGTCCTGTTCCTTCGCGAGCTCGTCGAGGGTGGGTGTGAGACGGGTCGGCTGCAGATACGCGACGGGGTGTGGCGGTGGGAGGGGCGAATAGAGCCCACGCCGCGTCTGCGTGAGATCGTCCAGGCCCAGCTGGGCGGACTCGGTGCCGACGAGAGAACCGCTCTGGAGTTGCTGGCCACCGACGAGCCGCTGGGCCTAGGCCGGGTGGCCAGTCTGATCAATCCCGAGGTCGTCGCGGTACTGGAGCGCCGCGGTCTGGTTACTGTGGTGAACAGTGGTTGGCGGGCCGAGGTGTGGTTGGCCCACCCGATCTACGCCACGGTGGTGCGAGATCAGCTGCCTGAGGCCGAGGCATGCCGGCTGCGCCGCCGGCTGGCCAACGCCCACTTGCCCTGGAAGCGCCAGGATGATCTGCTGCGGGCCGGTACGCTGCTGCTGGACAGTGACCAGCCTGGTGCGCACGCCAGCCTGTTGGCCGAGGCCGCGGTGCACGCCAACGCGCTACTCGATCATGATATCGCCGCGCGCATGGCGCGCGCGGCGATCGATGGCAGCGACGGTCGAGACGGTGTGCGGGCGCACCTGGCGTTGCTGGAGGCGGTGCGCTGGCAGGGTCAGCCCGACGAGGCTGAGCAGGTAGCGGCCGTGACCGCGCCGTTCGCCACCTCGGCGGAGGACCGGTCTCGGCTGGCGGTGGTCCGGGCGCTGAACCTCTTCTTCGGCCTTGGTCAGGTGGCGAAGGCCGAAGGCATGCTGCACAAGGCGTCGGCCGATGCTGTCGACAACGAGACCTGCCGGCGCACCAGCGCGGTTCACGGTGTCCTGGCGTTCTTCGCGGGACGGCCGCAGCAGGCCGCGGAGTCCGGCGGCGAGATCCTGGCGTCGGAGGGAGCCAGTGCGGAGACGGTGGTCTGGGCGTCCAGCGCCGCTGGCGCGGGATTGGCCGCTCAGGGCCGCACAGCAGAAGCGCTGTCGGCCGTGACGGCCGGTTGGGCGGCGCTCACCCGCTGTACGACTGAGCCGGAGATGGCACTGTGCAGGCAGACCCTGGCGCATGCTGAGCTGTCGGCGTTGTTGCTGGCAGGGCGCGTCGATGAGGCCCAGGCCCGGGCTGTCGAACTGCACCAATGGTGTATGGGTCAAGCGCAGTGGGCTGGAGACGCCCTGGCCGCCGCGCATGTCGGTTGGGCGGCGCTGGCCGCAGGGCATCCGCGCACCGCGATCCGTTGGTTAGCCGAGGGCGTGGCTGGTCTGGGTGAGCGTGACCCAGGTGGCTTCGAGCAGCTGTGCATCGCACTGTTGGCTCAAACGTACGCTCAGCTCGGCGATCCCACGGCCGCCCGGCGTCTGCTGGACGGTAACGGCGCTGCGTACACTTACAATTCTTCGGCATACGATTCTTCTGGGTCCGATGTTATGGGACAGAATTCTTTGGCATACCTTTCTCCTGGGCATCGTTCTCCGGGACGCCATTCTGCGGGGCGCCACTGTGCGGTGTTCGAGCCCGAGTTCCTGCTGGCCGAGGCATGGCAGGCGGCCGCTGACCATCGCGTCTCCCAGGCGACCGACCGGGCGCTGCGGGCGGCGTCGGTGGCGGCCGGTATGGGCCAGCGGGCCGTGGAGGCGCAGGCCCTGCACACCGTGGTCCGTCTGGGCCGCGCCGGGCAGGTGACCGGGCGCTTGCGCCACTTGGCTGGCCAGGTCGATGGTCCGCTGGTGGCCGCCTTCAGTGCGCACGCCGACGCCTCGGCCGCCGGTGCCGGTGAATCGCTCGACGAGGTAGCCGCCGAGTTCGAGGCGATGGGGGCACGGCTGCTGGCCACCGACGCCGCCGCACACGCCGCCGCGGCTCATCAGCGGGCCGGCGATCGGCGTCGAGCAGCCGCCTCCACGGCCCGGGCCGCCAGCCTGGCCCGGTCGTGCGAGATGATCCGCACACCGGCCTTGGAGCAATTGGCACCGCGACCTCTGACCACCCGGGAGGGTGAAGTTGCTAGTTTAGTCGTGCAGGGCATGAAAAACCAGGCCATTGCCGAGCGACTGGTGCTGTCCGTCCGGACTGTCGAGGCTCACCTGGCGAATGCCTATGCCAAGCTGGGCATCACCAGTCGCGCCGAGCTAGCCCGCGCGCTGCGGACAGACTAGCCCGAAAACTGGTACTAGCCTCAGGATCATGACTGCGAGAATTGTGCTGTTCGGCGCGACCGGCTACACCGGCCGCCGTACCGCGGAGGCGATGGTGCGCCGTGGCTTGCGGCCGGTGCTTGCTGGGCGCAGTGCCACCAAACTCGCTTCGGTGGCGGGGTGGCTCGGGGAGCTCGATGTGGTGACCGCCGACGTCAGTGACACCGCGTCGGTACGGGCTCTGATCGGCCGGGGTGACGTGCTGGTCAGCACCGTCGGGCCGTTCGTGCGGCTGGGCGAACCCGCGCTGCGGGCGGCCGTCGACGCGGGAGCGATCTACTTCGACTCCACCGGTGAGCCCCCGTTCATCCGTCGGGTGTTCGAGGAGTTCGGTCCGCTCGCCGAGCAGACCGGGGCCAGCCTGCTCACCGCGTTCGGTCACGACTACGTGCCCGGCAACCTGGTCGGCGCCCTCGCCCTGCGGCGAGGCGGTGACGCGGTGCACCGGGTCGAGGTCGGCTACCTGATCACCGGAGTCGGTCGGGTCCAGGTATTCAGCCGGGGCACCTTCGCCTCGTTTGCCGGAGTGGCGACAGAACAGGCGTTCAGCTGGCGCGAGGGGATCCGGGTGGAACCCACCGGGTCGCGGATGCGGACATTTCCCCTGGAGGGACGGGACCGCCCGGCGCTGACCATCGGTTCCACCGAGCATTACGCGCTGCCGCGGCTCGCTGGTCGGCGGGGTGTGCCCGAGGTCGACGTCTACCTAGGCTGGTTCGGATCCGCGACCCGCGCACTGCAGCTGTCCTCCCGGGTCACCCCGGCGCTGCTGCGGTTGCCCGGAGCCCGGTGGCTGGTACGCAGGATCGGGGATGTCGCGGTGCGGTGGGTCGCGCCAGAGCCGGATTCGGTCGCCCTGGCACGGGTCGTCCCGCACTTCATCGGCACCGTCTATGACGTCTCTGGGAGCACGCTGGCCGAGGTCCATCTGGTGTCCGGCGAGCCATACCAGCTCACCGCGGACCTGCTCGCCTGGGGCGCGCAGCGGGCTGCCGAGCACGGTGTGTCCGGACCAGGAGCGCTGGGCCCCGTAGAAGCTTTCGGGCTGGACACGTTGGAGGCCGGTGGTGTCGAGATCGGCCTCCAACGCCGGTAAATCCCGGCCGGTGTTGTGCGTGATCCGGTTCCGCCAGGGCGGCCGCTCAGCCCAGCTACGATGCATCGGTGACCGGGCGCAACACCGTCCCCAATCCCCTCGGCCCCCATTTCATCGGCGCAGTGGGAGCGATGGTCCTTGCGCTGGCGATGGGGCTGGGATGGCTGCTTTGGCCACCCGCCCGTGGCGAGATCCAGGTCGCTCGCGCCACCGTGGTGCAGGCGGTGCAGTGCGGTCCGTCCGATGCCCAGGACTCGGTGCGCATCGAGCTGCTCGATGGCCGTGTCGTACCGGCCCGGCTGGACGGGTGCGGCCACCAACCTGGTGAGGTCTTGACCGTCGAAGTGTCCGGCTCGTCGCCCTCGGGGGACGTGGTAGCGCACCTGCCGGGGACCGGGGTGCCGGCCGCGACGGCGGATGCCCAGCGCATCGGCGCGATCGGTGTCGCAGTCGCCGGGATCGCCGGTGCGCTCCTGGCCTGGCGGCTGCGCGGCCACCGCAGCTGAGCCACCCGTAGGGTGGATCCATGTCCGGTATCCCTTTGCCCACTGTCGAGCTGTACCGAGAAACACTGTCCAACGGGTTGCGGGTCGTACTGGCTCCGGACCGGTCTGCTCCGGTGGTTGCCGTCGGTGTGCACTACGACGTCGGGTTCCGCTCCGAGCCGGAAGGCCGCACCGGCTTCGCGCACCTCTTCGAGCATCTGATGTTCCAGGGCAGCGAGAGCCTGGAGAAGCTCGCGCACTTCCGCCACGTGCAGTCCTCGGGTGGCACGTTCAACGGCTCCACCCATCCCGACTACACCGACTATTACGAGGTCGTGCCCTCGGGGGCACTGGAGCGCGCGCTGTTCATGGAGGCGGATCGGATGCGGGCGCCACGGATCACCGTGGACAACCTGCGTAACCAGGTCGACGTGGTCAAAGAGGAGATCCGGCTCAATGTGCTGAACAAGCCCTACGGCGGATTTCCGTGGATCACGCTGCCACCGGTGCTCTACGACACCTTCCCCAACGCGCACAACGGGTACGGTGACTTCTCCGAACTCGAAGCGGCCACGGTGGATGATTGCGCAGCGTTCTTCGACGCCTACTACGCACCGGGGAACGCGGTGCTCACAGTGGCTGGGGACCTCGACGTGGACGATGCCCTCAAGCTGGTGAGCCGGCATTTCGATGACGTTCCGGCCCGTCCGGTTCCGGTCCGGCCGTCGTTCGCCGAGCCACCACCGGATCGCGAGCGCCGGCAGCGCCAACCCGATCCGCTCGCCCCGCGGCCAGCATTGGCCATCGGTTACCGGATGCCCGACCCGAGCGTCGACCTCGGCGGCTACATCGCTTACGAGATGCTCGCCGCAGTGCTCTCCGACGGTGACTCCTCCCGCCTCGAGCAGCGCCTGGTGCACATCGACGAGCTGGTGACGGATATCAGCGTCGGATGTGGGCTGTTCGGTGCGCCGCTGGACGCCCGCGATCCGGATACCTTCACCGTCACCGCGATCCATCCGCCCACCGTGGACGCCGACCGGGTACTCGCGGCGACCGACGAGGAGCTCGCTCGGCTTGCCGCGGACGGCCCGGACCCCGATGAGCTGAGCAGGATCACCGCCCGGTGGGCCGCCACCCTGTTCCGCGAACACGACCGGCTGGTGTCTCGGACACTGGCCATCGGCGCCTTCGAGCTGTTGTACGGGCGCGCCGAGCTGGTCGCTGAGCTACCGGCTCTGGTGGCTGCGGTGGAGCCCGAGCAGATCGCGAGCGCGGCCGCCACGCTGCGGCCGGACTCCCGTGCGGTGCTGATACTCGAACCCACGAACGACCGTGTCGTGCCCGGACAGGAGGCGTGATGCTGCACCGCAGTGCCGAGCAGATCGGCAGCACCGAGATGGGGCCGCGTCCGCTGCCACCGCTGGGCTCGACGCGTGCCCCCAGCGCACTGTCCGCGGTGGACACCGTGTTGGACAACGGGCTGCGGGTGATCGCGGTGCAGCGGCCCGCGGTGCCGATGGTGGAGCTGCGTCTGGAGATCCCGTTCGGTGGCACGCATCGCACCCACCCGGCCCGTGCCGAGTTGCTGGCCGACACGCTGTTGCTCGGCACGCCGCGGCGGGACCGGTTCGCCGTCGACCGCGCACTGGCCGTAGTCGGCGGTGACCTGGTGGCCGGGGTGGACCCGGAACGCTTGGCGGTACGGGGGTCCGCCCTGGCCACGAAGCTAGACGTGCTTCTCGACGTGCTCGGCGACGCGCTGACCTCGGCCTCGTACGACAGCGCCGAGGTGGCCCGGGAGCGGGCCCGCCTGGTCGAGCGGCTCGTGGTGAGCCGCTCCAAGCCGCGGGTGATCGCCCGGGAGGCGTTGCAGCGACGCCGCTACGGCAACCACCCGACCACTCGGGAATGGCCGGAAGCCGACGACGTGGCCGCCGTGAC